>JBEBJD010000192.1:0-30247 GCA_040080075.1 Hyphomicrobium sp. | reverse complement strand
GATGTAATGATACTTCACCATCACGAAAACGACGCTGATACCCAAATATTGCAGGCTTGGGCCCATGATGGCGGGATAGACGGGATTGAATAGCCGCAAGACGAAATCACCAAAACAGTAAAATCCTGCGCCTGCAGCAATGCCCGTCAACACTGAGATTGCGAGCGTAATCGTAATATGGTGGGCAATGATCTTTGGGTCTTTTGCGCCTACCGTGAATAGAACCGTCGTCAGCGCCGCGGGGATCATCAAGACAACACCCAGCAGCATCCATCCGGCAAAGAAAGCGGCATTGATCTCTGCCGAGAGCGCAGCTGTAACGATAAACGGCAGGATAACCGCCGGCGCGAGCGTGGCTATGTTGAGTGCGTGATGCTGCAGTGCCCTTGCCAACTGAGGCTTCAAGCTCTCAAACGTTGGCGCCGCCCACACCGGCTCTGAAAATCGTATCGACAGCGCAGCAACCAGCACAATTGAAAACAAGGTGGCGGCGGCCCACGTCGAAAAAATCGAAAATTCCGCATGATTGCTCTGCCCGGCGAATGCGACCGCGGCCAGAAGTGCAAGCTTTATAATGGATAACGCAACATTGCGGATGAGCTGCCGCTCGCTCATTAGGAAGCCAATCAGAACTCCGTCGAGAACGAGGGCAAATCCCGACGCAGCGCATGCCACAACAAAGAGGCACAAGCCTGCCCAGGTGCTCAAGATCGCACCAAGTTCAATCGACATCAGATGGCACATGACGACGGCTGCCAGTCCACACAGCGCCGACAAGACAATCGAGGCGGACAGGACCGCCGAAATCAGGCTGGGTGCGCGCTTCAAATCGCGTTGAATTTCACCCAGGAGCAGCGTGCCCAGTCCAAACTCGCCCAGAAGACTGGCAAAGCCCATCAGGGAAATCGCGGCAGCCGCATATCCGACGGCTTCTGGCGGGAAGCTGCGCGCGGCCAAAGCCCAATACAAGAAGCCGAGCACCGCATTGGCGAGATTGCCAGCCGCCAAGGAGCTGGCATTGCCAATCAGCGAGGCAGACCTCTGGTGCCGTTCGCGAAACGCATCGATGGCCCCAGCAATCATGACTGTCTTTCCGGGAGCTTCATGCTGATCTGTCCAAGGCTCTTGAATCGTTAAGCGGCGCAGCAACTTTTGTTATGGTGAGACACATGCCGGCGGCATAACCAGATGCCGTTGCCGCCAATCCCAGCACGATAGCGCCGGCCCGGCCGAGTCCCCAGGCATCACCGCGCAGGACGGCATCTCTGAACCCGGCAAGAACACCGCGCGGTAGCGTCTTCAACACATAGTGGGCCTCGGTTGAAAGGGTGGTCTTCGACCGGAACATGCCTGCCAAGCGTTGTTTCGAAAGTCCCTCCGCATAACAACGCAACATGAAGTAGCGCAGTGAAAGTCTTTTGGCTGGTATCTTATGCTGAACTGTTGAGGAGGGATCAAAAACAAACGTCGCTCCGCTGATGGCCTCACGTGCCCGGATGCTCAGTTCCGTTTCTTCGCAGCTCAGTGGCAGGAGAGTGCCGGTGCGTCCCAGCCGGTGCGTGAACCCGCCGGTGGCGTCGAATACGTCCCGTCGAAAACACATAGCCGCGCCCATGACATTGCGGACCTCACTGTAGGCGATCGGCAGGCCCGCGTAGGAGCATCCGACCGTCCACAGGAATTCCAGTGGCATCCATGCTGGGGGGTCTCCAATCCAAAGGGGCTCAATTCTGGATGTCGCTCCATAGACACCCGGCAGGTTGAAATGGCGCATCAGGATCGATAGCCATTCTCTACCGGCTATCGCGTCGTCGTCAAGAAAGGCCATCAATTGACCTTTGGCATGACGCACGCCTGTATTTCTTGCTCCCGACAAGCCGCGTTGTTCTTCATTGGCGACGACGCAAAGCCCGCTGAAACGCGCCGATAGCTTTTTAAAAAGCTCATCGTTGTGGTCGCAGACGAGTATGATCTCATCGGGTGGACGGGTCATATTCTGGGCCGAGGCGACGGCCTCGCACAGGTCTTGCCAGCGATCCAGAGTATAGGCGCAAATGATCAGAGAAACCACCTGATCGTTGACGCTATGAGCGTCTGTCATGATGTTTTACAATCCTTGAAGTCCTCATTGAGGGTTTGTCGCCAGATCACGGCAGGTTTGTTGATGACCTATGGTGGAACGGCGTATCCGTGATCAATCGAACAGTTTTCTTTGCTCTTGCCAGCCAACAGTTGCGCGTAAATATTCTCAATGCGCGGCACCACCGACTTGGCTTTCAGATGTTGCACGCGTTGAACCGCGGCGCTTTCCATGCGCTCGCGCTGTGATGGGTTGTCGATCAAGGTTTGGATTGCACAACTCAGAGCATCGGCGTTGCCGGGCGGCACGAGCAGGGCGGAAATGCCGTCTTCGACGAGATCGGGTGTGCCCCCGATGCGGGTGGCGACCAGCGTTTTGCCCATCCCCATGCATTCCATGACGACCGTCGCGCATGCCTCAGGCAATATTGACGGCACAACACCAAGCAGACTGCGGTTCCAAGCGTGCATGACGGCGGCATGTGGCCAGCTCTCGAAAATGTGCACATTTTCAGGCAAATCTTCCGGTGTTTCAGCGCTTCGCCGGCCAATCATTACGAGTGGGGGGGCATTGCGCAGGCGCCGGTAGGCATCAATGAGGACATGCGTTCCCTTGAAAATCCCAAGGTCTCCGGCAAAGAGCAAGAATGGTTCTTGAGGAAGTGCAGCAACCTGGGCGGGTGGCTCATCGTCGAGCTGAGCGATGTCATCGGGAACAAAGTTTGGAATAATTTCGTAGTCAACGCCCGATTGAGCAAGTTTGTTGCCCACGGCGATTGCGCTGCTGACGGTAAGGAATTTGTCGGCCAGTTTACGCTCTGCGCCTTGAGAGACCCAGTTGGCGGCCGCGGTGACACAACCTTTGATGGGGCCGTAGTGATGGCTGGCGCACTTCATGCATTTGGCGAACGCAGGCCCTGAACAGGTGGACCCGCCATGCATCATGTTCTTTTTCGCACATACCAGACTGAGGTCATGAAGCGTAACGACGAAGCGCGCTCCGCTCCATTGCTTCAACGGCAAGAATGAATGTAGAAGCCAGTTGTGTGCGTGCACAATGTCAGGACGGAATTCCAAGATGACTCTGCGAAGTCCCAATAATAAGCCTGGATCTGGAAACGGCGGCACATGCCTTCTCTCGCCTTCACTAAACAGCTTGGTCATCTTTTGCAGCGTGCCGTGCAAACGGTAGACACGTACACCGCCGTCCATGTCCTGCGCGTTGCTTCCGGTGCCAGACAGGGTCGCTACACAGACTTCGTGCCCGCGCTGGGCGAGTGCCGTTGCCAGATTTTTGACATGACGTTCCTCGCCTCCAATAATGGGCGGATAGAACTGGCTCAGCATCAGAATACGCACTCTCGTCACCTGACTTCTATTTATTGGATAAGTTGATCCATGCCTGCCGGTAAAGGCGAGTGGGGTCGTCTTGCCTGAAAAGCCTAGCTTCGGCTCGCAGGGAAGATTTCAGCGAATAGGGAACCGTGCTTTGCTTCACCCATTCCTCACCATCGGAAAGCGCGATCGCGTTCCACTTAGCCAGTAGCTTGCCATCAATCAGGAGCTCCAAATCATACCGGATGGTATCTCCTTCCATGTTTCGGAATCCGGCAAAAAACGAAGAGTTGCCGCCGCTGATATCGGGAACCACCCAGAGTTCGGTATATTTGAACTCGCGGTAGGCGGTGACGCCATGGCGGGCCACTGCGCCCGCGGCGCCAAGTACCGCCAGGGCGGCCGCTACGGCTGCAAGTCTCAAGCGGCCGGGACGGCTAGATGGCCACGCAAATTTGGCATCTAGATTCGTGGCAGATTGAGCCGCGTCCTGCCGTTCAGGACTGAGGCGCATGGATATTAGCAACGGCACGACGGTCATGGCTAAGAGTACTTTGGCCCAACCGATGGGATTTAGCGCGCCGGCTGCTTGCAACAAGAAGCCAGCGGCAATCGTGGCCGCCATGCTGAGGCCAGTGATGAAGCAGGCGCCGCCGGGACCGTTCAAGAGGGGCTGGCGCATAAGTCTCAACAGCGCATAGCCAGGCAGAACGAGTACGAGGGGAAGACTGATTGCGGCCCGAACCCATCCTCCAGGCATAAACACAACAGCAAGCCAACCGGCTATGGCCAGCACGACGGCAATCCCCGTTCGTGAATACTGGCCGCTAATCACGCAACGCCCTCACATCAAAAAGCTTCAATGCACCGTTGTCGAAGGGCCTGCCAATCTCCGGATTGTAATTGAATTTCAAAAGGGCAGATGTTGCCGGTGGCTCTTGGTGCACATCAGAAGGTTCACCTTTTTCAAAATAGACGCCGACGCCGGGCAGCGCTTGGCTCAAGCGCAGATCAACAAGTACATAGTCGAGCTTAGCCTTTTTGATGAGGTCAAGCTCGTAGGGCGTCATGTATTGGGCGACCAGCAGTGGAGTCGTATCGACCCCATCTTGAATGGTGGTTGCGATTTCCTGACGCCCATAGAGAGCCATGAGAAGCCGATTGGTACGGTCCGTGGCAATCCGGTGGTGCGCGCCAAGCCAAGTCTTCGTCCAAATCGCTGCCTCAATGCCCATGGGTTCCACGGAAGGCGCGTCAGCGGCCACTTTGTAACGGCTAGGGATCGCGGATGCCGCGCCTCCGGCCACGATACCGCCAAGGAACACGAGGGTAAGCAAGACGCCAACAATGCCAATTCGCAATCTCGTGGGGTTGGTGCCGATCCACTGCAAATGAATGGCGGTGGCGGTAACAATGGCGACACCAAAGAACAGAATAGAGCCAAGCCTGTTGCCCACTTCCCAACTCATTGGAGACAGCCGCAGCAGCAGTGCGATGGGAAATAAGAGCGTCATAAGCGTTAAAAGTACGAGCAAACTGTTGTCCCAACGCAGCAATGCCTTTAGCCCACGCATCGGTTCAAAGCCGGCAAGGTGCAATGTGCGGAAGAAGCCCCCTGCCAGAGCTGCGCATAGGATAATCGCGGAGCCGACACCTGCAATGCGCATGAACAGCGGCAGGTGTATGCCCGACTGAGACACGAACAGTTCTCGCGGCGGCGCTGTGCCCGTGAAGAGACGCAGAAAGCCGTCTAATCCGCCCTCTACTTCCGGCCCGAGATAGCTGGCGGTCGTGCCCCCCACCGTGTGAAATCCGGCATAGGCGGCGGCTCCCGCAATTGTTGCCAGCGCCAATGCGCGGTAATTCGATCGAGGCGTATTCGTCCGGATCATTTCGAGCAGTGCAAAGCCGGTCAGAAGTGCCGCGGCGAGATACGAAGTCAAATGATGCGTGACCGCCAATGCGCCGGTTAGCATGCTGGTGATTAAGAGTGCGGGCAGGCTGCCGGATTCGGTTGAGCTCATCTGCTTGGTTACGGGGACGAGCAGAGCTAGAGCCAGAAAAGCGATGGCAAGACTCTCGTAGGCAAAGCCGGAATGGAAGCCAAAGAAGTTAGAGTGTCCCATGTAGACGAGACAGCCAACGCACGCGATGCGCGATGAACCGGTCACATTCTCATAGATGGCAAACACCGCTCCGAGACAAACGAGCCGAAGGATGCCTATCACAACAGTGCCCGCGGCAAATACCGGCAGCCCGCTGACTTGCGACAACGCGGTGGTCACCAGCTCAAGTCCAGGATAGAGCGGACTGATGGGAAGCAAGGCGTTGGGTGTATAGAGACGCTGGTTTTCAACGATATCTGTGGCCGTCGTCCAGTGAATGAACTCGTCGAAGTTGGAAAAGCCGTGGGGGCTGACGAGAACCTTGGCCAAGTAAAGCGCGATCCCAAGCGCGCCGATCAGCGCTAGACGTTCGCTCCTCGGCGCTGCCGGCCAAGAAATGCGCACAGCAAAAAAAAAGTACATGATGGCCAGCGTCAGCCAATAGAGTTCTACGGCACCGTCCGTGCCTCGCCGGTTGGCATTGCCGGCGGCGGCCAAGCACAGCAGTGCGACGGCGGCAAGCAAACTGAGGTAGGGGAGCCAGCCCCAATCGGCTGGTTTCGATTGTGTTTCTTCATTGAAAGGTCCGGCCTGCAACCCCAGGCCCGTAATCCACTGGAGGCGCGTAATAACCGAAGTCCGCCAGCGGGAGTTGGCTGGCGAAACGGTGCGCTCCATCGCCCCCCCACTGGGTGCAGGTCCACAGTCATATTGAAGTCCGGGCAGTCTCATTGCATTGAACCAGGTACTCTCACCGCTTTAAAACCAGATCACCGCGCGTTGCGTGTAACTGGTGTTCCGTTCTAAAATCATGGCATTGTTTATGGCTCTGCTGCCAGGATTTGCCCGGCCATGGGCTCAGAGCGCTCTTTGCGGTCTTGCGCCGCGACCTTGCCGTAGACCTCGACGAGCCTGTCCGTGCAGTTGTCCCAGGTCGGCAAATGCATCCCGGGAGGAGCATGGGGCGACAGAATTTCGCGGACCATCGCATCTGCGATCGCAGACTTCGTTGAACTCAAAGGTATCGCGGTTGCGTAACCGTTTTTGGCGATCTCGCTTAGTCCAGAGCTGTCAGTGACGAGCACAGGCCGTTTGAGCGAAAGAGCCTCCATGACGGCAATTGGATGAGCCTCATAGTCGCTCAAAAGTACAATCAACGACGCTTGTGACAGCAAAGCCGTCATCGTGGAGCGCTCACCCATTGGAATGCCGCCAATCTCGACGCGATCTAGCAAGCCAAGTCTGCCGGTGAGAGAAATCAATTCCTGCTTGTAGGGCCCCTCTCCAAGAATGCGCAAGCGAGCTTCGGGTATGTGTTTCAAGACGCTGGGAAATGCCTCGATGGCTCTGTGATGCCCCTTATACCGCTCCAGGCGGCCGATGGAGACGATCATCGGCGTCTGTGCAGGCGTTGGCGTTGTACCGGGTGCCTCAATGAGCTGGGCTCCATTGGGTACAACGGCAAATCGCTCGCGCGGTATCTTCATGGCGCTACTGAAAAGCGTGGCTTCGAACTCAGAGACGGCGACCAGTTGAGCCGCCCGCCTGACAAGTGGTGCCAGCATGCGATGTTGCAGGCGGCGCAACGCATTTCTTATGCGAGACGAATGCCCACCGCTATGAAAGGTCAGAACAAAGGGTATCTTCTTGCGTATCGCCGCTGCCATCGCCATTGGCGCTACGAGTGTATGGTAACCTTGAACATGGATGACATCCCAACTGCCGCCAAGGATATGTCTGACCACTTCCGGTGCGTAATAATAATCGCGGTTCCGCGGCCAAGCCTTGACCCTGATGACATGAATCCTGCCAATTTGGCTGGATGCCTCAAGTTGGCCCGCCGTATCCGTCGTCAAAACGGTTACATCGTGGCCTCTCGAGGCCATACGGGACGCGACCTCGTACACATGCGCCTCAACGCCACCCATGTACGGCGGAAAGCGGGCTGAAACCATCAAGATACGCATCGGTCCAACTCCAGCAGCCGGCAGGTTTCAACCACTGAGGCTGGAACTCCAGTTCAAATTCAAGCGCTCGCTAATGATTGTCGTGAGAACACGCCAGCCGTCGCGGATCGTTCTCAGATTGCTTTCTCCAAATAAGCGCGGCTTCTCGAAGCTGGCGACCTCGACAATGTGCAAATTGGCCTTGCATGCGCGCAAGTTCAATGCGGTTTCGATTTCAAAACCGTCCGCTTGCGAGTTCAATACTGAAACGTGCTTGGACCAGAAGGCGACGTAGCCGTAACAGAGGTCGGTGAATTGCCCGCCAAAAAGCAGGCGAACAAATAGGGTTAGCCCCCAATTGCCGGCCATCCGCACAAACGACATATCGGCCGTTCCGGCTCCTTGCAGAAAACGCGAGCCTTTCACGAAATCAGCTCCTGCCATGAGGGCGCCAACAAAATGTACGATCTCTTCCGGGCGCATGGAGCCGTCGGCATCCATCATGACTATGACTTCGCCGGTAGCAGCGGAAAATCCAGCCCGTAACGCCACGCCCTTTCCGCGCCTGGGCTCCAACACAATTTTTACATTGGGGCATAGGCTCTTGGCGACGGCGATCGTATCGTCAATCGAACGGCCATCAACGATAATGATCTCGTGCACCCAAAGGGGGATTTTGGGTAGAAGTGCAGGAAGATTTTTGGCTTCGTTCAATGTTGGAATAACGATACTGACTGCCGGTATAGGCAGTTTGGAGAGCACCCGCTCATCAGCGGCAGCGTGTACCCGCGATGGAACACTCACGGCATTTGTGAACGCCTCGTTTGATATCAAAACGGCTTTTTTGGCTGACTGAAGTTCCAAGGTACACCCGTTCGAAGAACTAGTTAGTGACGCGCCATCTGAAGTTCAAAGTGTGTTCATCTTCTCAAGCTTCCAAATCCGGAGCCGGTTCTCCCTTGGTTTGGCCGGAAAATTGCGGACATCATTAAAGCGGCGGCGTTGAAGCCCTTATGGTGCGGTACGCGATTGGGGAGGCAACGACAGTTTCACGAGGTCTCCTGGCTGAAGCTCGGTATCGCCCTTGGCGGCAATCGTGATTGTTGTTTCGCCAGAGCGCCGGACGATTTCATACTGCACAAGCCTGTCGATGCCGGATTGTGCAGGACTTTGCGCGGACTCTGAAGACGATAGGACTTCGAGCAGATGGAGCCCTACGCGACGCTGTCCATTGACTTCGGAAAGCTCGCGTTCAATTGACGCAATCTGGCTGTCGAGTTCCAGCGTGGCATCGGACACGAGCCGTGCAAGTTCCTGCTCAGCCGAACCAATCCTTTGCTCGGCCTGACTGGTGCCAACCCGCGCTTCCGCGCGCCGTTCCTGGGCCTGAGACAACTGCAGTTCAGCTTCGAGGAGTTGTGGGCGCCTTGCGAGCCCCTGCGCGCCAAGCGTCTTGAGCGTCGCCAGGCGCTCGCCTTGACCTTTAACAGTGACGTCGATCTGGCCTGAACGCTGCCGTGCTGCTTCAAATTCCGACTTTGCGGCCTCAATAGCCCCGCGAATGCTCGCTATGCGCGCCTTTTGCCCTGCCACAACCAGGCTTCTTGCCGTTTGTTCGCCGGCAATCAGCGCTGCAGCGGCTTTGGAGCCGGTTAAATCGGCCAGCTCTGGCGGCGTGCCAACCGGCCGCTTGTCGCGTTCGGCGGCGAGGACTTCCCTGCGCGCTACTAAAGCTGCGACACGGTCACTATTGCGTTGAACATTGCCAACCTCTCGCGTGGCATCGAGGCGATTATCTAAGTAACCCGCGGGGCGCGGCACGTTTTCGAAGCCGCCTGCGAGTGCAACGCCATGCCAAGCCGTCATCCCAGCTGAAAACTTATAGATGCCGGAATTCTTGACTGGACCGAGAACGTAAATAGGCTGGCGCTCTGCGAGTTGCACGTTGACGAACCCGCGCCGCCCTAGTGTCTGCTCGAACGCATTTGCAATGTCGCCCTTCACATCTTCGAGCGTTCTTTCACTGGCGCGAAATACGCCAAGGAGCGGCAGCGAAATTATGCCATCTTCCTGAACGCTGTAATCGCCGCTCATTTCGGTACGCAACTGCAGTGACATCGAAGGCTTTCTGGGTCTCTCGCTCGCATTGCTCCACTTGTTCTCGTCATTCTCCAGGCGCTCATAGACTGCAATCTTCAGTTGATCCCCCACGGTCATTTTTAGCTGCCGGGCCACGGTGGTGCCTTGGTGCGCGGCAACGGGTGCTGAGATAGGAGGTTCTTCAATCACTGCAACGCGCAGATGGTGCTGTTCATCACTGCTGTCAGGAGCAGAAAGCACCGTTTTTGAAGGGCTGGATCGCACGGCTCCGGTTTCAATCGCGGCACTGCCCTGTCCCGTGCGATCACTGGCCTGTGCTGCCGTACTCGAACGCCCTAGGTCTGTCAGCTGGTCAAAAGTAATAAGACCGCACCACAGAGCCAAGGCCGCAGGGAAGAAATGGTGACCAACCGAGTTTGCACTAAACGTTCCGAGGGGCGCGGGGCCGGACAACCGAGGAACCGATTTCGTGGTCATGGGAAAAAAGCCCCTACTTACAAATGCCCACACTTACCAGTTGAGTTTGTATCTCCAATCGTCGCCTAGGATCTTTGACGTGCATCAATGTGACGTTGACGAGATATAAAGTGGGCATCACCAGTTCGGATGATGAGTGGCTTTGCCAAGCATCATCCTATCGCAGTACGGTAACCCTACCTGGTTGAGCGCGCATCAGACCATGGTCGGCAGACGGAAGTCTCACTCGGCTTGCAGGTGCGACGGCTGGAACGCGGCAGGCACGGCATGCAGTTGTGAGTTGCTGACTTCAGGCGCCCTCGAAATAGGGTGCATCGGATTGAAGTGCCTAGGATTAGAAACCGCAGTTTTAAAGGATGCGGAGTTCGTCTATCATTTGCCCGCATATAAAAGACTTAGCTTGCGGCGTGCTTTTTTCATGGCACTGATGGCGCGTTGCATCGAAGGAGATGACAGGATCATTGCGTTACCGCGTGCCGTGGCGCTCCGGAGAACTGTTATTACAGCGCCACTGCGTCTGAGCGGCAAGTAGGTTTCCATGTAGGCCAGCGGGCGGGGGTGCCACGCCTCTTTGTGGCGGCCGGTTCCGGGACCGAAATCGAACACGGCGATTTTTTGCCGGCACTGATGGGCAACTTGTTCGCGTGACAGCAAGCGCCCTGGCGAAAGACTCTCGCCGCCTTCCAGGCTCATCGAAAGCGTCAAATGATAGAAGCGGTCCTGAAATTTCATACCATTTGAGGTCGCTACGATCTTGCCGCCAAACTTCAGAAAGGCACTCTCGAACGGAGCGCCGCTCTGTTGCATAAACAGTTCCTTGTAGAACGCCCTGATGGCGGGATGCGAAAAGTGGTTCGCAACATTCATTTTCTCGAACTGTGCCGCTCTCTGCCGCATGAACGCAGAAAACACTTCCTGGCGCTGTTCGAGGCCTTCAGCAATGCCGAATTCGGCAACTCCCCTTTCTTTCAGGCGCCGTTCCAGACGTTCGAGACTGCGGCGCGTGCTGTTACTCAATGCGCTCCGGATGAGGGCATTGGGGTCCTCCTGCAGTGTCATCTCGAACGAAACGTTGGCGGATGGCTGATGAGGCAGTTTGGCAAAAGGGTTTGGCTGGCCATTCCACGCCAAGGGTTGATCTGTCAGATGCAGTGCGCTGACGGCCGGCAGCCGCGCGCCGATCTCCGCCACGGCTTGGCGCATAAATCCTGCATCAATTTCACCCGCGATATCGCTGTGGTATAGTCCCATATTGTAGTTGGTATAGCCCTGTCCGAGCCAAGTCAGAACGCGCGACCCGCGCCACGTGGTTATGGCCATGGGCCAGATGATTGCCGCAGACCCATCGTCCTTGTACCAGATAGGAAAGACGGGTTCTTCGCCCAGGTCCCGTGCCGCCGTTCTGCACCACGTGGAGACCCAGGCATATGATTGAAACAGTGTGCCGAAGCCTGTTCCCTCAAGCGCGTGCCACGCGCCAGCGATGGCGCAGGGGTCATTGTGGATCTCTAGGCGCAAGCTTCCCAAGGCCCCATGTTAAGTGTCTTGACGTTTCTGCTGCATGAGAAAGGTCGTCACACGTCCTGCCCCACCTTTATAGTGTTGCCTGCTAAGCAATACAGGCAACGTGATGCAATTCAACCCAACCAGCGGGTCGTTGACGATGAGCAAGGCAGGGGCAATGCGTTGGCTCAAAGTTGAGGGGCCCGCGGGCAATTTAGTATGGATGCTTCCAGATACGCAATTTTGCAGTCAGGGTAAGAATCCATGCTGGCAGGAGACCGCTTCAGTGCAGACTGCTTGCGGTAACGCTTGATACTCTGTGACAGTGTGGAGGCAGGATCGGCACCGATGAAACAGCCCGGAACACTATTTCGCCCCTTCATGCATCCCGTCCGGGCCATGTTATCATTTGTTTGCTGGCTGGCACTTTCAATTGCAGTGGCGTATGCGGGCGGGGGCGCACAGGAATTTGTCAAGCGTCAGGGGACTGGGTTTGTCCTGAATGGTGCGCCATTCACTGTGGCTGGCATCAACAACCACTATCTCACGTTCGGCTCGCCCCAAGAGGTGGTTCGAGTTCTCGATGATGCTGCCGCTATGCACGCGAATGTGGTGCGGACCTTTATCCAGCCGGTCATAGGCTCACCCCAGGGTGCCCCGATGCCAACCATCTGGGACTGGAACAGCACGTCGGACTCAAGCGATATGGGAGCAAAAGGCGTCTATCTGATCTACTGGGATGCATCGCGTCAACGCATGGCGTTCAATGAGGGACGAGATGGGTTTATCCGCCTCGACTTCCTTGTCGCGGAAGCTCGCAAGCGCAATTTGAAGCTTCTCATCGCCTTCCTCGACTTCTGGGATTATGCCGGCGGGGCGCAACAGATGAGAACCTGGTATGGCAGTGATGACCCGAATACGTTTTTTTTCTCAGATCCTCGCTGCCTCGAAGACTACCGCACACTTGTGAGTTATGTGCTCAATCGCAAAAATACGATCACGGGAACGGTCTACAAGGATGATCCCACCATCTTTGCCTGGGAGCTGATGAACGAGCCTAATGTCAAAACCGGCAAGCTCTTGATATCATGGGTTTCGGACATGGCGGCCCATGTCAAATCGATCGACCCCAATCACCTCGTTGGCACCGGATACGGACACGAGCAAATGGCCGACATTTCCGTCCCCTCCGTGGACTTTGGTGCGTGGCATGGCTACCCGCTTTACTTCAACATAACCAATGAAAAATTCGCCACCATGATCGGCGAGTTTTGCGAAATTGGAAAACGGGCATCAAAGCCAGTTCTTCTCGAGGAATTCGGTCTGGCGCGTTCGCACGCGGATCAGGCCGGTGTCTACGCTAAGTGGCTGGCAGCCGTCCGAGAGAACGCGGACTGCGCAGGCTGGCTTGTTTGGAGGCTGGTGTCGCGCCAAGACAGCGGCAGCTTTCCTACAGACCAGCACGATCAATTCGACATTCACAATGATGGCGGACCGGCTTGGACCGTCCTGCAAAAGGAAGCCATCCTCATGCGGTCGAGATCTGCGGCCCCGCCGCCATGATCGAAGTTCCTCGCAGCCGTGGAGGCACGGCTGGCCGGGGGCGCACCTTACCGTTTCGACAAAGATAGGCTGCCCTGACCGCGTGTACCCGAGAAGGTAACCGTCTGGTGATTTCCGGTAACCTGAACGCGCACCCGGCCAGAAATATCGTATTCGGCGTTGTAAAAGTCGCCAGCATAGCGGCCGCCGCTGACTGCGATAACCTCGCCGGTCTGCACGATCTTGGTTGCCGTGCTGGCACACGTTGCGGTCACACGAAAGACTTTCTCTGACTGCTTGTCGTAGCGCACGCGGCAGCGCACGCCCTCCCTGGCGCCGGATTTAGGCATGACGTAGCCAGTGCCACTCCAATTGCCTTCGAGATCCGATGCCGCATAGGCGCAGTCGAGCGGCAGCGCGGCAAGTGCCGGGATGAGCAGGATCATGGGAAGCATTCGCATATTAAATCTCCTTGCGGATTCAATTCAGCAGCAGACAAGTGCCGGCCGGGTGCCAGTGCGTCTCATCGATGACAAGGCATTCAAGAGAAGTATGCCAGAAATGAAGTTGTTGCGGATCAATTGGCATCAAATTTTGTCGAGTGAGTGGCTCCCCACGACCGAACAGGCCCGTGGAATGGCCGGAGACCTTCAAGTGCAGCTGGCGGACCGGTATCGCGTCGCGGCGGCCCGCCGTTCCGCCATCTCCGTTGCTGGCTCCGGCGCTGCTGTAGATGGCATTGTCCACGATCAACGCTTAACGATCGCCGTCAAGCCCATCATACACTTGGTTGCCGTCATGAGTGGCTGCGCGCGACTTCAGCTGTGCAGCCGTCCAGTGCGCTAAAGTCGAGATGGGAATATGCGTCCAATGCCTGCAAAGCGCATTATCGTTGTTGGACACAGCGCGCTCGACAACATTTATAGAATAGAGAAATTTCCTGCCACACCTACGAAAGTGAGGGCCCTGGAACGCCTTGAGTGCGGCGGTGGCGCCGCGGCCAATGCGGCGGCCGCAATCGCAAGCTTGGGAGGAGAGGTGGAACTTTGGAGCCGAACCGGCGCTGATGAAGCGGGCAGATCCGTCCGCCGGTCGCTTGAACGGGCTGGTGTGGATGTATCCTACGTACCGGAGCAACCCGGAGTGAAGACGCCAGTCTCGACGGTCATCGTCGACAGTAAAGGTGAACGCCTGATCGTGAGTGAGGGAGATGGCGAAATGCCAATGAGTACAGACCGGCTGCCCATTCACAATATCGAAGCGGCAGGAGCCGTGCTCAGTGATTTGAGCTGGCTCGAAGGTACATTGGCCGCGTTTCGAGAGGCGCGCCGGCGAGGCGTGACAACGCTTCTCGATGTCGATCTTGGGAGCGGCGCGCTCATCGAACACATTCTTGATCTGACCAGTTACGCCATTTTTTCAGAACCGGGATTTGAGCGGTTCGTCGAGGGAGCGGGTCTTGAAGACCGTCTTTCAAAGCTGGTGTCTAAGGGTGTTCGCCATGCCGGCGTAACATGCGGCGCGAGGGGCTATCACTGGCTGAGCAGCGATGGCGTGCGAGGGTTTCAGGAGGCTTATCCAGTGGAGGCCGCCGACACTACAGGTGCTGGAGACGCTTTTCACGGAGCTTTTGCCTTGGGGCTGACTTGGGGATTGGATGATGCTGGATGCGCTCGGATCGCGTCGGCCGTGGCAGCACTAAAATGCCGCCGGCTCGGAGCCCGCGCGGGGTTGCCAACTGCTGCCGAGGTCAGCGTGTTTTTGCGCGAGCGGACGGGCCGGGGACTGCCGGAGGGAGTATTCGGTGCTGGCATATGAACTGCCGGCAGCGCCGCTCGAAGGAATCTCACCTGCTTTGATGTAGGGCAATGTCAACAGCCGCCCGGCGTGCGCTAACTAAAGTTTAGCCACCAATTGCAGGGGCGCAAAAATGACTGTTCCCGCACCGGTAAGCCATGCCGTCGAAAAAATGCAAGAATGGCTCAAGGAATTGCGAGATAAGGGCGGACTTGCGGATGAGGCCGCTGCATATAGTGTGCTTCGATCCGTACTCCACCGGCTTCGCGACCGCTTGACAGTGGAAGAGGCTGTGGACCTTAGTGCCCAGCTTCCGCTCATGGTGCGGGGACTGTACTTCGAGGGTTGGCGTCCCAGCAAGGTGCCCAGCAAAGTCAGGACGGCGAGGGAGTTCGTTGATGAACTGAGCGAAGAACTGCTCCCCTACACCTATCCCATTGAGCAGGCAGTCAGAGATGTGTTCGCACTTCTGGCTCACCACTGTGATCCCAACGAAATTTCCAATGTGATTAACCAATTGCCAGCTGGGATCAAAAAGCTCTGGCCTGAAACAGCATTGCCCAACCGGTACAAGACGTCTTGAGACCAAATAAGTTGATGCCACGCCGTTGGTCCTATTCTGCGGAGCAACTGCTAAGGAGGAACCGGAATGACCAACCGGAAGCTCGCGTACATTGTCAGAGACCAGACGCCAGTTGTGCTCGCTGCAAGCGAGACAGTGCAGCAGGCCTGCCGGTCGATGTGGGAGTGCCGGACGGGCTCCGTACTTGTCGTCGACGAGTTGCAGCGCTTAGCCGGCATTTTCACCGGCCGCGATGCCGTGCGGCTGCTCGCTGAAGGCAAAGACGCGGCGCGGACCATATTGGCGAATGCGATGACGCCAAATCCGGTCACTTTTGCACCCGGGTGCCGTGCTGTCGATGCATTGCGGACTATGAGCGATGGCGGATTCCGTCACCTTCCGGTCGTAGAAGACGGGAAGATCTTGGGCGTTGTGTCCAGAGGCGACTTCAAGGGACTTGAGATCGATCGATTGGATGACGATGACGCGCTGGCGGAATGCATCTGGTGATTGTCCCGTTAGCGGCGAAGATTAAAATCCAGTTTGGTTCCATTGGCGGGTGCAGAGTACCTCGTCACCGGCAAACCAGCACTGGCAACTCTGTGTGTGTCAGAATCTTTTGGGTGACGCTGCCGAGAATGACGGCTTTGACGCCGCGCCGGCCGTGCGACGCCATGAAAATGAGGTCAGCACCTTTTGACTTGGCCGCTGCAATGATCGCCTCATAGGGCTCATTACTTTCAGTCATAAAAGTACCGGCCTCGACCCCGGCTGCGGCTGCAGCAGCCGAGGCGGCCGCGAGCGCGTTTCGCGCTTCTGACTCCAAGTATGACAACGCCTGTTGCCTTACCAGTTCAGGCACTCCTGCAAAGGCGTGATCCAAATCGCCAATACTTGAAAATGGTGAAGTAGCCGTGAAAAACGTGACTTTTGCGCCGAGCACCTGGGCAAGCGCCACGCCGTCTTTTACGGCCTTGCTTGAAAGCGCCGAACCGTCGGTTGGTATAAGAATATGCTGGTAAATGGTATTCTCCTTAGGGTTCCCTGATGAGGGCAACCGGTTGGTGGATTATAGTATTTCAAACGCCAAATGGGTAGGTGCCGGGGACGCCGGTCAACTGGGCGGCATCGAACGGCTTGATGGCGCTGGTCCTGTCAATCCAGATGTACTCGTCGAACTGGTGTGGCAGAACGGCTTCGAAGTAGTGGCTGGCGAGTTCGCTATCTGGCCGGTAAATCACTCCGATCGCACGCTCAAGCCGGGGCTTGACGAGATGTTTGTAAAGGTCTTCGCGGGCACCACCACGCAGTGGCAACAGCAGACCTGGCGTATTGGTCATGTGAAATAGGCGCTCATAGCTTTGCGGATGAGCGGGCCGCACAGCCATGACCTGCATTGGGCCGTCCCAGTTGGACGCTGCCGCAACGGTTCCATCGTTAGTGCCAAAACCGATGTGATACGTCGCGTTAGCGAAGTGTTTCCGGCATAGCTGCCCGATATTGTATTCCCCGCGCTGCGCCATTTCGGTCGCTGCTGCATCGCCAATATGAGAGTTGTGAGCCCAGATGACCGCCTTGGACTGGGGCCCATGGAACTGGAGTATGTTTTTCAACGTCTCGAACATATGGCTGTCACGCAGATTCCAGGATGCGCGCGAGCCGTAATACATCGTGCGATAGTACTGCTCAGCATTGGCGATCAGGCGGGCGTTCTGAGCCGCATCGAAGTATTTCTCGCCATCTTGCACAGAATAGGATTGCTGCTTTTGCAGGATTTCAACCAAGATATGCGTCACGTCCTGGGCACATTTGTGAAAGGTACCAGTTAGTGCGGCGTGACCGTATGCAGCTGGGTCCGCTTCCCAAGGGGAGAGGCAGCCATAGCGCTGGCGTGCCACCGAGGCGAGCGCGGGATCTACCGTTTCGAGATAGGAGATCACAACGCTGACTGATGTGTACAGGCTATAGAGATCCAGCCCATGGAACGCAGTCCGCTGTGCGCAAGGGCGGGAGATATTGCTAGTATGAAGCCAGTTGACGAATTGGCGGGTCTCTTCGTTACGCCACATCCACGACGGGAAGCGCGCGAAGGCTGTCCATTCCGACGGCGGGACGTTCCGATGCCGGATATAGTGATCGATACGGGCGGCGTCAGGCCAGTCCGCTTCGGCCGCAACGATAGTGAATCCCTTCTGTTCAATGAGATGCTGCGTGATCCTGGCCCGCATACGGTAGAACTCGGAGGTTCCGTGGCTGGCCTCGCCGATCAGCACGATCCGGGCATCGCCAATGCGGTTCAGGAGCGGATCAAGCGCGGCATCTTCGAGCCTGGCAAACGATTCCGCGTGTTTTGAAATCAGGCTTGGAAGTGAAACACTGACGGCCGGGCGTGTCTGCACGACACGAGGCGACCGTGTCTGCCAATCGCTATCCGTGCTCTCCCAGCCTTCCTTGCCGATCAGTGGCACGAAGCGAACGTCAGCGATATCCTCTTGCTCATATTCGTTCTCGCCAGTGTACGTGATGCGAACCAATTCCTGGGCGCGCGGATTGCTGCCGACAGGAACGACCATTCTGCCGCCGACGGCTAACTGGCGCTGCAATGTCTTGGGGATGCCGGGTGCGCCAGCAGAAACAAGGATGGCATCGAATGGCGCCTCATCGGCCCAGCCCTCGGTTCCATCGGCGTGGCGGACGTGCACGTTCTTACATTTGGCTTTGGAAAGGTTATCCGCTGCGGTTTCGGCCAGCTGTCCAATCCGCTCGATCGTGAACACCTCACGAGCAATTTCCGAGAGCACGGCGGCGGCGTAACCCGAGCCCGCGCCGATTTCGAGAACCTTCTCGCCTCCCCGCAATGCGAGCGCCTCGATCATGAAAGCGACGATGTAGGGTTGCGAGATGGTCTGACCTTGACCAATGGGGAGAGGGGTGTCCTCATAGGCTTCGTCCTTGAGGTCATTGGGAACGAACAGCTCGCGGGGCACTTTGCGCATGGCCGCCAGGACACGATGATCGCGCACACCACGCGCCTCGACTTGCTGAGTGACGAGGTGTTGGCGCAATTTTTCCATTTTTGCCATTGCGCTCTCAATTCTGGCCAGTTTGATGTTGGCCTCGTGGCATCCTAAATTTCATGATCAGCCAACTTGCTTGCACGAAAGGCCAATTCTCGTTCACGGCAGCTCAACCGCCATTGACCCCAGTCAAGGCGGACTTGTGCGATCTTCAGGGAAGTTTTGATGGGTTGTTGGCGCGCCATACTTTGTCTTACGTGCCCATGGCGCTCCGACAGGGCGGGCTGTTCGCCCGGCGGCGCAGTCGCGCCGCTTGGTGATTTCGCCCGCACTCTGACCGGGCATGCCGTTGCCAGCAAAGATGCTTGGACCGGCGAATGGGAGTGAAGAACGCTGGGATACCGCCCGGTTCCGGCGCGCCACGCGGCCAAGGCCATCCGCGCAGGCCGGCGGGGGTATGCCGTTAGGTTTAAGCGAGTCGGGGGCTCTGGCTAACGCCAGATTGGACTTGCAAAAACTGGGGATTTGACTTAGGCGTGTCATCACTCATGAACATTCTAGCTCTTGAGGGTGGGTCCGGCAGGATCCGCTCCCAAAAGGCATTGCTAAGTCATTAACACGAACAGGACGAGCGCAGGCATTGAACGGCCGGTCAGACATCGAGCGAACCCAACCGGGCACGGTAGAGCCAGAAGCGCCGCACAACGTGGCTGCAAGCGGTGCGGCTGCAATCAGTGCTGATGACGGTCGCTTTATTCGCGAGAAAGGCGTCGCCGCCTCGGTGGTGGACCTGATTGCGCCCGTTCTGGCCGATATGGGCTTTCGCCTGGTCCGGGTGACTGTCGGGGGGCGTGACAGTCAGACGGTTCAGATCATGGCCGAACGGCCCGACGGTACCATCACCATTGACGAATGCGAACAGATCTCGCGTCAAGTCTCTGCCGTGCTCGATGTCAACGATATCATCAGTTCAGCCTACCGGTTGGAGATATCCTCGCCAGGCATCGATCGTCCGCTGGTGCGCATGCAGGATTTCGAAGATTGGGCCGGGTATGAAGCCAAGATCGAGCTGTCTCAGCCGGTCGATGGCCGCAAGCGCTTTCGCGGCAAGATCGAGGGTTTCGAAGGCGATGAAGTTCGCATCGAGTGCGACTTAGATCAGATCGGGCGCACAGTCTTAGGATTTCCAGCATCCCTCATTTCCGAGGCGCGGCTGGTCTTGACGGATGAATTGGTTCGCGAGGCACTTTCCCGCGCGAAGAAATCAGGCAAATCCGGAGTGGGCGATGGGTCCGAGCCGGATGGATTCGAAGTGGAGGACAATTGATCATGGGCGTCGCAGGTATCAGCGCCAACCGGCTTGAGCTACTCCAGATCGCCGATGCGGTCGCTCGTGAGAAATCGATCGATAAAAAGATCGTTATTCAGGCGATGGAAGACGCCATTCAAAAGGCGGCCAAGTCGCGCTATGGCACCGACAACGACATCCGATGCGAGATCGATCCCAAAACCGGTGAGGCCCGTCTATCGCGTGTGCTGGCGGTGGTGGAAGAGATCGAAAACGATTCCACGCAAATTCTGCTGGCCGATGCGGTCAAGCGCAATCCCGATGCTAAACTCGGCGACTCGATTGCCGAAGCACTGCCACCTATGGAATTTGGCCGCGTCGCTGCTCAGAACGCCAAGCAGGTCATCGTGCAAAAGGTGCGCGAAGCCGAGCGTGACCGTCAATTTGCCGAATACAAGGATCGCATCGGCGAGATCATCAACGGCACCGTGAAGCGGGCGGAATACGGCAATATCATTGTTGATCTGGGCCGCGCCGAAGGCATCATCCGGCGTGACGAAGCGATCCCGCGTGAGAACGTACGCCTTGGCGATCGCATCCGCGCCTACATTCATGATGTGCGCCGCGAGCAGCGCGGCCCGCAGATTTTCTTGTCGCGTGCCCGCCCGGAATTCATGGCCAAGCTGTTTGCAGCGGAAGTGCCGGAAATCTACGATGGTATTGTCGAGATAAAATCAGTTGCGCGCGATCCTGGCAGCCGTGCGAAAATCGCCGTGCTTTCCAATGACTCATCCATCGATCCGGTTGGCGCCTGCGTCGGTATGCGCGGAGCGCGCGTGCAGGCCGTGGTCAACGAACTGCAAGGTGAGAAGGTCGACATCATTCAGTGGAATCCTGAAGCGGCAAGTTTCATCGTCAATGCGCTGGCGCCCGCTGAAGTTTCCAAGGTCGTGCTCGACGAGGATACCAACCGCATTGAAGTCGTGGTGCCGGAAGCACAATTGTCGCTGGCCATCGGACGGAGGGGGCAGAACGTGCGGCTGGCATCTCAGCTCACAGGCTGGGACATCGATATCGTCACGGAGGCTGAGGAAAGCGAGCGCCGTCAGAAGGAATTCGCAGAGCGCAGCCAGGTATTCATGGAAGCACTCGATGTCGATGAGGTCATTGCGCAATTGCTTGTGACAGAAGGTTTTGCCTCGGTTGAGGAAGTTGCGTTCGTTGATATTTCCGAAGTGGCACATATCGAGGGGTTCACTGAGGAAACGGCACTCGAAATTCAGGGCCGCGCCCGGGATTATCTCGACAAACTGGAGGCCGATCGTGACGCAAAACGGCGTGAGCTGGGCGTTGCCGATGAATTGGCAAGTGTGGCTGGCGTGACGTCGGCAATGCTGGTCGCTTTTGGTGAGAACGGCATTAAGACACTCGAAGATCTAGCCGATTGCGCCACCGACGATTTGACCGGGTGGACCGAGCGCAAAAAGGAAAAAGACGCGGAAGTGGTGCGCCACAAGGGCGTGCTGGCAGGCTTCGATGTGAGCCGGAAGGACGCTGAAGACATGATTATGTCGGCCCGCGTGCTGGCTGGCTGGATCAGTGCCAGCGATCTTCCGCAAGCCGAGGTTGAAGACGCGGAAGCCTCGGAAGCGGCCGAAGACGGCGAGGCAGAATCGGGTAGCGAGAGTTAAGACCGCAATGACTGCGGCAGGAAGGACACGCGATTGGCCGGCGGCGTTAGCGAATCGAACGAAAGAGACGAGCAAGAGGCAGATTCTGGCCCCTTGCGCGTCTGTGCCGTCACTCGCACTGCGGCACAGCCAAGTGACCTTATGCGTTTCGTGGTATCGCCTGATGGCGAGATCGTTCCTGACCTCGGCTGCCGCCTGCCAGGGCGTGGCGTTTGGGTAACACCTGAGCGACGCATGGTCGAGCAAGCCATGCGTCTGAATTCTTTTGCTAAGAGTTTGAAAAGGCAAGTAAAAATTCCGCCTGATCTGGCTCAGAGGGTCGAGGCCCTGTTGTTGCGGCGGGCCATGGACGCCCTTTCGATGGCCAACAAGGCCGGAGTTGTGACGACGGGGTTTGCCCAGGTCGATTCAGCTCTGCAAAAGGGCACAACTGCCATACTTGTGCATGGCTTGGATGCTGCAGCGGGGGGGCGCGAAAAACTGGACCGCAAACATGCAGCAATTTCGGGCTCTCACGGCCGTTCACCGCAAATTTGTTTGGATCTGACTGTTGAACAAATCAGCTTGGCCATTGGCGGGCTAAATGTGGTACATGCTGCCCTCAATCACGGTGGAGCGGCCAAAAAGTTCGCAACCGAGGCTGGGCGTCTCAAGCGCTACCGGTCCGGCCTACTGCCATTGGACACGGCTTAAATACGGCAAACACGGCGAATTAAGCCCGGCGGGGCCGCAGCGCCAAACGACTAAACGAGGTTGGGAGCGCACGTGCAATTGAGCATGTGGCCCAGACCACAATATAGGTTCGAACGGATAGACGCATGAGCGACACGAAGGAACCACAAGACAAGACCCTGCGCGCCGGAGGCAGCAAAACGATGTCGCTGCAGCGGACCGTTGAGTCTGGTCATGTGCGGCAGAATTTTAGTCATGGCCGCTCAAAGTCTGTGGTCGTAGAAAAGCGTAAGACGCGCAAACTTGGCAGTCCAGGAGGTGCGGTCGAGACGCCTGCGCCCGTGGCCGCTGAACCGGTTGTCAAGAAGGTCGTCGTCGCCAAGCCCGTTGCGCGGCCCGAGCCTCAGCCACCCGCCGCCCAGACGCGGACGGGCTCGCTGAAGCAATCGGAGCAGGATGCGCGGATGCGCGCCCTGGTCGAGGCCCGCAAGCGTGACGTGATTGAAGAAGCCGAGCGTGCCGAAGTCGTCAAGGCCGCCGAGGCAGCTGTGGCGGCCGCTCCTGCTGTGGAGCCACCGGTCAAGTCAGAAACGGCTCCAGTCGCTGCAGCGCCGCTTGTTGCGGCCAAGCCTTCGCCTGCCGAATTGCCCGCCGCATCTGCGCGTCCAGCTCCGGCTTCTGCAGCCTCTGCCAGCCGGCCTGCGTCGGCGCCCGCAGCGCCCGCATCGGACCAGAGAGCGCCGTTCAACCGGCCGCGGTCCCCACAAGGTACGACGGTCGCATGGACGGTTCGCGAGGGCGGGCGTCCAAAGAATATCGATATCGCCATACCGCGCGCGATACCCGTTGCCGAGCCTGCCGTAGAACCGCCCAAGGGCCGTGAAGCCCGTGGCGCCGAGCCACGCTCACGTGGCCCGGCCGTGCCGGCAGTTGAGGACGAAGAAGTCCGCATCATCAAGCGTGGCGGCAAACTTGTGCGCCAGGCTGTCAAGGTTGTGCCGGACGAAAAACGTGAGCGCGTCAAGCTCACGATCAATAATGCCTTCGATCAGCAGCAGCGGGAACGCTCGCTAGCCTCGCTCCGGCGCAAGCGCGAGCGCGAAAAGCTGAAGGCCTTGGGCATTCAGCAGCCGCGGGATAAGATTGTGCGCGAAGTCATCATTCCTGAGGCCATTACCATTCAGGAATTGTCAAACCGCATGACCGAGCGCGGCGTTGATGTCATCAAACTGCTGATGAAGCAGGGCGCGATGCATAAGATCACCGATGTGATCGATGCTGATACAGCCGAGCTTATTGTTACGGAATTCGGGCACACCCCGAAGCGCGTTTCGGAATCTGACGTTGAAATCGGTTTTGTTAATAAGCAGATCGAAGACGAGATTATGGTCCCGCGTGCGCCAGTCGTAACCATCATGGGGCACGTCGACCACGGCAAGACATCGCTGCTTGACGCGATCCGTCAAACCAATGTCGTCTCGGGCGAAGCCGGTGGCATCACCCAGCACATCGGTGCCTATCAGGTGCTGACCCCTTCCGGCAACAAGGTGACCTTTATCGATACTCCCGGCCACGCCGCCTTTACGGCTATGCGTGCGCGAGGCGCCAAGGTAACCGATATCGTGGTTCTCGTGGTCGCTGCCGATGACGGCGTCATGCCGCAAACGGCCGAAGCCATCAATCATGCCAAGTCGGCCGGCGTGCCGATGATCGTCGCCATCAATAAGATGGATAAGCCGCAGGCCGAACCTGGCCGCGTTCGCACTGACCTTTTGCAGCACGAAATCGTCGTCGAGAGCATGGGCGGTGATACGCAGGAAGTTCAAGTATCGGCCTTGAAGCGCACCAATCTGGACAAGCTCTTGGAAGCCATCCAGTTGCAGGCCGAAATTCTCGAACTCAGGGCCAACCCGTCGCGGCCGGCAGAAGGTTTCGTCATTGAAGCCAAGCTCGAAAAAGGCCGTGGCCCGGTGGGCACGGTGCTGGTTCAGCGCGGCACATTAAAGGTTGGCGATATTGTCGTGGCCGGCATGGCCTGGGGCCGCGTTCGCGCGCTCATCGACGACAAGGGCGCCAATATCGCAGCTGCCGGACCATCCGTTCCGGTTGAAGTGCTCGGCTTTGACGGAGCTCCTGAAGCTGGCGATCAATTCGCGGTCGTTGAAAACGAAGCTCGTGCCCGCGAACTCACCGGCTACCGTATCAGAAAGCGCCGCGAGACGCTCGGCACTTCGGGCACAGCACGCACGCTCGAACAGATGATGCAGCAGTTGAAAGAGGCTGGGAAAAAAGAATTCCCAATGGTCATCAAGGGCGACGTGCAGGGCTCGATCGAAGCTATCGCGGGGTCGCTTGCCAAGCTCGGCACCGACGAAGTTGGCGCTCGTGTTGTGCATTCTGCGGTTGGTCAGATTACCGAGTCGGACGTTGCACTGGCCAATGCGGCCAAAGCCATTATCGTCGGTTTCAACGTGCGCGCCAACGTGCAGGCCAAGCAGGCAGCGGACAACCAGGGCATCGAAATCCGCTACTACAACATCATCTACGATCTGGTCGACGACGTAAAAGCCGCTATGTCCGGTCTGTTGGCTCCCACGAAACGCGAAGTTTTCCTCGGCTACGCCACCATCAAGCAGGTCTTCAACGTTTCGAAGGCCGGCAAGGTTGCAGGTTGCATTGTGACCGATGGCAAGGTCGAACGCGGCGCGAAGGTGCGTCTGCTGCGCGATAAGGTCGTCATTCACGAGGGCACTTTGTCGGTCTTGAAGCGTTTCAAGGACGATGTGAAGGAAGTGCCCACGGGGCAGGAGTGCGGTATGGCGTTCGCCAACTACCAGGATATCCGCGAGGGCGACGAAATCGAGTGCTTCCAGGTCGAAATCATCAAGCGCTCGCTGTAAAAGCGGCATCCGGCAATCGTCTTTAACTTGTAATGCGGCTGCCGGATGCCTGTTTCCGGTTGCCATTTTCTTATGGAGCTGCGCGCGGTTCGATCCCGCGGCGGAAGACCGATGACCAAAAAAGACTTCAAAAGCCCTACAAAAGGCCCGACGCAAAGGATGTTGCGGGTGGGCGAAATGGTCCGGCACAAACTATCCGAAATTCTGGCACGCGGTGATGTGCACGACGACGTTCTTGCCAGCCACGTAATCACCATTTCGGAAGTACGCATGTCGCCCGATCTGCGGCTGGCCACAGCCTACATCATGCCGCTCGGCGGCAAGGGCGCCGATGTTGTCATACCGGCGTTGGACCGGCACAGAAAATACATCCGGGGCGAGGTCGCTAAAAGCCTCAACTTGAGATCAGCGCCCGATGTGCGCTTCCGGTTCGACGGCACATTCGATGAGGTATCGCGGATCGACGCGCTCTTGCACAGCGAACGTGTGCGCCGCGACGTTGAAAAGAAATAGCTGAATTCATTCTTTCAAGATTTTTGGCCCGCCCTCCCAATGTGAGGAGAACAGGGCAGGAGTAGATATGGCTCGCCGCAAAAAAGGACACCCCATCAATGGTTGGGTCGTGCTCGACAAGCCCCTCGGACTGACCTCGACACAGGCACTTTCTGCCGCCAAGCGAATTTTCGATGCTCAGAAGGCAGGACACGCCGGTACGCTCGACCCATTGGCAACGGGCATACTGCCGCTCGCATTCGGGGAGGCCACCAAGACGGTTCCGTTCGCGGTTGACGGCAAAAAATCGTATCGCTTCACCGTGCGATGGGGCGTCGAAACGGCGACAGACGATGCAGAAGGCGCGCCTGTAAAATCAAGTGGCGAACGGCCTGCGCGTCACGAGATCGAAGCGCTGCTCAGCCGGTTTACCGGTGAGGTGATGCAGGTGCCGCCCTGTTTTTCGGCGATCAAGATCGACGGTCAGCGCGCCTATGATCTTGCGCGTGACGGAGAGGTGGTTGTGCTCGAGGCCCGGCCTGTCGTCATAGACCGTCTGGAACTCACTGACATGCACGATGCTGAGACATCGGTATTCGAAGCCGACTGCGGTAAGGGCACGTATGTCCGCGCCATCGCCCGCGATATCGGGAGGGCGCTTGGCTGCTATGGCCATGTGATCGCGCTGCGCCGCACCCGTGTCGGGCCATTTCACGAAGATCAGGCTGTGACACTCGATGAACTACGGGCAGCATTTGAGCCGGAAAACGGCGGCGGTATCGGGCAATTCCTCATGCCGGTTGAAACGGCGCTGAACGATGTGCCCGAGCTCGCCGTGTCGCAAGCTGATGCGGCCAATTTAACGATGGGCCGCGCAGTGCTGATCCGCGGCCGCGACGCCCCGATACTTTCAGGCCCCATGTTTGCCACCTGCAAGGGGCGCATCGTGGCGCTTGGTGAAGTAGAAAAGGGCGCTTTGCATCCCACAAGGGTGTTCAATTTGGGGTGAGTGGTTTCACGATACCGCCGTCGCCACGACCCACCAATCCGGAAAGTCAGCTTGCAGTTGAGCTGCTGCGGCTTGAGCACGGGCGTCATCTGGAAAAACGGCAAAGCACGTCGGGCCTCCACCCGAAATTTCGATATATTCGACTTCGTCTAAGCATCCTAGCTTCATCCAAACCTTGGACGCGTCCCGCACAACGGTCAGCGCGGGCGGTGTTAGATCATTCCTCGTTTCCAGCATGAATTTGAGCAAATTGGTGCGCGTCTCGAAAGACTTTTGCACGTTCTTCGAAGGAAGTGCGCCGAGGGGCTTTGCGCCAAGCATGGAAAAGACACGGGCGGTTTTGTCGAGCGGAACCGGCACTTGTGGATTGACGAGAATAACGCAGAGCGGTGGCAAGCCATCAACTGGTTCGAGTTTTTCCCCGATGCCGCGCATAATTGCTGCGCTGTTGTGAAAGCACACCGGCACGTCAGCGCCGAGTTTTAATGCTAACCCTGACCAATCGACGCGATCAGCCAAGTCCGGATTGGCGCGGCGGACAGCGCGCAGAACTGCTGCCGCATCTGCCGAGCCGCCACCGATACCAGCCGCAACCGGCAAGCGCTTGTCGAGAACAATTGCGCCGAGCCGCAATTGCGGTTCAGCCGCCGCCAAGAGATCGAGCGTCACGCGCACCAGGTTTTCGCCTGCGATAGAACCTCCGAACGTTCCTGTGACCCACACGCCCGCAGGCGCGTCGCTATCGAGCGTGACCACGTCACCCACGTCCGCGAACGCAACGAGGCTCTCTAGCTCGTGATAGCCGTCGCTCCGGCGGCCTAGAATCTTGAGCGTCAGGTTGACCTTTGCTCGCGCCCGTTCCGTGATCATTGGCATTGTGGCGCCAAGCTCCCGGTGCGCCCCGTCATCCGGCCGCTATTGCACAACAGCGGGTTTTTCGGGAGTAGCTGGCGCGTTGCCTGCGGCGGCGGGCACTGTTGCATCAGGTACGAGGCTTCCCGCACGCACCGGCGGCGCAACTTTGAGGCCATCGGCAAGCTTCGCCTTGATCTTTTCCAAGTCCTCTGGCTCGGGCTTGAGTGACAAAGCCTGATCCCACTGGAAGCGGGCTTCGCGTTCGCGCCCGGCCTGCCACAAGGCATCCCCTAAGTGATCGTTCAAGATCGGGTCATCGGGGCGCAGTTCAACCGACCGTTCAAGGTAGCGAACCGCCTCGCGGTAGTTGCCAAGCTTGAAATGAGCCCAGCCTAAACTATCGACGACATAGCCATCGTCAGGCTTCAAGGCGACAGCCTTTTCAATCAGGTTCATGCCTTCCTTCAGGTTCACACCTTGATCGACCCACGAGTAGCCCAGATAGTTGAGGACGAGGGGCTCTCCAGGTGCCAGTTCCAGCGCCTTCTTGAGATCGGCTTCGGCTGCAGGCCAATTCTTCATGCGCTCGTATGACGTCCCACGCGCATAAAAATAGGCCCAGTGCCGCTTATCAACTTTGGGGATAAGATTGAGAGCCTGAGTGTAGGTTTCAACAGCCTCTGAGAACATTTTACGGGAGCG
Source organism: Hyphomicrobium sp. (assembly GCA_040080075.1). Taxonomy (GTDB): domain Bacteria; phylum Pseudomonadota; class Alphaproteobacteria; order Rhizobiales; family Hyphomicrobiaceae; genus JANNFX01. The sequence goes on along the minus strand of JBEBJD010000192.1, from coordinate 2,175 downwards.
CTGGATGCTGCCCAATGCATCTAAGACCTGCAGTTGATCTCCGGTCGAAAAAAGCACGGGCACGGGCACGGCCGCGGCGAGTGCTGCCCCGGCAGCCGCTGAAGTGCTGGCGGCCGTAGCTGCTGGCGGTGGCTGCGATCCGTTGCCATTGAGAGCGGACAGGGTGGCTGCGCCAGCCATGCCATCCGCTTCCATCTTATTTTTCTTCTGGAACGCCATAACGGCCCGGCGTGTGGCCTCACCATAGAATCCGTCGGCGCCGACGGCCTTGTAACCGAGATCACGCAGCTGCAACTGCAAGGCCGTTACCGCATCTCCGCGCGAGCCCAATGCCAGGGGCTGCCCGCTGGTATCGGGTGGCGATGACACTGTGGGCGCTGCAATGGGTCTACTTGCAGGCTGGGGTGCGGAAACTCGCGTCGAGGCCGCGTCGCGTTCTGTCTTGATGCGGTTCAGTAAGGCTTCCAAGGTCTGCCGGGCCTCGTCGGGCCGGTCGAGCGAATTGAGATTATAGGCCCGGTGAATCTCGATCGGCAGATCCATTGCGGAGCTTTTAGGGATTTTTCCATAGACCGCCAGGGCATCATCGTAACGCTTGTTGGCCTCATGCGCATTGGCAAGCGCCGCAAGGGCAAATTCATGCTCGGGGGCAACGCTTAACGCCATCTGCATGTAGAGCACGCCAGCTGCCACAGCCCCCTCGCCGATCAGGGCCTCCCCCAGACCATAAAAGGCTTCGGCCATGCCCTCGGCCGGAGTTGTGATCAAGCGTTCGCTTTTGACGTTGGCGCCCATTTCGGCAACCAGTGCGCGTAAAAGTGCGTGGCTTTCACCTTGGCTCTTTTCGACATGCTCACTGACAATGCTGCGCGCCAGTCTGGTGTCACCCGCGTGAGCAGCCGATCGCGCAAAGGCCAGCGTCGTGCGCAGCGCCTTGGCGTCCTGCCGGAAGACACGTTCGAATGCTGAGCGCGCGTCGGCTTTGCGCCCCGCCAGATCAGCAATGAGCGCGCGGTGATAACGCAGGTAGAACTGCGCCCAATCCGCCTGCCGTGGCGCGTCGAGTTCCGATAGCGCACCAGCGATATCTTTTTCTGCCAGTTTCACCCAAGCCAGCGCCATGGAACTCGTCAACTCGCCGATGGGTCCGGTGGAAGCCGCGCGGAAGTGCTTTTCGGCGGACTTGAAATCACCCGACTTGAAATCTCTGAGCCCCAGAAACAAGTGGGCCGTTCGATACTGCGGGTCAGCGGATATCAGCTGTTCTGCAAGCCGGTTAGTGGCCGGGCTGGCGCCTTCCATGGCTTCCATCAGGAAGGCCTGTTCGAGCAGCAGGGCATTGCCAGGATCGTGTGCCAGCGCGCCCAAGTAAAATGCGGCCGCCCGTTCGGCTTCGTTTTGGTTGCGGGCCATGCGGCCGGCAAGATAGCTGCCGACCAGTGAATGGGGACCTTCGAGGATATCTTCGGGTGCGGCGGCGGGCTCTACCGTTTCGGCAAAAACCGGTCGCGGCGCCAGGATGCCTCCGGCTGCAAGGCTCGCGGCGAGCACAAGTGCAAGTTGGAGTCCATTCCTGCCGAAGCCTGCGCGCATCTGAACCTAATCCTCTTTGGCCGAATTCGGAGAGAACTCGAATATGCCAAGAATAGCAAAGATAAGGGCCGCTTGGCGACAACCGATATCAAAGTACGAACAGTCCATTGAAAATAAACTCAGCGGGCGGCTCGCCGCCGGAAAACGAGCAATCATGGTCAAAAAAATCCACCACTGTGTGCTGGGGCCGCTATCGGGCCAGTAAGTCATGCCATAAATTGATGTTCACAAAGAGGGGGCCTGCCCAGAACGCGCCACAAGATATCTAACATTATAGGCGCCGCGACCCGGAAATGTGAGTCTCGGAATCAAAGTTTGCCAGCGTCAAATAGTGGCTCATTCACTTTGGCATGGCGGTGATTTGAACGGAACGGCCTTCCGGCAGCGCGTCTAGGAACTTTAAGTCAAGAATTTCTGTGAAAACGAGGGGAGACAATGACGATGCGATTGATGCAAGTGCTTGGTGCCGCAGGTTTGGGAATTTTGTTGGCGGCGGCGCCCCTGACGGCGATTGCCGGTGACGCACCAGCAGCAGACGAGGCAGCTCAGCCAGCGCCAGACGCTGCCGCCGCGCCCGATGCC
>JBEBJD010000232.1:0-7200 GCA_040080075.1 Hyphomicrobium sp. | reverse complement strand
CGACTGGCTTGCCGAGAGACATTGTCTTCTCGGGATCCATCAGGATGTCTTCATCCGGGCCCATGGAGTAAGCGCGCCAAAGCTTCTTGCCGTCGGCAAGAGCATAAGCGGTCACCGAGCAACGAACGCCGAATTCAGCGCCCGAGATACCCATGATGATCTTGTCTTTGATCGCCATCAACGAACCGGTGTACGTTTCACCGCGCTTCGGATCGCCATTGACGACCTTCCACTTTTCCTTGCCTGTTGCAGCGTCAAGAGCGACGAGCGACGTATCGGCCTGGCCGAACAGAAGCGTGTCACCGACGAGAACAGTACCGCCACGGTTCACCGTGTCGCAGCACATAACAGGGATCACAGACGGATCCTGCTTGGGCTTGTACGTCCAGACGATCTGCTGATCCTTGTCGAGATCCAGAGCGTAGATGTTGTTCGGGAATGCTGTATGGAGATACATCATGTTACCGACAACAATCGGCGAGCCTTCGTGACCACGAAGAACGCCGGTCGAGAACTGCCAAGCAACCTTGAGGGTGTTGACGTTCTTTGTGTTGATTTGGTCGAGCTTCGAATAACGCTGACCATTGTAGTTGCCCGACTGCATTGCCCAGTTGTTGGGATCTGCAGAGTTCTTCGTCTGGTCTGCGTTCGCCCATGCGGTCGAAGTCAGAGCCACCGAAGCGAGCAGGCCACATGCGAGTGCATTTCTGCGCATCGCGCTTCCTCCTTGAGGTTTTTGCCACGCTTGCAAACAATACGGCAGTGGGGACCAACCAATACCGAGGACTTGTCCGGGTTAACCCCGTGTTGAGAGCCTCAGCATGAGCTTGGAAATGTCGCACTGAACATCCCCGCGACCCATCGCCACCGTGGGCGCATGTAGACACTTTCTCGTGAGGTCCGCAAGACGATCTGTCATGTCAATTTTCCTGCCACACTAGTAGGTCAAGAACACTGACCGAATATAAGCTTGCAAACGTTGGCGATGGTGCGCTGCACCCATATTTTTTGCAGCGCACGATAAGTTTTTGGTAGCAAGTCTCCTACTGCCGGAGGATTGACACGCAATGCAAAATGTGAAAAATGCCTGCGCCATTGATTTGCAGGTAGCTCGGATTGCGTATTTTTTGCACTTTTTGGGGTGAGATTCGGTGCCTGTCTTCACCCTGTGGTTGAGAGAGGCTCTGTCCGCCAGACCGCCGGCTTGATGACCGTAGCCGGGAGCCGGTTGATACGGTGGGGACCACGCTCAACAGCGTTTTCTGGCACCGCGTCTAAACTGGCAGAACCCCACGTCCGTAATCCCTTCAAACAGTGCTATGATAATAGTGCTGCGGCGGCCTCACTGAGTATTCGCACTCACTGAGTATTCGCAAAAACATTGCCCGGCCTTGAACCGGCTGAGAGGAAGCAATGCCTGATCACATGGACGGCAAATCTAGGTCCACTAGTGTTCTGGCCCAAACGCTTGGTTCCGGGCGAAGGTCGCCAAGCGTTTGTGAATCCAGAACACAAACAAGAGAGTGGCTAGGGTTCCGGGCTGACGCTGAGGGTGCGAAGCGTCAGAATCGGAACACTAGCGCCTCGAGCACTTCGCTGCGGAACCTTGCGCTGGCCCTCGAGACATTGAGCGCCGACCGGCGCGCGCTTTTGGTTGGATCGGCTTCACTGGCCACGGCCACTCTCCTTCTCCCAAGCGCATCCAGGGCCACAGGAACCGCTTTCGTGAGTGAGGTGGCTCCGGGAGTGTTCGTGCATCAAGGCGTCCACGCGTTGTTCGCCCCAGATAACAAGGGCAACATCTCTAACGCAGGCTTCGTGGTCGGCAACGACAGTGTTGCCGTCATCGATACCGGCGGCAGTGTCATCGTCGGTCAGCAGTTGCACGACGCCATCCGAAGCCTGACGGACCGGCCGGTCCGTTACGTTATCAACACCCACATGCACCCCGATCACATCTTTGGAAACGCCGCCTTCAAGACAGAGAACACGGTTTTTGCCGCCCATCATAAAATGGCAAGAGGGCTGGCGGCGCGAGCCGGCAGGTACTTGGAACGCAACAAGGATCTGCTCGGCGAGGAGGCCTTCAGAGGCATTGAAATCGTTATGCCTAACCAGGGGGTCGAGGCCTTGACCAAGCTTGACCTCGGCGGCCGGATTCTTGAACTAAGCCCGCAGAAAACCGCCCATACTGACAACGATCTGACGGTTAGGGACGTAGCGACCGATACAGTTTTCCTGGGCGATCTCTTGTTTTCCGGACATGTCCCTACCATCGACGGCTCAATCCGGGGCTGGATTGCGGTCATGGATCAATTGGCTAGCCAGCCCGCCGCCCGGGTTGTTCCCGGTCATGGACCGGCTTCTCTTGACTGGCCCAGTGGTGCCGATCCGTTGCGCCATTATCTGACCACGCTGGCCACCGACATCCGCGCCTTGATCAAGAGCGGCAAGACCATAAGCGACGCTATGGCTGGTGCCGGGCAATCAGAAAAGAATGCGTGGCAGCTTTTTGACGACTATAATGCACGTAATGCGTCGGCAGCGTTCGCCGAGTTGGAATGGGAATAGACGCGGGAATTGGAGATCCTCATTATGACCTCGAGTCTGAAGACGGTGTTTCTTGCCCTTGCAGCGGCAGTGCTGGCAGCACCAGCGCCGTTTGCCGGTGAGATCAAGGACGTGTGGCCTGATTTGCATCGCGACGTGTTTCAATCCCGGGCGTTGCTGGAAGACGGCGGCATCGTCATGGAGGCGCCTGATCGAGCCGAAGATGCCGCTCTTACTCCCATCACATTGCGGGTGCCGTCTGAACACGCCGCCAATGCCAAAAAGGTGACCCTGGTCATCGACCACAACCCGAGCCCCGTCGCCTTCGAAGTAACGTTCGGACCGGCTGCTGGCACAGGCGATCGCATCATCTCGACCAGGGTGCGCGTCGACAGCTACACTGACATCCACGCCGTTATGGAGACCAACGACGGCAAATTGCACATGACGAAGAAGTTCGTTAAGGCCGCAGGCGGCTGCTCGGCACCGGCCCTGAAAGACCCCGACGCCATTCTTGCTGAAATTGGCAAGATGAAAATTACTGCGACTGCGGGCGACGGCAGCACAACGGGCGCATTGCCTGAAGGCCAGTTGATGATCAAGCACCCGCAATATTCGGGGCTGCAGACCAATCAGGCGACCGGCTATTGGATCCCGTTCAAGTACATCACCAATATGGAAGTGAAGCGTGGTTCCGACGTCGTGTTCACGCTGGCCGGCGGAATCTCGATCAGCGAAGACCCAAACATTCGCTTCACCTATGCACCAGGCAATCCCAGCGACATGATCGAAGTCACCGCCACCGATACCGACAACCGTACTATGAAGGGCGCCTCGGTTTCCAAGGGGTCCTGAGCCCTCGAACGGGCATTCTCGAACAGCAAACGGGCGCTCTGTCAGTCGGAGCGCCCGTTCTTGATAAGCATAGCAGAACCAAACAACAGGTCAGAAGCAGCGCAGTTCACCTTCGACCTGAGCTAGTTTCAATGCCTTGACCTTGGCGACGAATTCAGGCCCCTGCATATAAGAAACGCTCTCGCCGCCGCGCATCCGCAATGACATCGTCGTCTCCGCGTCGACGTACCTGTCGTGAGGCAAGATGCTGGCGATGACATCGATCGAGCACGAGCACCGCTCCAGCGCCAGCCGTGTGTTGCCATTCACCTGCATGCAACCAAAAATGTATTCCGCCCGCGTGACCGTCGGATAATCATTGAGTGAACTGGCTTCCTGCGCCACAACGGAGGAAGACAGCACACTTCCGGCTACAATCGCCGCTAGCAGAAGTGGATGGCGGCGTTTCATTTTGCGGCTCCCATTCCCACGAGATTGATCTTTTCATTGACCATGGGGGTGCCCCTTTCGGAACTTTGATATTCCGAGGCCATCTCCAGGAAATACCCCGGCACTGCAGGGCTGAGGAGAATGGTGAATTTTGACTTCTCAAAGCCACGCATTTTCTTGGCATCTTTGCTATCTGCAAAAGGTACCACGCTCACGCGCACAGCATCGACCTGCTTACCGCCAAATTCGGCTTTCACTTCTTCGTATGTGGATTTGTCACGCAGAGCCACCTTGAAGGTGTTCTTCAAGAAATCCCGGTCTCCCCCAGCAACGGCACGGAATTGATTGATGCAGTTGTCGAGATACCAAAGCAACAAAGGATTGCCGGTCATGCCGGTTTCAGACCACGGCACACGAGCACGGTCACCGGTAAATACCTGCAAGGAAACGTCGCGCTTGCCATCCGCCATAACCTTGAACACACCCACTCTGATCTCGTCGGTATAGGCCGGGCCCGCTAGTTTCTCGTCTGAAACCTTGCGCTCAAATTTGTAGGTAACTTCACTGCCCTTTTGAACAAGTTCGAGATGCGGAGGATCAAAGATCAGCTCAGCAGACTTACTGGTGTCTGCCGCAGCCGTTACGGCGGCCGGTGATACTATAAGTGCGCAGGCAAACAACGTGCCCCGAAACTTAGAAACCATCGTTCAAGTCCTCCTTGGCGGGGCCGCAAGGTAATTGCTGACCCCAATTATGCCGCCCTTGTAGCGCCGGACAGCGCTGCGGGGCAATAATCTGGCTTCAAGCGCGATGAATGCATGTCCTGGCGCCGTTTTCCTGCTTCCATCAAGACCGGCCAGCCCGAGGCGATCAAGTTAAAGTCAGGAAAGCTTGTGCTCGGCCCCGGCAGGACGCCCGCGGCTACTAGCGTAAGAACGCGCCAAAGGCCCGCGGAGCGTCGCCGGTTGCTGCCCGGCCCGTGACGGCCAAGGTTGCAACATCAATCCGGTCGAGCGTATTGGCAAACCAACACGCCACGTAAACGAAGCGCCCTGAACCATCGGCGGCGATGCCTTCGGGCGTATCGCCAACCTCTATAGTCTTCTCGACCGCCAGCGTGCGCGCATCAAAGACTGTGACCGTCCCTCCGGACTGATTGGTGACAAAGCCATGCCCACCCGCAAAGGCTATGGCATAGGGGTGGTGCCCTGCCGGTACGCGGCCGGCCGCTTTCCGGGTTTTAAGGTCGATGACCGTCACGTCATCGCTGCCAACGTTGGCTGTAAATGCGCGCTGCCCTTCCGGATCAAGCGTAATGCCGAAAGGCCGCTTCCCCACGGCAATGGCCGCGACCGGCGTAAATGTTGCCGCATCGATTATGGAAACCTGATCGCTGTCGCGATCTGCCGTCAGCACATATTTACCATCGGGTGTGACCGCGATGCCGGACGGCGAACTGCCAACGTCAACCTTACCCTTGACACTACCGGTCTGAGGATCAAGTGCAGTGAGTTTCTTGGAATACCAGTCAGCCACGTAGATAAGGCCGTTACTGGGATGTGCCGCAATACCAAGCGGGCCACCTTCGATGGGGATGCGGCGCACTATCGTTCGGGCTTTCGCATCCACAACAGTGACGGACTTGCCCTCAGGCGAAGAAACATAGGCCATCAGTCCATCGGGCGAGATGGCTACGCCTGCAGGTTTACCGCCGATCTTGATTTCAGCCACGCTTTTGAAGGCTGCCAGATCAACAAACGACAGGCTGTCAGAGCCTTGATTGGTGACAAGAGCTTCCGTTGCGGGCGGCGGCAGTGGTGGCGAAATAGCAGCGTCAGCGGCAAACACCGCACCAATACCCAGCGCAATAGCTAGCAGAGTCCATTTTGTGGCCTCTGCCGCCCATTGACATACCGGGCTATTCAATCCTCGATGCCAGGACAAGTACATAAAGGGTGTCATCCTCGGGACTAGTGCGAAGCACGTCTTCGGCATGACTCCTGAGGACCTATTTCTCCTCGTAGCTCGGTCATTAGCGGAACCATGGGCCCTTTGGACCCTTGGGACGAGCCCGAAGGCATGCAAGACCGAGTGTGGCACCTGAGGGTGGGTGTGCCGGGGCCAGTCTGAGGTCTGACCCCGAACTATCCATCAGACCTCACGAACCGCCTTCGATTTTCTTTTTCAAGGCCTCCAGGCCTGTCTTGAAGACGCCCGTGACCGCGGCCATGGCGGCATCGTCGTTCAATTCCGGTGGCGGATCGTTGTTGACGAAGCCACGATAGAATTTGGACTTCCATTCCACCGATGTCTTGTCGCCTTCGCCCTTGAGCGTGAACCAAGCTTCATAGCCTGTCACCGGCAGCACCTTCACGTCGACATCGGTGATTTCGTATTGCAGCGTCTTTTTATCAGCATCGTACTTGACCAGCTTTTCGTTGACCTTGCCGCCATCCTTAGTGGTCAGGATGCGCGTTGCACCGACATCGTTGCCGCCCGTACCTTCGGTCTTGGAGAAAGCGGGATGCCAGCCCATATCCTGAAAGTTACCAACTAACGCCCAGACCTTATCAACCGGAGCGTTGATTTCGACTGTTTCAATTAACTTCTGGCGGGTCGGCCCATGTGCCCATGCGTTCACCGGCAATAGGGCCACAAGGGCAACCGCCAAACTAAAGCCTCTCAGCGACATACAGACGTCCTCCCGTTGGTTTCTTTTCAAGCTTTCTAATTGGGGTTCTAGGCGAAGTCACGGCGTTCTATAGCCGGGAGTTGGGACAAACTGTGCTGCCTTCGCACCAGGTGGCGCTGCGCGATTTCGCCGCGATGGGGGCAACGGTGGCGGCAGGGTCTGACAACGCAGTTGTCTCAACGCGGCGGCCATGCTTTGGTCCCCGTACTTTGGTACATAATCAAAGTTAGAGAAACTGAGCGCTATCCGCCTAACCGGAGCACACTTGCTGGCATGACCACCGTGTCCGAACCCCTGTCAACCGTGCAAACCAGTGTGCCCTGCCCGTTCTGCGGCATCCTTTGCGACGATCTGGAAGTCACCACTGGCCCGTCTGGCCTCAAGGTAACCAAGAACGGCTGTACTAAAGCCGTGGCGGGTTTTGAGCGCCAAGTTTCGGGAGCCAGCCCCATGATTGCCGGCAAACCTTCAACACTTCCAGAAGCCCTGTGCGCCGCCACGCAGATCATCAAGGCCGCCCGGCTGCCGCTATACGGCGGACTTGGCACTGACGTCGACGGTATACGCGCCGTCATGGCGCTGGCCGACAAATCCGGCGGTGTCGTCGATCACGCTTTGAGCGAAGGCCAGTACCGGAATTTCCGCGTCCTGCAGTCGCAAGGCTGGTTTATGAC
>JBEBJD010000116.1:0-7271 GCA_040080075.1 Hyphomicrobium sp. | reverse complement strand
GGACCGCACCCGATGACGGGCCAAGGCGACACGCGTGCGCAGGCTGCAAGCGTTGGTGCGGTTGGGCCAGCCGCGGCCAAGCCGGTTCAACTGGTGCTCGATCTTCCTCATCTTGTGTCGTCCGGTCTTGATGACTTTCTGATCAGTCAGTCAAATGCATCGGCCGCGGGCCTGATCGACTGTTGGCCCAACTGGCCCAACAGTGCCGTGGCGATTTGCGGCCCGCCGGGCGCGGGAAAGAGTCATTTGGCGCAGGCATTGAGCGTGCGTTCGGGCGCGTCTACCATCAGGGGCGATTGCCTGAGCGAGTCCAGCATCGCCGTTCTGGAAAATAGTCCGGGGCTGATTGTGGAGGACATAGACCATGGCATTGCCAGCGAGCGGGTGCTGTTTCATATCTTGAACGTGGCGCGCGAAAGGGGATTGTTCGTGCTTGTGACGTCCAAGGCGGCGCCGGGCGAGATTGACATTGCTTTGCCCGATTTGCGGTCGCGATTGCGAGCCTTGCCTGTCGCACTCATTGAACCGCCAGACGATCCTCTGTTGCAAGCGGTGCTGGTCAAGCTGTTTACAGATCGCCAGCTCAGCATCGATCCTCAGGTGATTTCGTATATGGCACGGCACATGGAACGCTCGATGGCGGCCGCACGCGGTGTTGTTGCTGCGGCCGATCAACTGGCCTTGTCGAAGCAACGAAAAGTAACAAGAGCGATTGCCGCTCAGGCTCTGGCGCTGGTATCGGGTCATAGTGATGAGGGAGGCGAACAAGATGAAGTTTGACGGCCCTGCTCCGGAGCGTCGCGAGGAGGACTGGAATGGATAGGGCTGGTGCAGCGCGGTGTCACTATACTGTCGCACAAACCGGTACAGATCGTCTTATTCGTTTTGATCAATCCGTAACTTAAGGACACGAGCCATGACCGCAGCCAAGGGAAAGGTTCGGGTAAAATCCTCAGTCGAAGACGTTGCGGCGGTGCCCCAGGGGCCAAAGCGCTACTACAATCGCGAACTGTCATGGCTGCAATTCAATCGCCGGGTTCTCGAAGAAGCGCAAAACACTTCCCATCCGCTGCTCGAGCGAGTCCGCTTCTTGTCGATCTCGGCGTCCAACTTGGACGAGTTTTACATGGTCCGGGCCGCTGGCGTTTACGGCCAGGTGGCAGCCGGCGTGACCACCATGACGCAAGACGGTTTGACACCATCGCAGCAGCTAACCGAGATCAACAAGTTCGCGGCCCGCCTCGTCGCCGACAAACAGGCGTGCTGGAACGATCTGAAAACAGAACTCGATGCCAAAGGTATTGAGATCGTCGAGCCGGAAGAAGTGACGGCAGCCGAGAAGACGTGGCTGGAAAGCCTTTTCATGGCTCACATCTTTCCAATCTTGACGCCGATTGCGATTGATCCCGCGCATCCGTTCCCATTCATTTTGAATAAGGGCCTGACTATTGCCTCCTTCATGCAGCGTGCCAGCGACGGCAAGACGCTGACGGGGCTCATTCCAATATCGGGCCAGCTCGAACGCTTTATCCGGCTGAGAGCCGACGAGACCCCTGGGTCGGCGCTGCGGTTCATCGCCTTGGAACAGTTGATAGGGCTGTTCATCAACCGGCTGTTTGCAGGATTTGACATCAAGAGTCATGGGGCTTTCCGGGTGCTGCGTGACAGCGATATCGAGATGCAGGAAGAGGCCGAAGACCTCGTGCGGTCGTTCGAGACAGCCTTGAAGCGCCGCCGCCGCGGCGACGTGATCCGGCTGGAAATTGAAAGGCGCATGCCCGACCGGCTGAAGAAATTTGTTATCGATGAGCTGGAAGTTGGTGAGGAGTCACTCTTCATCAAGGACGGCATTCTGGGGCTATCGGACATTTCCCAATTAATCGTTCCCGGCCGGCCCGATCTGGTTTTTAAGCCGTTCAATATTCGCTTTCCCGAGCGCATCCGCGAGTTCAATGGCGATTGCTTTGCGGCCATCAGCAAGAAAGATCTCATTGTTCACCACCCTTACGAAAGTTTCGATGTTGTGGTGCAATTCTTGCGGCAGGCCGTGGCCGATCCCAACGTGCTGGCGATCAAGTGGACGCTCTATCGCACCTCGCGAGACAGCCCCATCGTCGCGGCACTCAAGGAGGCCGTCGAGGCGGGCAAGTCGGTGACGGCGGTCGTCGAGTTGAAGGCCCGTTTCGACGAGGCTGCCAACATCCGCTGGGCGCGTGACCTGGAAAATGCCGGTGTGCATGTGGTCTACGGTTTCATTGAACTCAAGACCCACGCCAAGCTCGGGCTTATCGTGCGCCGCGAAGGATCTGATCTGGTCAGCTATTGTCACATCGGGACCGGAAATTATCATCATCAGACGGCCCGCATTTACACCGATCTGTCGCTGTTCACGACATCGCCGGCCATTGGCCGCGATGTGACGCGGATCTTGAATTTCGTCACGGGATACGGCGAGCCGGGCGAACTTGAGGTCATGGCGGCAAGCCCTCATGGCATCAGGGCTCGCGTGTTATCGCACATCCGCGATGAGACCGAGCACGCGGCTGCCGGCCGCCCGGGTGCAATTTGGATGAAAATGAACGCGCTCGTCGATCAGCAAGTCATCGAGGCGCTTTACGCCGCCAGCAATGCCGGGGTCGAGATCGATCTCATTGTGCGCGGTGTGTGCTGCCTGCGGCCAGGTGTGCCGGGGATGTCGGAAAACATTCGCGTCAAGAGCATCATTGGGCGCTTTCTGGAGCATGCGCGCATGTACTGCTTTGGCCGCGGAGGGGGCTTGCCGTCTCCCAAGGCAGCCGTGTACATGAGCTCCGCCGACATGATGCCGCGCAATCTGGACCGGCGTGTGGAAGCCATGGCGCCAATCACCAATCCAACCGTCCATGAGCAGGTACTCGATCAGATCATGGTTGCTAACTTGAAGGACAATCAGCAGAGCTGGCGCATCAATGCCGATGGTTCATCGCAACGCATCGTTCCCGCGCCGGGCGAAGAGGTCTTCAACGCGCACCGGTACTTCATGACTAACCCTAGTCTTTCCGGACGCGGTCAGTCGCTCAAAGAACACTTCCCGCCGCGCGTGGGGCTCGTGCTCAAAGAATGAGAAATCCTTTTGTCAAAAACTCAGAGCCCGCTGCTGAAGACGATTGGACTGCGTCCGGTCTCGAACCCCTCGGGGTAATCGATATCGGTTCTAACTCCGTGCGCCTTGTGGTTTATGAAGGCGCCACACGGGCCGCGACGCCGGTCTTCAACGAGAAGATTTTGTGTGGTCTGGGCCGCTCGGTCGCCACCACCGGACGGCTCGGGCAAGACGGCATTGACCGGGCGCTGGCCGCGCTGGCCCGGTTTCACGGAATTGCTCAGGTCCTGAACGTGAAGCACTTGCGGGCCATAGCGACCGCGGCGGTGCGGGAAGCTTCCGATGGGGCGGCATTCATTGCGGCTGCCGAACGCGCGACCGGTGTCAAGATCGAGGTGCTGTCAGGCGAAAAGGAGGCCCAACTCGCGGCTTACGGGATCCGCATGGGCTTTGTTGATCCCGATGGCGTGGCCGGAGACCTGGGCGGGGGCTCGCTCGAACTCATCGATATCACAAGAGACCAACTGAATGGGGCGGCGACGCTGCCGCTAGGTGGTTTGAGACTTATCGACACCACCGGTGACAAACTCGATAAGGCCGCAAACGTCGTCACCGAGCAGTTGGCGCGCTTGCCATGGCTGAGCAAGGGCAAGGGGCGGCCGTTTTATGCCGTCGGTGGTACGTGGCGGGCGCTTGCTAAGTTGCACATGGCTCAGTCCAATTATCCGCTACGCGTTATGCAGGGCTATTGCGTGCCGCTGTCCGAAGCCCTGAGTTTTTGCGATAACATCAGGAAGACCAAGAAAGCATCGGATATTCCAGGCATCGGCGAGATCGCCAAGGCGCGGCGTGAAGTGGTGCCCTATGGTGCGCTGGTGCTGGAAAAGCTTTTACGCACGATGGCGCCATCACACGTTATATTCTCGGTCTTTGGCATTCGCGAAGGCCTGCTGTTCAGCCTGTTGCCCGAGTTTGAGCGCAACAAAGATCCGCTGTTGAGCTTCTGCGAAGACTATGCGCGGCTGCGGTCGCGGTCTCTCGACCACGCCCGCGAGTTGTGTGTGTGGACCGATGCTTTGTTTACTGGCAACGCCATGGCCGAGACGGAAGAAGAGAAGCGCCTGCGCATCGCCGCCTGCCTTCTGTCGGATATCGGATGGCGTGCGCACCCCGATTATCGCGGCGAGCAAAGCCTCAATGTCATCGCGCATTCGGGTCTTGCAGGCATAGATCATCCTGGCCGCATGTTTTTGGCCCTGTCCGTTTACTACCGCCACAATGGTTCGAGCGACGATGACGGCGACACCCTCTCCCAAAGTTTGAAGGCGTCCGTCGACAAGCGCAGCCAGAAGCGCGCCCGTATCATTGGTGCGGCGGTGCGAACGGCGCACATGCTGTCGATTGGACGGCCGGGGGTAATCGACGAGTGTCCTCTATTCTACGAAGGTGAGGCACTTGTTTTGCGCCTGCCGAAGGCGTATGCGGCACTCGACGGGGAACGCCTGAGGCGGCGGTTTGAATCTTTGGCGGTGCTGTTGTCGAGGACGCCCAGAATACGAATCGAATAGCGTCCCTTTGCGGTATGCGCCGTTGTACCGATTTGTTTTTTGGCTGAGACCATTGAATTTCTTTGCCTCAATTAGGTGGCTGCAGGACGAGCGCGTTCATGGCTGACGACCCATATCTGATCCTTGGTGTTGCTCGCACTGCGACCGGCGATGAGATTCGCCGCGCCTACCTGAAGCTTGTCAAAGAACTTCACCCGGATATTAACCCCAAGCCCGCTGCCCATGAGCGCTTCAAGAAGGTAACAGCCGCCCACGACATTCTGGGCGACGCCACCCGCCGCCAGCAGTTTGATCGCGGCGAGATCGACGCCAATGGTGAAGTGCGGCGGCAGGCGCACAGACCGCACGCCGGTGCAGGAGCCCGTGGCGGTGCTGGTTTTACGGGGTTCAATAGCGACGACGTATTTTCCGATATTTTTGGTGGCCTACGCGGCGGCCGGGGCGGCAATCCGGGCCCTGTAAAAGGTCAAGACGCGCGCTACACGCTGGAAGCCGATTTTCTAGAAGCCGTGCAGGGTGCCAAAAAGCGGGTAACGCTGCCTGGTGGCGGGGTGCTCGATATTGCAGTTCCCGAGGGCGTTGCAGATGCTCAGGTCTTGCGTCTCAAGGGTAAGGGCGCACCCGGGCAACGTGGTGGCGAGGCTGGCGATGCTCTGGTGGAAATCAAGGTTCGGCCGCACGCCGTATTCAAGCGATTGGCTGATGATGTCCTCATTGATATTCCCGTCACCATTGACGAAGCGGTGCTGGGCGCCAAAATTGAAGTCCCGTCCGTGAGCGGCCGGCTGCAGATCACGGTCCCAAAAGCTACGAGCTCGGGGCAAGTGCTGCGTCTGAAGGGGAAGGGTATTCGCAATCCAACCACAGGTACAACAGGCGACCAGCTTGTAACCGTGCGCATCGTTCTGCCCGCCGAAATAGATGACGGCCTAGCCTACTTCCTGACCGAATGGCGGCAAAAGAACCGTTACGATCCTGGCCGCAGCTAGAGCGCTTTGCGAACTGAACTGGTCCGGCTTCAGCGGGCTTTGATGATCTTGTTGGGTGGGCCCGCAATCTTGCTGTCGATTTTGCCGATCGCCTTGCTGTCCTTGCCCTCATAGTCAATGGCCGTCAGCATTACCCGCATGACTTCGAGCCGGGTACGTTTTTGATCATTGGCGTGCACCACCGTCCAAGGGCCCTCTTCGGTGTGGGTTGCCTTGAACATGGCCGTTTCGGCTTCTGTGTAGGCGTCCCACTGGCCGATGGCCGCCAGATCGATCGGAGTGATTTTCCACATCTTGAAGGGATCATGGCGGCGCTCGTGGAAGCGCTTCAACTGCATTTCGTGACCCATGGTCAGATAGAACTTGAAAAAGTGGATGCCGTCGCGCGCCAGCATGCCCTCAAAGATAGGGGCTTCACGCAGGAATTGCTTGGTTTCGCCGGGGGTGCAAAAGCCCATGACGCGCTCAACGCCAGCGCGGTTGTACCAGGAGCGGTCGAACAGTACGATGTCGCCACGCGCCGGCAGGTGGGCGGCATAGCGCTGGAAGTACCATTGGCCGCGTTCGGCCTCGGTGGGTTTGGACAGCGCCACAGATCTGGCATGACGCGGGTTGACGCGCTCAAGTATACGGCCGATGCAGCCGCCTTTGCCCGAAGCGTCGCGGCCTTCAAAAAGGGTCACAACGCGCCCGCCTGTGGCCTCGATGTGAGTTTGCATTTTCAGGCATTCGAGCTGCAGGGCCAGCAGCTCTTCCTCATAGATTTTGTTCTTTATTTTTTGATCATAGGCGAATCCGCCAGAGGCCAGCGCCTTATCCTTTATGGCTTCGGGGAGGACGGGGTTTTCAAGATCAAAATCTGGATAGGCCGGGGATACGCCAGTTTTGAGTACGGTCTCGGCGGAAACTTTTGCGGGTGCTGCTGCAATGTTGTCTGACTTGCCCATGGCGTCCCTCTATTTGTTTGTAAAGCCGGCGCAGTGCACTTGTCATCAATACCCGCTACCGCGACCTGCCCGGGTGTCCGGGCCATACCGGCTTAGCGGCAGCCATAGTGCAACATTTCAGTCAAGCCGGTCATCCATGAAGGAAGGGAAAAGATAATTTCCGGCCCACAAAGCCCATTTTGGGTTGCGGTGCTGTCACGGACCCGCGCGTCCCATATCGCACGAGCCGCCATTACTGCCGCTATTCAGCCCAAATATAGCTTGAAAGCAGAGGTGGCCCGCCACGCTTCAGCCCAACGCCCAACATGGTCTGCGGTTACGCCCAAGTTGAGGGCAGATCAGAGTCGGTGATTGAGTGCTGCCCGTTTTGTAGTGGGTCTGTGCCGGTGTAAGGCGTTTCGGGGTGACGAGTGCGGAACAGAATCCGCCCCCCATTCGTCCTAGCGACTTGCGGGCCCCGAGTTGGGCAGGTTGTTTTATGGCGTACGCGTCAGACGATGTCACTTCGCGCACCACTTCGCGTTGGTTGAAGACCGGCGGCCACGGCGACGGTGAACAAGACCGGCACGGCCCGGCGCGTCCTCCCCGCGATGTCAAAAAGCTTTTCCTCGTATTCGGACTTGGGCTGCTGTCATGGGTAGCGACCTACGTCGGCATGCTCGAATTGGTCGAATCGAACATGGGC
>JBEBJD010000322.1:0-7322 GCA_040080075.1 Hyphomicrobium sp. | reverse complement strand
GCTTGAAAAGGTTGGTTGCGGGGGCTGGATTTGAACCAACGACCTTCAGGTTATGAGCCTGACGAGCTACCGGGCTGCTCCACCCCGCGTCACCAATATCCGGCAGGCCCCGGATGGCCTGCAGGTTTGTCAGAATACCACAAATGCGGGGCTTTGCGCTCGCGCGACCGGATAACCGACACAAAAGCCGCCCTCTGCAGGCGGCTGTGAGCGGTCCTATAGCACGAAATTTGCGCCTGTGAAGCCCTTCTGGCGCGTTTGTCATGCGCAAATTGCATGCAGCCTCGCTCCGGCTTCCAAAGTACCCTGCCACAATCGTCGCGCCGCGGCGCATGTGGCCGCCTAATGTGATTTCTGCAGGAGTTGCATCTTCGATGGTGGCTCCCGCTAATTGGGGGTAAAATGCACATCGCGCCGCCAGTCCAGGTTCAAGTTGGGGCTGGGGGGCGCGCCAAATAAAGACTTTCAGGCGCGCGCGCGCGAACCCATTCCGGGACGGCATGACTTCACACGGCACCACACCTCCAAATTCCTTCAAAAAGCCCGCCAAGGGTTGTGATGAAAGCCCGGCGCAAGCGCCTCACAACAAATCCGGGTCCCCAGCAAAGGCAAGCGATCAGTCCATCGCGCAGTCAGCTTCGGGGCTTGAGGAAACATTCGTCCTCCTGGACAACAGCTCGGGCAGCGGCAGGCCGTCACTGTTGTTTTCCGATCCCCTCTGCATTGTCATGGCCAAAGCGCCTGAAGATGTCGCCGGGGCCATGCGGCAGCTTGAAGAAGGGCTAGCTCAGGGACACCACGCTGCGGGCTTCTTTTCCTATGAGCTCGGCTATGTTTGGGAGCCAAAACTCGCCCGCCTAATGCCGGACAAGCGCGATGTGCCGCTCATGTGGTTTGGACTCTACGGGCCGCCTCGCGAGTTGACGGAGGCGCAAGTCGACCACTGGCTGGCAACCCACACACGCTCGGGAAGCTATCAATTTACCGATGTCACCCGGGCTTGGGACAGAGATGCGTATGTCACCCGGTTCTCTCAAGTTCAGGAAAAGATCCGGGCTGGGGATATTTATCAGCTCAATCTGACGTTCAAGGCGCGCTTCAAACTGTCCGGCTCGCCGCTCACGTTTTACCGCGATTTGCGCCAGCGCCAGCGCGTATCTTACGGTGGCATCGTCGATACCGGACACTTGACGGTGCTTTCGGCAAGTCCCGAACTGTTCATAGAGCAAGATGGCCGCGGAATTACTACGAGACCGATGAAGGGAACCTCGCCGCGCGCCGGTACGCCCGAAGCCGATGCCGAGGCGCGGCACGTACTTGCGACCGACGTCAAGCAGCGTGCCGAGAACTTGATGATCGTCGATCTCATGCGCAATGATCTGGGGCGCAAGGCCGAAATTGGTAGCGTCACAGTCACCGATCTTTTTACCGTTGAGACCTTCCGCACGTTGCATCAGATGACGTCAGGAGTGAGCGCGACACTGAAAGATGGTGTGGGTCTTACTGAGCTCTGGCAGTCAATCTTTCCGCCCGGCTCGGTTATTGGCGCACCCAAAATCCGCGCTATGGAACTCATTGCGGAATATGAAACGGAACCGCGCGGCGTCTACTGCGGCGCCATCGGGCACTTTACGCCGCAAGGCCGCGCTCTATTCAATGTCGCCATTCGCAGCCCGGTGATCTTCCGCGATGGGCGTGGCGAAATGGGTATTGGCTCGGGCGTCGTCTATGACTCGGGCGGCGAGAAAGAGTACGCAGAGTGCCTTCTAAAAATGAAATTCCTGACCGATCCGCCTCGATCATTCGACTTAATTGAGACCCTACTGCATGATGGAGCTGAGGGATTTTGGCTTCTCGACCGGCATATGCAGCGGCTTGCCGCATCCGCTCACTATTTCAACTTTTCCTTCGACGAGATCAAAGCCCGCCGCGAATTGGCTGCTGCAGTTCAGGGCCGGGAAACCGAGAGGCTGCGCGTGCGGTTGCTCCTCAATGAGAGCGGCGGCGTCAGCGTGACATCAGCCGTTCTTGGCCCAAAGGTGCCCGGAGCTGTGATGCGTTATGTGATTTCACCCACGAGGCTCGACAGCCGGGATGCGTTCTTGTTTCACAAAACAACCCGGCGAGAAGTCTATGACAGTGAATGGGCCCAGTATTCGGCAACACTGGGTAGCGACGAAGTGCTTTACCTGAACGAGCGCAATGAACTGGCAGAAGGCAGCCGGACCAATGTTTTCGTTGAGCGCAATGGCGTTCTACTGACACCGGAATTGTCGGGCGGCTTGCTGCCGGGGGTCTTGCGCGCCGAGTTGCTGGCGACCGGACGGGCTCGCGAGGCAATTCTCACAATTGAGGATTTAGCAGGGGCAAGCCCAGTTTATCTGGGAAACTCTGTGCGCGGGCTTGTCAAGGCCGAGCCGGTCGAGCCGAAAGACCCTGCAGTATAGAGCACGTTCGCTCTCCACGAGATCGAAAGCCGAAGGTGCGAACGTGCGCCTCATACTTTTGTTTTAGAGTCCGATCCACGTTCTCACTGCTGGCACATTGTGCTCGCATCTCAAACGATCAGGCACTAACGGGCAATGGAAGTCTTGGCTGGCTCTGGGTTGTCGGGCTTCTGGGAATTTGTCCCGGCGTGACCCGAGGCGATCGACACCGTTTTAGCCGCGTCGCGGTTGGCAACGCCCAACAGGCTGGCAATAGCGGCAACGGTCAGCGCCAATGCGAAAAAAATCTCACGCGACAGGCCGCGGACCCGGCGGCCGGCCGTGCCCGATCCAATTTGAACACCGAACTTTTCTTTGGGCATGCCGATCCCGACGGTTGTTGTCCGGACAGCCTCGAAGGCTGTGAGTCGCACAAGCCTAGGATACAGAGAAGAGAGCGGCCAGGGGTGCGACTGCCGCGCGACAGTTTGTTCAATTTGTTTGCCCACGCCAGGGCTGAATGCACGAAATTTCAACAAAACGTCTTGCTGCGGTGCAGTACGATCCAAACGATTACAGGCTGCCTTTAGAGGCCTCTCATGATGCAGCCGAAGACGAGGACAAATTGGGCAAAGAGTAGTACCCAGAATTCCTGCGTGGTCACAAACGGAATGGCGGCCTCTGGATAAAATTTGGTGACGAGCGCGAGGACGGTAAGAATGACCGAGAGCATAAAGGTCAGGATGCCTGGCGATTTGAGGGCCATGTGAGTGTCTCCGCTTTCGTCACTGTCTGGGCTTATTCGATTTAGGCTTATACAATTTAGGCAGTGTTTTCTGGCCTGTGTATTTTCAAGCTGGTTAGGCCAAGTCGTTTTGGTCCAAGTGTTTCAGGCAGGCTTAAAGCACCGCACCCCGAATCTGGTTACCGGGTTGCTTATAGCAGGGCGAACCCGTGACACTAGAGGCACGGCGCCGTTGCCGCACAAGGGTGTGGGCAACTTCGTGTGGACGTGGTTCACATGCCACATCAGGTGGGGCCAGCAGACGAACTCTGATGGCGCCGTCCCGGCATCAAGAGGCGGCGCAGCCAAAGCAGGACGAAAATACCAAACAGCAGCGCGCCGGCGATCAAGAGGGGATGTTTTTCCCATAACAATATGGGGCTGATCCTGTCCTGCCATACGGCAATGAAATCGCCTGCCGTGGCTTGAGCCGGCTCGCCAGGCGGCCGCAACATCATCTCGACGGCGGCCATCTGATCGGAACTAGCGACGATAGCGTCACGGATGCGGGCGGGGGCCAGAAGCTGGATTTTTGCCGGCTGCTCCGCAACTGCGCTCATGATGATGGCACGCGGGCCGGGCTGCAGCCCGGTGATGTAACTTGCCAATGCCTTTAATTCCTCGCCGCTGAGCGTGCGGGAAAGGGTCATGAGTTTGGTGGACTCAAGCTCGAACAGAACGTCGCGGGCTTCGCGATTGATGCCGGCCAGTTTTGGAATGGCGATGCCATCTTTAAGGTTGAGAACCCTCTGCAGCGTGGCCTTCGAGAAGCTTTCTGGCGTAGCGTGCTTATGGATCGCGTACTCGACGACCGCGTCCAGATTGTCGCCAGCAAGCGCCGACCACGCGATGGCGTTGTCGATTGACCGGGTTTCGCGCGCAATCACCAGGCCCGGCTCGGGGAGTTCGTTGATGGCCACACCGAGTGTGCCATTGTCAAGGCGTTTTAGGATTCCGGCTTCGCCCTCTGCTCCCAGGACCAGCGAGGTTATTTCGTCTAGCCGCGGCAGAGCTGCAGGCTTGATGGTTTCGAGAAATGACTTGAATGCCAGATTGCGATCAGCCAACTCCAACGCTCTGGCGTGGGCCTGCCGGAACTCCTGCCAGACTTCGACAACCCGGCCAGCAGCCTTGGTGCCAATATCCTGAACATGTATCCCAATTTCTTCCTGAAGACTCTTGGCGAGTTCCTCGCGCACCTTCTTCTTCGTCTCAGGCGATTTCATTTCGTCGGATACGATGGGCAATACGCCATGGCGCAAATCCCAGATGTCTTTGGCCAACAGTACCAGCCCGATGCCGCCGGCAACGACAGAGACAAGCCGCGCAAGTATGCTGCCTACAACGCGTTGGCCGATGCGTTGAGCCATGTTGGCGAGTTGGCGGCGCATCAGCAGAATGGCAGCCCCCGTGATGCCTTGTCCTGACTGTTTGAGCACTGCCCCTGGGCTCACTTCCGCGCCGCCCTTACTGGCATCGGCGTTGAATTCCTGGCCGGCGGTTCCAGTGACCTGTGCTGCAACGGCCGAGCCATATCTGGGCCCTAGGAATGTCTTGAGGCATTCTAGCGCCGGACCACTGGCATCTTGCGTCGCTACTTCAATGCTTTTTCCCACTTCCGTACCGACGCCTGTCGCAAGTGCCGAGATGGCCGACTGCATGGCTTCGGATTTGTAGACCTTATCTGCGACCGCGACTGCCAGTTCCTGGGCCTTTTGCTGATCGGCCAATGATTTGACAAGGCTTCCAAAGCTCGTCTCGCTACGTACTTCTTCGACGGCGATGTCGACACGCTTGTCGATGATGGCATCGATACCCAGGCGCTGCCACTGGGTGCTGACGGCGGTTTCATAGTCGACACCCTTCAGTCCGCCGGTGAGAGCAGCGATCGTGACCTGTTCGATGGCCAGTTTAAAGGCTTGATCGTCGCCCGCCTGGCAGGCTTGATAGTCGACGGCGGTTGTTGAAGCCGCCGTTGCAGGTAGCTGGGCGCAAGGTGCCAAAATGACTGCGAGGGCCGTGACGCACGACAGGGCAGGGCGCAGATTCAACGGCAAGGGCGTTTCTCCAGTACTGTGGAAATGAGCAAGTGACGGCACCGCTAATCACCTTGGGCGGTTCCGGCTGACTACTCTTGGCACGTTTCAGCGCAACTATAGCGTCCGGATGGTGCCTGAACCGAGACATTCAGGTCCTGATGGAGCGAATGACACATATACAAAGTGTAGCATCTCGAGATGCCAGACTTTGCCTTTGACCGGTCCGGCCATCTCGAAATGGCCGATTGGCTGAACGGGTGCTTCGGGCGTGCGTTTAGTGGCATTTTGGCGCGACGGCCACCTCCGCGAAGGTCAAAGGCGCGCATCAGTCAGTCCCACGTGTTCGCTCTATCTCAAACCGGAAGCGCTAAATGCCAGCATTTATGGCGTCTTCACTATGGTTTATTTAGGAATCTACATCACACTTACAATTATTGAATTGAGTCCATGACTTGGCGACGGCGGCTCAGCCGGTCACATTTTGGCCGCATGAGCCCATGAAACCGCGGGACTTGAAGTTATTTTGCGTTGCAACAAAGGGTCGGTGAGAAATGCCGCGTTGCGGTAGAATTGCTGTTCACCCAATGTAAGGGTCATTGAAGGAGTGGGGGGCACCGGCCGGTTTAACCCAATTGGGTTAGCCAGTAAGTCTGGGACCGATTCTCAACGGGCAGACTCCAAGCACGTGAATCTAGGCGGTTTTGCTCAAGAAATTGGGCGGTACGGCCTGTCAAAACCGGATACTGCGTCACCTTACCGTAAAAGAGCCCTTGGCTTTTGGGGGGAGGTCGTCCTAAAACATATCGTGTAACTTACGAGCGAGTTTGTTTAGCTTGATGAAAAATAAAGATAAAATAGATCCGGTGAGGGGCAGTTTGTTGATCAGCGGGGGACGCGTGGGCGTTCTTTTGATCCATAGCCTCGGTGGAAACCCGATTGAGCTGCGATTTGTGGCCCAGGGTTTGGCTCGTTCAGGCTATACTGTTTATTGTCCGCTGTTGCCCGGGCTTGGTGGCGGCACGGATGTGTCTGGCCTCTCCTCTTGGCACAATTGGTATGAAGCTGCTGAAGCCGCTCATGATCAATTGAAGCAGCATTGCGATGTCATCCTTGTTGGCGGCTTGTCGGCGGGCAGTATGCTGGCCTTGAGGCTTGCACGCGAACGCCCCAGCGATGTGCACGGATTGATGCTGTTTGCACCGACGATTTTCCCGAATGGTTGGGCCATCCCGCGTTCGTTACATCTGTTCAAGCTTGTACGCCACAAGTGGTTTGCACGGTTGTTCCACTTCCAGCAGCGTGCTCCGTACGGCATCAAAGACGAGCGTATTCGCAATTTCGTCATTGAAAGTTTCAAGAGCGAAGACCGTCCCGTAGAAGACCTGTTTGGCCGTGGTGGCGGGCTGGTTTGGGAATTCATGCGCTTGGGCCGCGAAGTCAAGAAGCGGCTGAGCGAGATCAAGCAGCCAGCAGCTATTTTCCATCCCAGAATGGATGATCAGAGCGCG
Organism: Hyphomicrobium sp.; assembly: GCA_040080075.1. Taxonomy (GTDB): domain Bacteria; phylum Pseudomonadota; class Alphaproteobacteria; order Rhizobiales; family Hyphomicrobiaceae; genus JANNFX01. The sequence goes on along the minus strand of JBEBJD010000322.1, from coordinate 565 downwards.
CTATCAAATGCCATCACACTTCAGTCGAAGCTCGGTGGCCTAGTGGAAACGACAATTCTGGACGACTGCTACCACATGGTGACGCTCGACAAGCAGCGCTCAATCGTCGTTGATAGTGCGGTGGATTTTGCGCAGCGGTTGACATTGCGGATCGAAGAAAAGCAGGCCGTTGCACGGCTGGTCAAGAGCGCGTCGGCGGCAGAGTGAGCCGGCTCAGAGTTCTTGCGTGAACCAACAGCGGCGGTCCCTCGGGCCGCCGTTTCTGTTTTCAAGTCTGGCGCAGCAATATTTGGGCAGGGTCAAAGTTTGCCGCCTTAGGCCGCAATTCTAGTGCACGTTCGCACTTGTTGGAATCGGGAGCCTCAGGTGCGTGAGTGCGACTCAAGTTTTTGTTTTAGAGTCTGATTCACGTTCTCGATGCTTGCGTGAAGTGCCCGCTTCTCAAACGATCAAGTACTAGGGCCTGTCGTCAGTTATGGGTTCGGGCTGGACGCCGGGCAATTTGGCCGAGGGGCAGGCGCTTGACGACGCAAGCCTTATCGGCTTGCTAGGAAAAGCAACGCAC
>JBEBJD010000002.1:0-7326 GCA_040080075.1 Hyphomicrobium sp. | reverse complement strand
ACAACGTGCCAGAATTCTGGGTAAGCGCTGATCATCCGCAGTTTTCCAATCACTCTACAGCCATCGGCCGGCGCCATCATCCAACGGGACAACAAAGGCCCGCGCAGTGCTGCCAAGTAAGTCTCGCGCCATGGCAGGGGGCACAACGGACAGTGCCGTCGACAGGCCATCAGCGCGGGTGGCGCGCTCTGCGACCACGCTCATGCTGGCCCATTGACGTGCAGGCCTGCCAGTGCGCGGATCGAGGATGTGTGTAAAGCGCCCGGCGGCATCGAAACGGCAACCGTATCCGCCCGACGTTGCAATGGCGCCACTTGCCAATGAAACGCGCTCAATGACACGCTCTGGATCGGCCGGATCGGCAATGCCAACGCTCCAAGCATTTCCATCCCATTGCGATCCAAGCGCCAACTGTTCGCCCATATTGACGAGTACGTTTGAAAAGCCGCGGGCGCGCAACAGATCCCCGACTTTGTCGGTGATGTAACCCTGCGCAATTCCATTCAAAGTGACGGCCATGCCAGGCTTGCGAAAATAGATCGCGGCCCCGCTGATCTCGACACTACGCCAGCCTGCAGACTGCAAAGCGGCTTGAATATCGCATTCCCCCGGCCCTTCCTTGTTGGCCACAGGGTCACTGAAATGGCGGCTATAGAGCGCCCACAGCGGCTGAATAGTTGGATCAAAAGAACCATTGGATTGCCCTGCAATCTGCAACGCTTCTGCAAGAAGAATCCGAAGGTCGGCGGGCGCCTCTTCAAGACGGCCACTCGCATTCAGACGCTGCAGCGCGCTGCCGGGGCGGAATAAACTAAAGACCTCTTCAAGGCGAGCCACTTCTGCAAGGCATGCTTCAATAGCGGCACGCGCTTCACCTTCATCGGGATGTTGCAAGGTGAGCGAAGCTTCTGCGCCAAGAGCCACGCCGCGCCACATGAACGTTTGCGCTTGTCTGCCATACGCCAAGCGCGGCAGAGCCCCCGCTGCCACGGTCGCGGCGATGATGCTGACAACGCGGCGGCGGCTGATGCGTGCCCTGTCGCCGGTAAACTGTGTCATGTGCCACCTCCCGGAGCTGGAGCGGCATCCGAGGCGCCGGCGACGGCATGGCGTGCGGTCATATAATCGGTCACACGTCCGCCGCTGTCGCGCGCGAACGCTTCGGCGGCCGCGACATCCTTGAACGGAACGGCCTCGCTGCCCCCCATGCCTGACTTTCTTGCACTCCCCACCACATACCAGGCGGCCTTGGCTTCAATCCAAGATCCAATTGCGGGCTTTTCCCATGTGCCCTGGGCCATGTCGTTGACCCAGAAGCCGGCCATCTCCCGGTCGCTGACGATGTCTTGCTCTACATAAGTCAACGCATCGCGCACCGATGAGAACCACAGCGGATCTTTCCAGCCCCTCGGCAGAATCTGCCCTTTGGGTCCACTATGCTCGTTGAGCGTCATGCGGCAGTAGTAACCAACCTCATCGGCCCCGGGCTCGCGCGGCGCGGCAGCATTCTGCTGATCACCGGGGCCGCATGCACTGAGCCCAAGCAGCAGAATGGCGAGCAATGCCTTTCCGGCATTCATGCTTCTCTCCTGTTGAAGATCGCTATGGCGGCTGCCAGCGGCAGCACGATCCAGGCCAGAAGAACTGCCAGAAGGACAGATGGCGGGAATTGCGCCGCGGCTGAAAGACCGCCCATGCCAGAAATCTTGCGGACGTTTTCAAAGGCTGTGAGGTTGAACAGGCGGTAGGCGTCGGCAGGGTTCAGCAGAAGTAGGTTCGGGAAAATGTCTGCCCCGATACCGCCTTTGCTCGCAACCAGCATGCCCATCAGCGCCAGATCATAGACAATCACGAACAGCAGCCAAAGACCAACCGCAATCCCCGCAGCCGTGCTACGTTCGGAGACGGCCACGCTAACGAGAGTAGCGAGTGCTAGAAAAGCAAGCCCCAACAGAACAGAACTGAAAAGCAGCCCGGCGAAAGCGCGCAAGCTCTCGGTGTCAGCGCTACCGGTCCAGGCGGACGCAACGCCCGCCGCCCCGTATCCAACGAGCGTCGCGACGGCCAGGATGGCCGCGTGCCCAAGGAATTTTCCCAATATAATTTCAAGACGCGAAACAGGATACGTCAGCAAAAGCAGCAGACAGCCGCGCTCTGCCTCGCCGACGATTGAATCATAGCCCAGCAGCAGAGCTATCAACGGCACCAGGAATATGGTGAGGCTCGAGATGCTGACAACAGTGACGGCGAGCGGAGATACATCGAGCAGCCCAACGGGCGACGACCCAAGGAACGCCAATGCGAACGCCAGCGCAGCGAGAAGCAGTGTCGCGCCCACGACCCATCTATTGCGCAACCCATCGCGGAATTCTTTCGCCGCCAGAATGAACATGCTAGTCATGGTGCGCCTCCAATTTGTCTGTTGAGGAGAGCGCATGGCCGCAATAGTACAGATAGAGATCGTCAAGGCTTGGCGGGCGCACGTCCAGATCCGAGCACAAATCCCCGAACCCTGACAGCGTTCGCAGCAACGCCATTTTTTGAGACGGCAGGCAATCGATGTCGATGAACGCATGATCTGCGCCGACCGTCTTATGAAACGCGCCGTTGAGCTTGCGGGCAATCGCCGGGGCATCGCCTCGAACGCGCACGGTCACTTGAAGTTCAGCTTGACGCCGCAGCGTATCGAGATCGCCAAATGCGGCGAGACGCCCATCGCGCAGAATTGCGGTGAGATCGGTGCGGGCCTCAAGTTCAGTCAGAATATGAGATGACAGGACGACCGTCGTCCCCGCCGCAGTCAATTCGCGAATGATCTGGAAGAACTCCTGGCGCAGCAGAGGATCGAGTCCGGTCGTTGGCTCATCAAGCAGCAACAGCTTTGGTTCACCCAGAAGCGCTTGGGCGAGGCCGAGCCGTTGACGCATCCCTTTTGAATAAGTTTTGACCCGGCGAGACGCCGCGTTCGTCAGCCCAACTCGTTCCAGCAGGCGTGACGACTGTTCCGGTTCCACACCTTTGAGACGCGCATAGAACGCAAGCGTGCCTTCTCCGGTAAGTTCATCATGGAAGGCCACGTTTTCCGGCAGAAACCCGAGCTTCTGCCGCAACGCCTTGCCTCCAGCCGCTGGATTTACGCCCAAGACTTCAACACGCCCGTGCGTAGGGTGGATGAGTCCCAGCATCAATTTCATCAAAGTGGTCTTACCGGCACCGTTGTGTCCAATCAGAGCCAGGCATTTGCCTTCGGGGATATTGAGGCTGACACCATCTAGAACAGTGTTGCCGCCATAGTCCTTGCCGGTTTTCTCTATGATGACTGCGTTCATGGGGTCCTCACATGATGGGCCGGGAATCGCTGCCGGACTGAGCAGGATCACGGGCGGCTGGAGTGAGGTCGGCGTTAGCAGGCAGCGCCACCGGCAGTGGTCCCGGCGACATTAGCGGGAAACTGTCTATGGCGCCTCCCGGATAGAGCGACGGTAATTGCTGCTGTACATAGCGCAGCGACTGGACTGCGGGGCTGGACACGAGAAGCTTAGCAAGCGGGTATTTCCACAGCACCCAATCGACAAGAGTGTTGGGCCGGAAGGCTGTATCGGCGAACCCATCGCCGTCGAGATCGAACGCCGGATTGTCGCTCCAGTAATTACCGCGCCCATTTAGTGACCATTCGTAGAACTTCATGCCGGTGTATTTCACCTGCATTTCATTGGAGAGGAAGCTATTGCCGTAGAACTTGTTGTTCTCCGATCCGCCAGTGAAATGCACGCCGGTGCCGCATTGCTCGAACCGGTTGTCATGAATGTCGTTGCTGGCCGAGGTGTAGATAAAGAGGCACTTCTCCCCGGTCCCATAAATGTAGTTGAAAGCCGTCACTGACTTGTGTGCCGTGTGCAGCATCAGGCCGTGTTGCAGGTCGCCAATCGAGACGTTGCGCAGAACCTTGATATTGTTCGAATACATGAGTGCAAAGCCGACGCGATTATGAATGGAGATGTTGTCCGAAACTTCGTTGTCGTTGGCATACATATAGTGGACGGCAAAGCGCAGGCCCTCAAAGCGGTTCGAGCGGATGACGTTGCCGTGGCTAATCTCAATATAGAGGCCGTCGCGCCCACTGGTGACGCTATTGCCCTCGATCAGCGCACCTGTGTTGTTCCAGACATGAAAACCGTTGCCTCGGTCGTTGGGCCAAAGGTCGCTGCGGTTGGCTATTTTGTTATTGCGGGCGATGGCGTTCTTGCATCCGTGCAGCACGATGCCAAAGAGATTTCCCTCCAGGGTGTTGTTATCGATAACGGCACCATCAGAGCCCTGCTCGACATAGATGCCGCTATCGAAATCTTCGCCCTTGGTGCCAGAACCGCGAATTGTCACCCCGCGAATGGTAACGCCAGAGGCGAGGATTTTGACAACTGTCCCGCCTCCACCATTATCGATAACGGTTCCGCCTACCCCATCGATGGTGAGCGGCTTGTCGATGACAACGGGCCCTGCGTAGGTACCCTCGCCCAGCTCAAGCCGGTCTCCGCCGTGAGCCTGGGCCACCGCCTGGATGAGGCTCGATGGCCCAGGTTCGACATGAATGTCAGCCGCGCGCGCCGCAGGGCAAACTGCCAGAACACAACTGGCAATTAATCCCTTCAGCGCCCGCTGCCAATTCTGCATGGCGCTCAAACTCCCGCGTCTTCGACCAGCATTTGGCCTGACATCTCCATGTGGAGCGCGTGGCAGAACCACTGGCAATAGTAGTAGTGAACTCCCGGATTATTTGCCGTGAAGGTCACCGACGCGGTGGCTTGCGGTGCAATCTCGATAGCGATGCCGTAGTCGACGAGGGTGAAGCCATGTGCCAAGTCGACGACGTCGTCTACATTGGTCACAACGACCGTGACTTCATCGCCCTTTTTGACTTTGAACTGGGTGAGTCCGAACGCAGGTGCTGCTGCCGTCATATAGACGCGCACCTTCGTTCCATCGCGAACCACCTTGTTGTCGACACCCAGCTTAACACCGTCCTTCTTTGCCAAATCCATGGCAAACTTGAAGTAGGGATCGTCCTTCTTCCAGACTTCGAGCGGGTTCAGCTTGGATGCGTGCATAATGGTGGCATCATGCGGCTCGGCGTAAGTTGGGCCGTCATGCACCAGGATCATTTTGTCGCCCGATATATCGATCAGCTGATCGTTCTCCGGCTTCATCGGGCCGGCGTTGAGGAAGCGGTCTTTAGAGAACTTGCACAAAGCCACCGCCCACTTACCGTCAGCGTCCTTGGTTTCGCCATGAGTAGCGTTGATGTGCCCAATCTGGTAGTGGACATCGATCTTCTGCTTGATGGCGTTGACTTTCTCACCCTTGTAAGCCCGGATTGCTTCGCCGATGTTCCATTTGACAACCTGACTGTCGAGAAACAGCGACGTGTAGGCATTGCCCTTGCCGTCGAACGTGGTGTGAAGCGGACCGAGACCGACTTCGAGGTTTCCTACAATCGAATCTTCGCCTTTAATCTTTCCAGCGAAGACATCATCGAACTTGTCCCATTCAAAAATTGTCACCGTCGGCGATAGCTTTCCGTTGATGATGAGGTGCTTTCCGTCTGGTGCGGCATTGCAGCCATGCGGGCTGTTTGCGACAGGAATGTAGATCGTTAGACCAAGCTTAGAGGTCTTTCGGCCATCGAGCACTTTAACGCCGTTGATCTCTTCGTATTTGCCGTCCTTGATTGCCTTCTCGATGGCGGCCAGACTAAAGACCACAATGTGATCCTTGTCGGACGACGTCATTTCGGCGACTGTGATACCTTCCTCGGCATTGTAGCATGTCGAAGCAACGTACTTGCCCTTGTAGTCGGCATCGTTGTTGTCGAGGTTGCCCGATACGATGACTTGCCACGCAACCTGCATGGAGTCGCCATCGACAGCGGAGAATACCGAGTTCCACTTCTTCGGCTCGTCAAGAAGTTTGCCTGCGTTGGGGATGGGCGCACGGTTTTCACCATTGCAGAAAACATAGCCCGTCTTCGGATAACGCTGCAGCCGCAGACCATGGATTGAATGCGCATTTGGCAACTGGATCATCTTATCGCATTTCATGACATCTAGGCGAATCCGCGCGAGCCGCGTATTGGCCTTGTCGTTCACAAACAGGTAGCGGCCGTCATAGGCGCCATCTGTGTAGGATGGACGCGGGTGATGGAGATCGCCGTTGAAGTAAGTTTTCTGTCCAATTGAAGCCAAAAACTCCTTGCTTTGCGGCAGCAGACCTTCCGTCATGATGCCAAGGCTTTCATTGGTGCTGCCCCAGCCCGTCGCACTACAACGATTAAAGACGGGGATCCGCATCAACTCGCGCATCGAGGGCAATCCGAGTATGCGGACTTCCCCGGAGTGCCCTCCCGACCAGAAGCCGTAATATTCATCGAGCTTACCCGGAGGCACGAGCGCCTTCTTGTGATTTTCTTCATCACTGTCAGCCATTGCGGCCTTGGGCTGAGCCACCAAAACCGCCGCTCCGCCTACTGCCAAGCCGCTAGCACCGGCAACGGTTGCTGCAGTCAAGCCGGTTCCGAGCACGTCGCGCCTGCTGACGCCTTCTTTTTCAGACTTTGACATGATCTTTCTCCTTTGAGTTTGCCGTCAATTTTATAGGTGCCGGGGGCTTCGGGGAGCCAAGCGAAAACGGCCCCTCCGAATGAAGTGCCTGGACCGGATTTTTCTTGCCCCGGCCTTCGCGTTTCATGACGAGTGGTGGGCAGGTCTGGTCATCCCAATGAATGACCTGACAGTGCATGCAGTAGACGCATTCATTGGGATTGATTTCACCCGAGGGGTGGATGGCCTGGACCATGCAGTTCTTGGCGCACAGCTGACATTCGTAGCCGCACTGCTTGCGCCTTTTGAGCCAGTTGAACATGCGGCCACGGCCAGGAATTGCGAGCGCCGCTCCCAGCACACATAGGTACCGGCAGTAGAATCGTTCGATGAACAAGCCAGCGGCCAGGAGGGCGAGCGCAAACAGCACGAACGGCCACTCGCGCATGAAGTGCAAAAGCACGACGGTCTTAAACGGCTCAACCTCGGCCAATTGCTCGGCTCTCGCCATGTCGCCCAGCGACACGCCAAGCAGCGCCAGAAACAGCATGTATTTGAGTGCCCACAGCCGCTCATGGAGATAGAAGGGCACGCTATATTGCCGGATACCAAAGCGCCGGGCCACGTGGTTGATGATCTCTTGCAGTGCCCCGAACGGACACAGCCAGCCGCAAAAGGCTCCGCGTCCCCAGAAAAGAAGTGACAGGGCCGTTGCGCACCACAGAATAAAAAT
>JBEBJD010000291.1:0-7350 GCA_040080075.1 Hyphomicrobium sp. | reverse complement strand
CTTCAAGAGTTGCCTCCGAGATGGCTGCAATATCCAAAAATCCAATGCGCTTGGCCAGAAATGCCGCCACGGCCACTTCATTGGCGGCATTTAAGACCGCTGGCGCCGTTTCGCCACGAGTCAACGCCTCGCGCGCAATGCGCAATGCGGGAAAACGCGTTTCGTCGGGAGCTTCGAACGTCAGCGTTCCGGCCGCGACAAGATCCAATGCCCCAACCGGCGTCACCATGCGCCGCGGCCAAGCCAGAGCTAGCGAAATGGGCGCACGCATATCGGGACGGGCAAGCTGGGCCAGTACTGAACCATCCTTGTAGGTGACTAGGCAATGGACCAGCGATTGCGGATGCACCACCGTGTCGAGCTGATGGGCGTCGACGGGAAACAGATGATAGGCCTCGATCAGCTCAAGTCCCTTATTCATGAGAGTAGCCGAGTCGATGGTGATTTTTGCGCCCATTGACCAGTTGGGATGTTTAAGGGCTTGCTCGGGTGTGGCCTTGGCAAGCCGTTCTTGATCCCAAGTGCGAAACGGCCCCCCTGATGCTGTCAGCGTGATGCGCTCAATGGACTGCGGCTCGGCGCCCTGCAATGCTTGAAAAGCGGCGGAGTGCTCGCTATCGACGGGCAGAAGTTCAGCGCCGGCGCGTTCGATTTCCCTTAAGAACACCTCCCCCGCCGAGACCAGACATTCCTTATTGGCCAACGCAACGCGCATCCCTTGGCGGGCCGCTGCGAATGCCGGACGCATACCGGCCGCACCGACAATCGCCGCCATTACACAGTGAGCGGGACGAGACGCAGCCTCGACAAGGGCTTGTTCACCAGCCATCGCCTCAATGCCGCTGCCACCAAGGCAATCAACCAGTTCTGTGTAGCGCCCCGCATCGCCAATCACGGCAAGCTTGGCGCGATGCTTGATGGCGAGTGCTGCCAATTCAGCAACTTGGGTTTGCGCCGTCAGCGCCACGACCTGAAAATCATCAGAATTACGGGCGACGAGATCCAGTGTGCTCAGACCGATGGAACCCGTGGCTCCCAGCACAGACAGCGTGCGGGGCCCACTTGTCCCTTTTACATTGGGAGACGCCGCATGGGACTTCGGCGAGTGGGCGGATGTGGGCACGAACATGGCGGGAGTGTTACTCACCATATGGGGGTGGGGCAAAAGCAATACGCCCGGCTGGCGATTTTAAAAATGTAGCATGAGCGCCTGGGCTGGCGCATGCGGATTGACGTAAAGCGCAAACAAGGCAGCCGCAATGGCGGCGGCTACGATGCCGTCGGCGCGATCCATGAACCCGCCATGCCCCGGAATGAGATTGCTGGCATCTTTCACCCCGAACGCACGCTTCAGTGCGCTTTCCGTCAGGTCGCCAGCTTGTGCAACGGCGCCAAGAACGGCACCAAGAACGGCCAACTCTATTGCGCTGGAGCCCGTCACCCATGTGAACAACGCCGCGGCCAGGGCTGCCGCCGAAATGCCGCCTGCCAATCCCGACCAGGTCTTGTTCGGAGAAATGGCCGGAGCCAGTTTGGGGCCGCCGAATGTACGGCCACAAATGAAAGCCGCCACATCCGTCGCCACCACGACGGCAATCACAAAGAGCACCGCCCAGAACCCCCACGGTTCATCCCCGCGCAACCACAGCAAAGCAATTGCCGGAGCTCCGGTATAGGTGGCGCCAGCCGCGGAAATCAGCGGCCGCTCGCCGAACTCCAGTGAGAAAATGATGATGGCGCCAGCCACAACGGCGGCCAAGCCAAGGGCGGCAAAGCCCGCCGCGGCAAGGATCGTCGCCGCCGCAGTCGAGACCGCGTGCACTCCGAACGTCACATCGGTTCCCCGGCCGCGCACGACATGTGACCATTCCCAACTGATGATAATGCCCACAGCCAGCATCAATACGGCAAACGGAACGAGACCGGCCCAATCCAACCCCAACACGCCAAGAGCCATGAAGAGACCCGCGATCACCCGCGATCTCAGATCCGAACTCAGGCCGGGCCGCTGACCTTGCTGGGGCGTCGGTGGAGTTTGCGGTGCGTGGTCGTGCATGGCCCCGCTCACGCGCTCGACCGCTTGCTGAGCCCACCAAACCGGCGATCCCGGCCTTGGTATTCGGCAATTGCGGCCTGGAGCATTTCCATTCCAAAATCCGGCCAATTGGCGTCGACAAAGACCAGTTCTGCATAAGCCGCCTGCCAAAGCAAAAAGTTGGACAGGCGCATCTCACCACTGGTGCGGATCAAAAGATCGGGATCGGGAATGCCGCAAGTACAAAGATTGGCAGCAAGCACGTCCGCCGTCACCGCCTCCGCATCAAGCTCTCCGGCAGCAACCATGCGGGCGACACGCCGTGCCGCCTCCGCGATTTCAGACCGCGCCCCATAATTGAACGCTATGACCAGTGTGAGACCTGTATTTGAGGCGGTCAGTTGCTGCGCTTCGTCGAGAAGCGATAGCATATCGGACTCGACGTTGGTGCGCTCGCCGATGATCACGATCCGCACGTTACTCTTGTGAAGTTCCGCAAGATCCCGGCGCACAAAGCGCTTCATTAAGCCCATCAGGTCGCTGATTTCGTCGGCGGGCCGTGACCAGTTCTCGGACGAGAAACTGTAAAGGGTGAGATAGGGAATACCAAGATCAGCGGCGGCTTCCACGGTGCGCCGTACGGCCTCGACCCCGGCCCGGTGCCCCATGGCGCGGGGCAACCCGCGATCGGCCGCCCACCGGCCGTTGCCATCCATAATGATGGCGATGTGCCCGGGGGTGCCCGCGAGAGCTGCGCGGCCAGTCCGGGCATCCCCGGCGCGGTCTGAGTAGGAGTCGGCCACGATGGGTCACAATCCGTTTGTCAGGTGTCTGTCCGGTTTTGATTGAATTGAGGACAGACACTAGCTCTTTGTTTTGTCGTGCTTCTTTCCAGAAATCCGCGTCATACTTTTCCCGGAGCACTCTAACCTAATCCACCTGTCTTAAGTGATGACGCCTAAGGGCACTCTGCCTCGCCTAGCCCGCAGTATTCTTACTCTACTTTGCGCAACCCGGCTGTGGCGAGTGCGATCCTTGCCACACGCCGGCACAAACCCGCACACCACCGGCACATTTTGACGGTGAGTCCGGCTTGAGCCACCAGTTAAACCTTCTGGATTTCGGCTTCCTTGGTAGCCAACGTCGAATCGATTTCTTTGATGATCTTATCAGTCAGCTCTTGAACCTTGGCAGAATTCTTGTGCTGATCGTCCTGACTCATCTTACCGTCTTTCTCCAACTTTTTGAGCATATCCATGGCGTCCCTGCGATTGCCGCGCACGGCAATACGGTGCGCCTCGGCATATTTGTGAGCCTGTTTGATGAGCTCCAGACGGCGGTCGGCCGTGGGTGCGGGAATCGGCAAACGCAAGATCTGCCCGTCGACAATGGGGTTAACACCGAGATTGGCTTCGCGGATGGCCTTGTCGACCGCCTGCACGTTACTGCGGTCCCATACTTGTACCGACACCATACGTGCTTCGGGCACCGTCACCGTCGCAACTTGATTGAGCGGCATGCGGGAGCCGTAAACCATTACATGTACGGTATCGAGTAAATGGGCACTCGCCCGCCCGGTTCTCAGACCTGAGAGTTCGCGCTTCAGGGCCTCGATGGAGGCGCGCATACGCCGCTCGACTTCTTGAATGTCGTAGCTCGTCAGAGACATGACCAGTTCCTCGTGCTTTCGTGCTTTGAGGCCGGCCTCAAAGCCTATCACTTCAATTGCGCCGCTGTACTAGCGCCTAAAAGTGCCGATCTCATCTGCGTCAAAATAGGCGTATCGTCCGCCTTAGTCCTCGATGACCGTTGCCCGTGCCTCGCCTTTCAGAACGCGCAGCAAATTACCAGGTTCGTTGATGGAAAATACGATAACCGGCAGGTTGTTGTCACGTGCCAGCGCAATGGCGGCCCCGTCCATCACTTTGAGATCACGGGACAGAACCTCGGCATGGCTCAGCCGGTCGAAGCGGATCGCCGAGGGGTCCTTTTTGGGATCGGCGGAGTAGACGCCGTCAACCTGAGTTGCCTTAGCTACAGCCGCGCACCCCATTTCGACGGCGCGCAATGTAGCCGCTGTATCTGTGGTAAAAAACGGATTGCCGGTTCCAGCGGCAAAGATCACGACCCGCCGTTTGGACAGGTGATGCATGGCGCGGGGCCGGGAGAAGCTTTCGCAGACAGTGGGCATCGGAATGGCCGACAGCACGCGGGCGGAGGTGCCGATATTCTCTAGCGCTTGCTGGAAAGCGAGCGCGTTCATCACTGTCGCCAGCATTCCCATGTAGTCGCCGGTCGCCCTGTCCATGCCTTTCGCGGCCCCTTGCAGGCCCCGGAAAATGTTGCCGCCCCCGACCACAACAGCGATCTGCGCTCCCGCCGCGACACCGTCCGAAACATCGCGCGCCAGACGATCGGCGACCTTCATATCGATGCCATAGGCCTGCGACCCCATCAGAGCTTCGCCCGACAGCTTGACCAACAGACGCGGGTATTTAAGGGTTTGTGAGCCTGTTACGCTGGACGTCATGGAGAGGTATCATCCTTCGTGATGGTGCGAGCGGCGGGCTTGGGCCCCGGCACTTAATTTGAAGTGCCGGGCGGCACAAGGGCAGAATCGGGTTCATTCCTACCGCAAATCCCGTGATTCTTCCTAGTGTCCCGTCTCGCAAATGCCGGCCAACTAGCAGCAAGAACTTTTCGGCATTTGCGAGACATGAGGGACACTAGCGAGCATTGATTTCTAGTGTGATTCAGACCCCGCAATGCCGAACCGGTCGTGCCGCATTCTTAGTCGGCATTTCGGGGTCATCACACTAGTGTGGCGGTTCAGAAGTTCCCTATCACCTGATGCCTGCTCTGTAGGGAACTACTGAACCAAAGCCGCACTAGAAACCCATTAAATCTAGTGTCCCTTTTGAATCCGAAGTTCGCAAATATGACTGCCGCGAGGTGCGTGCGAACTTCGGATTCGGGACACTAGATCGGGACGGCCCAAAAATAGGGTATATAGTTAGTCTGGCGTCAACACAGGGACAGCCAAAGACCAGTGCACGGCGCTCCCGGGGAGCATTGCACACCCTGTAACACGCGGAACAGAGACAATTGCGATACTTGGAGTAATCTTCCCGCTATCAACTTCCAATCGAGGCCCGGAGACCCGATCCATGACCGTCAGCGCTTCCCAGCTCGCGACTAGCCCGCCGGCGGACCACGTGCGTCCGTTGCTGGCCGCCCGCAGTATTACCAAGACCATCTCCACAGCGGCTGGCGACTTGCACATTCTCAAGGGCGTCAGCATGGACCTCCGTCCAGGCGAGTTAACCCTACTCATGGGTCCGTCGGGCTCTGGCAAAACGACACTCCTTTCGATTTTAGGGTGCATTCTGACGGCCACCGGCGGCGAACTGAAGATTTCCGGCGAAGAGGCTGTTGGCAAGACCGCTGAAGGACTGGCCGATCTGCGCCGCCGCCATGTCGGCTTTGTCTTCCAGGGCTACAACCTGTTTCCCACATTGACGGCGATGGAAAATGTCATGGTGGCACTTGATGTGCGCGGCGCGCTCACACGCGATCTCGTTCAAGCATCGATCGATGCACTGAAGGCCGTAGGGCTTGGTCACCGGCTCAACACGTTTCCTTCAAAACTTTCTGGTGGTGAAAAGCAGCGCGTGGCCATTGCCCGCTCTCTTTCTGGACGCCCGTCCGTCATTCTGGCCGACGAGCCCACGGCCGCACTCGACAGCGAAAACGGCAAAGCCGTCATGGAGCTCCTGGCATCCGTCGCCAAGGATCCGACACGCGCCGTACTGGCCGTTACGCATGATCATCGCACACTTCCCTATGCAGACCGCATCATCCGTATCGAAGACGGCATCATTGTTGCCGACGAGCGGCCAGCAAAGGAAGGGCCTCTCCACGGATCGGGACAATCAGGCGAGAGCGCAGCCCACTGAACCTTGATCTTCACCCACTCATCTTCTTTCCTCGACCTCTTCAAGAAACGAGACACGTGCCATGCTGAGATCTTTTTTCATGTTTCTTCTTGCCGCCGTGGCGGTTGGAGCAAGCTACGTCGCCTGGGTCCAAAACGAAAAAGTTCAGACAAATGAAACGGAAACAAAAACCGCTGAATCAGCCATAAACTGGGTTGCAGCGGCGCCCGGCCGCGTAGAACCCAAAGGCGGCGAAATCCGGCTCGGAACGACGCTGCTTGGGCGGGTTGAGGAAACCCTGGTCAAGGTCGAAGACAAGGTCGAAGACGGCGAATTGCTGATCCGCCTTGATGATGCCGAAGCTCGCGCCCGCCTGACCTCGGCTGAAGCCAATGCCGAGGCATTGCGCGATGAACGCGAAAAGCAGTTTGCTTCGGGCCGCGAAGATGTGCGCCGCGCAGAGGATGCCATCTACTCGGCCGAACGGGCCGTGACCGGCGCGCGCATCGAACTCGACTATGCCATTTCGACAAAGCACACGGGCTCGGGCACTGACCAAAACGTCACTGATGCGCGCCGCCGCCTCAAAGAGGCCCGCGACCGCCTTGACCGTGAACGCCAAGCCTATGTCAAAGCCCAGACCAAATCCAACTTGCCTGCCCCGACAAGTGCCGAAAGTCAGGTAGCGGCCGCACGAACCGAAGTGCGCATGGCCGAAGCCATGCTGGAGAAGACTCGCATACGTGCACCAGAGGCCGGTACTGTGCTGCAATTCAACGCCAAGGTCGGCGAAATCGTCGCCCCCTCTCCCGACTTGCCGCTGGTCGTGACCGGTGACGTGTCTCAGGTTCGCGTCAAAGCGGAAATCGATGAGGGCGACGTTGCCAAAGTAAAAATCGGGCAAAAGGCTTTCGTGAAGAGTGTTGCCCACCCTGGCAAGGAATTTGAGGGCCGGGTCTCGCGCCTGTCACCATCGCTCGGCCAAGCCAAGATCGGACCGCGTGGCCCTCGCCGCACCAATGACGTCGACGTGCTGGAAGTGACCATTGACCTCGATGGCTCGGTGCCACTGCTGCCCGGCATGCGGGTGGATGCCTTTTTTCGTAAAGATTGAGGCCCCCGGAGCGCTAACGCCAAAATCGGGCGCTCCTGCGGGGGCGCCCATTCCCAGTGGAAAATCACCGCAACTCGAACCGCCACAGCAGCCGGTTGCAGGCGTAAAACAGGCGGCACTAGGGCGTTAAGGCTAGTCCGCGGTTCATTCAAACCCGGATAGACTTAGCTCATTGTGTTGCCGTGCTTCCATTCGGAAAACTGCTTTATAATTTTCCGGAATGAACTCTTAGCGAGCCGTGCAGAAGACGCGCTACTCCGCTCACC
>JBEBJD010000100.1:0-7387 GCA_040080075.1 Hyphomicrobium sp. | reverse complement strand
ATTTCCGAACCGCTGTTGCGGGCCAAGTTTGGAGCCGCACCGTGGAGCGAAGTCAAGCGGCGGCTCATAAACCTGCCGCGTGCGTCCTATGGATCGGCTCTAGCCCATTTTGGCATCGGCCTCATGGTCACCGGCATCGTGGCAACGAGCGCCTATCAGACCGAGCGCATCGTGGTGATGAAGCCTGGTGCACAAATCGATGTGGCCGGTTTTAAGTTGCAGTTCCGCGGCGTGGCTCCAACAAAGGGGCCCAACTATGCCGAACAGACCGGCACGTTTGATGTGACCTGGGGCGACCAGCCCGTCACGACTTTGTATCCGGCCAAGAGGCTTTACGATGCCCCGCCGCAGCCGACGACCGAAGCCGGGATTCTCAATTCCTGGCGCGGGGATCTCTATGCCGTGCTGGGCGATCCACAGCCCGATGGAGGTTTTGCCGTCAGGCTCTATTTCAATCCGCTGGTAAGGTTCATCTGGATCGGAGCGCTGATCATGTTTATGGGCGGGGGCATATCACTGTCCGATCGCCGTTTGCGTGTTGGCGCGCCGTCCCGATCGCGCCGGTCCATTGCCACTGCCGCCGCCGAGTAAGGATTGCCATGTCACGCCATCGCGCGCCGCGCCAACTTATTGCGATACTTTTCCTGGCCTTGATGTCAGCGGGACTGATAGCGGGGGCAGGGCATGCTGTGCAACCCGACGAGGTCTTGTCCGATAGCGCGCTTGAGGCGCGGGCGCGCAGCATTTCTCATGGGCTCCGGTGTCTCGTCTGTCAGAACCAATCGATCGACGATTCCGATGCGCCGCTTGCACGAGACTTGCGCCTTCTGGTTCGTGAGCGCTTGGTTGAAGGCGACAGCGACGACCAAGTGCGCGCGTTTCTGGTGGCGCGCTTTGGGGACTTCGTCCTGCTGAAACCGCCGTTCAAAGGGTCGACAGTGCTCCTGTGGATCATGCCGCTGCTCTTGCTTGCCGGGGGCGTCGCATTTGTGGCCCGGTATGTGAAATCGCCGGGTAAACTTGGCGCGCCAGCGGCGCTGACGCCGGAGGAAGAACGTGCCCTCAAGGATCTGATTGGGCCTGAGGGTAGCAATACGCCGCAGACTTGAAACTCATTCGCCGGAGCCGGACGATATCGGCTGCGTGGCTGTGCTCTACGCCGCGCCCTTGCAATCTGAGGTGAATTCATATTGTATAACCCTGTTACCGGATTGCGATTGAACGTGCAGGAGTGAGCCGTTGGAACCCCGCCTCAGCATCGTCACTCTTGGTGTCGCGGATGTGGGAAAGGCCCGGGCGTTTTATGAGGCGCTAGGGTTTAGGGCATCGCCAGCTTCACAGGAAGGCATCACGTTCATGGATGCCGGTGGGGTGGTGCTGGCGCTCTATGGCCGCGACGCGCTGGCCGAAGACGCTCATGTTGCGTCAAGTGTGCCTGGGTTCTCGGGCATTTCACTCGCTCATAACGCGCGCAGTGAAGCCGATGCCGATGCAGTTTTGGCGCAGGCACAAACGTGTGGCGCCCGAATTCTGAAGCCAGCGCAAAAAGTCTTTTGGGGCGGATACTCGGGCTACTTCGCCGATCCTGATGGGCATCTGTGGGAAGTGGCGTTTAATCCGTTTTGTGGTTTTGACGAGGCGGGCCGCCTTATGTTGCCGGAGAACAAAGTATGAGCGCGCCTGTCACCAGCGATGAGCTTGTCAAGCGCGTGCTGTCACAAGCCCGCGTGTACGCCATTGTAGGGGCGAGCGCCAACCCGGCGCGCGCCAGTTATTATGTCATGGAGTTCCTGCAGAACCGGGGCTTTAAAGTGGTGCCAATCAATCCTGGTCTCGCTGGCCAAGAGCTTCTGGGCCAGACAGTCTACGCCGCGCTGGCCGATGTGCCCGGCCCCGTCGACGTCGTCGATATCTTCCGCAATTCGGACGCCGCTCTCGATGTGACGCGCGAGGCAATTGCCCAGAGCCAGCGCCTTGGCCTCAAAGCCGTCTGGATGCAGCTCGGCGTCATCAACGAGACCGCCGCGCAAGAAGCCCAGGCCGCCGGGTTCGACGCCGTCATGGACCGCTGTCCGAAGATCGAGTTGGGGCGGACGCCGTAAGGAGCTCAAGAGGACAAGTGTCCCAGTTCAACGACGCGACGGCACTATCTGATTTTTGCAATCTCAAACGCGGAATAGCTCGCCGGGCTTGGCAACGTAGTCTTCCCGGTCATGGCGTCGGCCAAGGCCTCGCCCAGGTTGGTGCCGTCGTCCATGCTCTTAACGGCGACCACGATGAATGGGCGCTGCCAACTGGTGCCACCTGTTTCGCACGCGGCACATGGCTCGCGATACTGGCCGAGATTAAGGCTCCACACCGGCATGTCGGGTCCGATAGCGGTTGTTGACAGCGCGGCGGTGGCTTGCGCGCGGCGCAAGGCGCGCTCCTTCTCAAGTTTAGGGTCGCCCTCCTGCGAAGCCGTGCCAACGGCGATAATTTCATGGGCTCCGGCTAAAGCGGCCGACACTTCGCTATCGAAAATGGCGGTGGCGATGTCGTTGCCTTTGAAAACCTTGCCCTCTTTTTCGAGTTCCTCCGCGCTCCCCTTCACCCACAGAAATTCCTTCTTGGCGACCACCACATCGAATAGGCCGCGTTTGCCGGCCTTGTCCCAACCCTCAATGGTGAAGACGGTCGAGTTTTCTGTCGAGCGCATGCTTTCAACGGCCGCGGGAACTTCACGTGCCAGCCGCTGGGCCTCTAAGGCGTCGAACATGGTGACGCCTGCGACGCCGCCAATAATGGCAGTGGAACCCGCCATAAGCGCCATTTCGGCCTTGGTCTTGAAAAGCTGCTGAAACAGCCAGCGCGTACGGTCTGCCCAGTCGTAGAGGGTCTTGCCCTTGCGGCCGCGCGCCCACCATATTCTAGCGACCGCCTTGCGGTTATCGGTGCCGTTCAAGTCTGGTGGGCTCATGGGCGGATGCTCCGGCTGCCGGATGGGGAATAGACCAAGGCGGTATAGCCGATCCAGCCGGGCAGAAAAGGGGCAATGATAGGTTGACAGACTTGTTCAGTTTTTCCGTTGCGGAAACGATGTGATCAGGTCGTGTCGAACGCTCTTAAAGCCAACGCAGGCATGGACTGAATGGACAACGGCCTGAAAGTTCACATCTAGGGGCGTGACTTGGACTTGGCAGAGCTAGTGAGCGCCAGGCCGCGCACGCTTCCCGTTTCGATGGCGGCCTGTGTGGGAGCACGGGCTACGGGTGCTCTGGCCACATTGTGGGCGCGCAGCCGGCCGAGGAGACCGGCCGTTGCCAGTCCAGTGGTGGGCCGTCCCTCAAGGCGTTCAAAGGCTTCGATGGCGCTGCGGCTCGCCGCACCATAGAGCCCGTCTCTGGCTCCTGAGTAGATTCCAAGCCCCGACAACAGCAATTGGAGTTCGCGCATGTCAGTGCGCGTTGTCAGAAATTGCGCGAGTTCAAGTGTATCAAGAGCTTCCTGCAGCAGGCGAGCACTGACACCTGTGTTGGCGACGTTCTCGGCCTGATAGCGATGGGCAACCGCGCCGTTGACCATCAAGACGCGCGATTGAACATAGGTTCCCACGTTGATGCCCACCACCTCTGGGCCATTCGCGCCTTCGATCAGCAGGGGGGAACCGGAAGAAGCTCCGCCCGTATCGCACGAATGCAAAATTAACTGATCCGAGCCACTAAAATCGCCGGAAATGGTTTTCCAGCCGGCGTGTTCGAAATTGCGCGACACGTGACAGGGACCGCCAAGCGCCAAGCGCTCGCCTCGAAAATCACGGTGATAGCCAGCCTGGTAAACGGGCTGCGCGGACGCATTTGACGCGAGTTCGTCAACCGTCGTCTGGCTGATGGGCAAACCTCCGGCAGTACAGGCTGGAACATCGAGGCGCACAAGGGCCCAGTCTTTGGTCGCTTCAATGGGAGGGCGGATACTGAGTGACATGGACCCGGCAGCCACATGTGCGACGGAGGCTGATGATTGAGCGCCCGCGATGCGCGCCGCACTGGCGAGTGGCCTGCCGTGCAATTGAAAGCGGAAGTTGCGCAGGTCGGGAAGTGCCTCGTCGCGGGTCCGGAACAGGCAATGAGCGGCCGTCGCGATCACTCTGCCGCTGAGGCAGAAGGCGGTACACTGAGATCTGGATACAAGATCCGAAATCACACCAATCTTTTGTGCCAGATGCTGGTACGCGGCTGGCAGTTCGCGCCGGTCATCGGAGCCGAAGACCGCAACCCGCTGAACGGCTGAAGGCACGTCGATGTACGGGGCATTGAACCCCGGCTGCCCGGCCGCTGGCGTGATCACAGACGGAACGCTGGCACAAAAGCCTGCGGCTCCAAGTATCAAAACGGCACGCCGCATCCGGTTTCTCACCATTCCCTATTGTTCCAGAAAGTTGGGCGGTCCCTGATCACATTACGAACTCTTAAGGCGGCTGAAATGCGGCTGTAATGGCCTATTCCTTAAGTCTCCATCATCGCTAATCCTTGCTTTGCAAGACGGAGGTTGCTCGCATGCAGAGTTCTCGCTCTACCCTTAATTCAGCAAATACCGGGCCAAAGTCCCTGTCGCGGCGCAGCGCGCGCCTGGGCCTTTCGGCCGCCGCGCTGGCGGGTGGATTGCTGGCCGCTGGTCCGGTGCTGTTGGCGGGGCCTGCTTATGCCCAGCTCAAAGCCGCTGACAGCGTTGAAACGGCCTTTGGCCGTGCACCGCTGACATTTGCCGACATCATTCAAAAGGTGAAGCCGTCGGTGGTCAGCGTGTCTGTCGTCAGCGGCGGATCCAAGGTCGCGTCGAAAGAGGGCGGCAATGAGAAGGGCAAAGGCAAGGGCACCCGGCGCCTGCCCGAAGGCATGCCTGACATCCCCGAAGATTCGCCCCTCTACGACTTCTTCTTCAAGAACATGCCCAAGGGCAACCAGCCTGATGAGCGTCCCTCGCAGGCTCAGGGGTCTGGCTTTGTCATCTCGACTGATGGCTATATCGTCACCAACAACCACGTCGTAGAAGGCGCCAACAAGATTCAGGTCAGCTTCGACAATCAGGAGAAATTCGACGCTGATTTGATCGGTACAGATCCGCGCACAGACCTTGCGTTGCTCAAGATTCAGTCGTCGAGGACTTTCCCGGCCGTGGCACTTTCTACCTCGGTGCCGCGCGTTGGCGATTGGGCGCTTGCGGTTGGCAACCCCTTTGGGCTGGGTGGTACGGTGACGGCCGGTATAGTGTCAGCGCTGGCTCGTGACATCAACCCTGGTCCTTACGAATTCATCCAGATCGACGCTGCCGTCAATAAGGGCAATTCTGGCGGGCCCACGTTCAACCTCAGTGGCGAGGTGATGGGCGTCAACACGGCCATCTTCAGCCCCTCGGGCGGCAACGTTGGCATTGCGTTTGCTATTCCTGCCCGCACTGTCAACGATGTGGTCGAACAGTTGAAAAAGAGCGGTTCGGTGAGCCGCGGCTGGCTCGGAGTTAAAATCCAGAACGTGGATGAAGACACCTCGGCGGCTTTGGGATTGCCCGACTCTAAGGGTGCTCTCGTCAGCGAAATCACGGCGGATGGTCCCGCCGCGGGTTCGGGTCTCAAGGTGCAAGATACCATTCTGCAAGTCAACGCTGACAAGATCAACGACAGCAAGGATCTGGCACGCAAGATCGCCGATCTTCGCCCCGATGCGATGGTCGAATTGAAGGTCTGGCGTGGCGGAGCTGAGCAGTCAGTCAAGGTCAAACTCGGCAAGTTCCCCGGTTCGGCTGAAGAGATCGCCAAGCTCGAGCAGGGT
This sequence comes from Hyphomicrobium sp., assembly GCA_040080075.1. GTDB lineage: Bacteria > Pseudomonadota > Alphaproteobacteria > Rhizobiales > Hyphomicrobiaceae > JANNFX01. The sequence continues at coordinate 1,580 of JBEBJD010000100.1, read as the reverse complement.
CAGGCTCCCGGTGACGACACTGACGAGGGCGTCGAGGTCGACAAGCTAGGCATGAAGCTGGCGCCGTCCAAGACATCTGGTGGTAGCGAAGGCGTAACGATCGCCGATGTGGCCAACAACTCGGATGCCGCCGAAAAGGGTCTCAAGGCTGGTGACATCATCTTGCAGGTTGATGGTGCACCGGTTTCGACCCCAGAAGAGGTCGTCGAAAGCGTCAACAAGATTGCCGGCAATGGCAAGAAGGCTGTGATGTTGTACGTCAAGACTGCTGAACAGAAGCGGATCGTGCCTCTGCGCTTTGGCAAGAAGGGCTGAGATCGGCCGCTGGATGTACAAAGGCGGCCCGGGATCATGTCCCGGGCCGCTTTTTCTTGAAAACCATGTTCAATAAGCCATGTAATATGGTGTTATATAGTGCCGGCCCCGGTACAAACTGTGGCCTTCGTCAATTCCCGGGTTCTCCTCCTATTCAATCGGAAATGCCATGCGTGTCCTGCTGATCGAAGACGACCGCGAGACGGCGCAGTTTCTTGTCAAAGCCCTGAAGGAGAGCGGCCATACCGCCGATCTTGCCGGCGACGGAGAGACGGGGCTGGCGATGGCGCTAGAGGGCGCATACGACGTTCTGCTCGTTGACCGCATGTTGCCGAAACTGGATGGGCTGACCGTGGTCAAGACGTTGCGCGCGGAGGGCCGCCGGGCTCCCGTTCTCATTTTGTCGGCGCTGGGCGATGTCGATGATCGCGTGAAGGGGCTTAAGGCTGGTGGCGACGACTATCTAACGAAGCCTTACGCATTCTCCGAACTTCTGGCGCGCATTGAGGCGCTCGGCCGCCGCGCCGTGCCCGAAGAACAGGAAACCCGTTACAGTGTCGGCGACCTGGTGCTCGACCGGCTGTCACATAGGGTGACACGGGGCGGCGAGGGCATTCCGCTTCAACCGCGGGAATATCGCTTGCTGGAGTATCTTATGAAACACGCCGGACAGGTGGTCACGCGCACGATGTTGCTCGAAAACGTTTGGGACTATCACTTCGATCCCCAAACAAACGTCATTGACGTGCACATCTCCCGCCTTCGCTCCAAAATCGATAAGAGTTTCGACCGGCCGCTGCTACATACGGTCCGGGGCTCGGGGTATATGGTCCGTGACGGCGCACCATAATAATTCCTTTGCAAAAACTTTATCCAGTGCGGCCTTCCGGCTTTCGGCGGCAGTGCTGGCGGCCTTTGTGCTGCTGGCTGCAGGCGTGGCGATCGCTCTGTTCCAGCAGACCAATGGCGTGCTGTCGGAGCAAGTGATCGCCACACTTAAAGATGAAGCCGCGACCCTGAGCCGGGAAGCGGAAATGGGCGGGCTTGCGGGTTTGACGGAGGCTGTGCGCGTGCGGGCCCGGCCTGAAGGCCCCGGCCTTTACTACTTAGGCGATGAACGCGGCAACAAACTGGCCGGTAATCTCAATCGCATTCCCTCCGAATTGGTGGGTAGCCCGCAGGGCGGCGTCTTCCGCTACGACCGCGGGGCTTCTGCAGACTCGCGCACGCATTTGGGGGTGGCCATTCCTGCACCACTAATACCG
>JBEBJD010000122.1:0-31006 GCA_040080075.1 Hyphomicrobium sp. | reverse complement strand
AGTCGCACACGCCTAAATCCGCGAACTCGACAACCTGCAGACCACCTTCGCGGCGCACGGCCAACGGCAGCAGCATGAGCGGTTGGCCTGTGCTTGCAGCCCTGATCGCAATAACGACCCACGACACTTTTTGCGGCCCGGCGATATGGCGAACCCAGGATTGGAAAACCGTCCAGAATTGAAAGACGGTCGAATTCCCATCCCGCTCTAGCGACCGCCACACCGGCTCCAGGCTGGTCAGATCACGAAAAACTTCTACGCAGCTGGTTTTGGCAGCACTGCCACGACGGGCCAACGGAAGGTTTACACCGGGCTCATCCACGGTCGATGCAATGGTCACGTCGCAAACTCCTCAGCCAGATCGGCTTAGAGTGCTTTGTCGCATTTTCTACGAAGAACCGGGATCCACTTCGCAGGACAAATGCACTTGGGCCTGTTTCATTTTGGGGCAATGATGCACCAAAAGGAGAAGTCTCAGGCGCGCGAATGGCGCTCAAAATCTTGAAAGCAAGGAGCGCGCCGCCGCAGCATGTGCCGCCAATTAGCGAGGCCCGTCTTTCATGCCGCGCGAGCGGCTGAGTGGTCCGGCTGTTTGAGCGACGGGAGTGGGCATGGGCACCGATAGATCAAGGATTGCGATACGCGCGAAATCCTGCACGAAGCCGCCTTGTGAGACGGCAATCCCCTCAGCCTGTAGGCGGCGGATCTGTTCTTCACGGCGCGCATGCCGCCCCACAGCGCCCCCATCGGCGGTTACGCGATGCCACGGCAGGTCAGGCTTCATATCGCGCGCCAGTGCGTCCAATAGAGTTGCAATGTGCCGGGCCGGCGTCTTAAGGCTGGCGCTTAGAGCGCCAAACGTGATCAATCGCCCTAGTGTGGCGTCGCGCCATAGTTGACCAATGGTGCGGCAAGGCTGGTGTCACCTATGGCGCGATGAACGCCACACTAAGCCCATGATATTGCTAGTGGCCCTTATGTCGCCCCAAAATCGGAACGGGTTGGGGCCATGATGCGATTTTGGCGCGACGGGCCACTAGAAGAACACTGCTGATGATACGGCAGAGCTCAAGGAGCAGTAGCGATTCTGCAGACCTGTTCGGCATGACTAAACGCGGCTCCCGCCGGAGAACAGAGATTAGATTTCGCGCGCTTTGAGACGCAGCCGCTTGGCAACTTCCTTCGAGACGAAGGGGCCGGGATCGCCGCCCATGATGGTAACCGCACGCACCAGATTTGCCGCGATGTGGCGGACGTGGGGAGAAGCGGACACGAATACGGTCTGTATGTCGGGAGCCATGGCGCCGTTCATGCCGCTCATTTGCATTTCATAGTCGAAGTCGGTGCCATCCCGCAGGCCGCGGAAAATAACACTGGCTCCGTGCTGGCGTGCGGCATCAACCGCGAGATTCGAAAACGTGGTGATATCGATGCGCGTGCCGGTGTCTTTAGTGACGGCACGCGTTTCCACTTCCAGCATCGCAACGCGCTCTGCCTCGGTGAACATCGGAGCTTTACCAGGATTGACGCCAATACCAATCACCAGCCGGTCAACCAGCCGTGACGCCCGCGCGATAACGTCCGTATGCCCAAGGGTGACGGGATCGAACGAACCAGAATAAAAACCGATGCGGATCATAGAGCCCCTTGTGCCGGAGGTTCATCGCCGGGGCAAGCGTCTGTCTTAAGTTTGACTTACGCGGGATGCCGAGGGCCGGTGCTCACTCTGCCGCCGCTTTCTTTTTGGCAGGAGTCTTCTTGGCAGCGGGCTTGGAGGCAACCGTCTTAACGGCAGCCGCTTTCTTGGCAGGCGCTCGTTTGGCAGCCGGTTTAGCGTCTGCCGATGCCGGCGCTGGCTTCGCCGTCTTGGCCTTGCCGAACGGTTTTTTGCCGCCCTTCTTAGCCCCGCCCTTGGCGACGCGCTCAGCAAGCAGCATCACCGCTGCCTCGACTGTCAAATTCTTGGGATCGGTGCCACGCGGCACCGTGGCATTGACCTTGTTATGGCTAACATAGGCCCCGTATTTACCGTCGAGCACTTCGATCTTGCCGCCCTCTACAGGGTGTTCGCCTAGTTCCTTGAGCACGACTTTCGCGGCTGCGCGCCCGAAGCGTCCCTTGCCACCACCTGCCCGTTTTTCGGCAAGCAGCGTGACCGCCCGGTTGAGGCCGATCGAAAACACTTCTTCGATACCGTCGACGTTGGCATAGGTACCGTCGTGCAGAATGAACGGGCCAAAGCGGCCAAGGCCCGCCGTGATCGGAGTTCCAGTCTCAGGATGGATACCGACTTCGCGCGGCAACCGCAAAAGTTGCAGCGCCCTTTCGAGATCGATTGTCGCCGCGTCGATACCCTTGGGTATCGAGGAGCGCTTCGGCTTTTCTTCACCTTCGCCTTCACCGAGCTGCAGATAGGGACCGAACCGCCCTGATTTCAGCGCAACCGGCAAGCCAGTCGCATCGTCAAACCCAAGTTCACGGCCGGCCGCATTTCCCGCACCATCACCGGTGAGCTGGCGTGTAAACTTGCACTCGGGATAGTTCCCGCAACCGATGAAGGCCCCGTTCTTTCCGGAAATCTTGAGCGACAAAAGCCCCGTTCCGCACTTCGGGCATGCACGTGGATCGCTGCCATCCTCCTTAGCCGGGAATACATGGGGTCCAAGCAGCTCATTCAAAGCATCGAGTACATCGCCGACACGAAGATCCTTGATCTCATGGATGGCGGCTGTGAAGTTCTTCCAGAAGTCGCGCAAGACATCTTTCCAAGCCAGTTTGTTATCGGAAATGAGATCGAGCTGCTGTTCGAGATTCGCCGTGAAGTCATACTCCACGTACCGCATGAAGAAGCTTTCCAGGAACGCGATGACCAAGCGCCCCTTGTCTTCAGGCACGAGCCGCTTCTTGTCGATCTTGACGTATTCACGCTCCTGCAGCACGGCCATCGTCGATGCATAAGTCGACGGACGGCCAATACCGAGTTCCTCCATACGCTTGACAAGCGTTGCTTCTGAAAAGCGTGGCGGCGGCTGCGTGAAGTGCTGCTCCGCTTCGATAGCTTTGTCAGTCACCTTGTCGCCCTCGTTCAGTGGCGGCAATCTGCGGCTGTCATCGGCGTCTTCAGCCGTATCGTCCTTACCCTTCTCAAGTGTGCGAACCCGGTCATCGCGGCCTTCCTCATAGACGCGCAGGAAGCCGTCGAACACCACAACTGAGCCGTTGGCGCGCAGTGAATAGTCTTTGCCATCGCGGCCCTTAACGGCGATATCCGCTGCGGTCTGTTCCATTTCGGCCGAGGCCATCTGGCTCGCCAATGTGCGTTTCCAGATCAGCTCGTAAAGCCGTGCCTGGTCACGATCGAGGTGGCGCGCCACATCCTGGGGCTTTCGCGAAACGTCGGTCGGCCGGATAGCTTCGTGCGCCTCCTGGGCGTTGGCTTGCTGAGATTTGTATTCACGCACAAACGGCGCATAGCGAGGGCCGTATTCGGATTTGATGACGGAGTGGATCTGCTTAATAGCGTCGGGCTCAATGGTCACGCCGTCGGTTCGCATATAGGTGATGAGACCAACCGTCTCGCCGCCCACATCGACGCCTTCATAGAGCCGTTGCGCGATCTGCATGGTCTGCTTGGCCGAAAAGCCTAGCTTGCGCGACGCATCCATCTGCAGGGTCGAGGTGCGGAATGGTGCATAAGGATTGCGTTTGGCCGACTTCTTCTCGAGCGAGGTGACGCGGAAGTCGCCCTTTTCAATCGCCGTCTTGATGGCGTTGGCCGTGCCACCTTCTTTTATATCCAGTTTCTTGAGGGCGATGCCATTGATCGCGTTGAGACGAGCGGCGAACTCCTCGCCCTTAGGCGTGGCAAGCGTGGCGTCGATGGTCCAGTATTCTTCGGTCTTGAAAGCTTCGATCTCGGCTTCGCGGTCACACACGAGCCGAAGCGCGACCGATTGCACGCGACCGGCTGAGCGGGCGCCGGGTAGCTTGCGCCACAGCACCGGCGAAAGTGTGAAGCCCACCAAATAATCGAGTGCGCGCCGTGCGAGGTAGGCCTCGACTAATGGCTGGTCGATCTGGCGTGGGTGGGCGAAGGCTGTTGCAATGGACTGCTTGGTAACGGCGTTGAACACGACCCGCTCGACCGGCACGCCTTTCTTCAGGACTTTTTTCTCGTTCAGGATCTCCAGAATATGCCAGGAGATGGCTTCGCCCTCGCGATCAGGGTCGGTCGCCAGAATGAGGCGCGAGGCGCCTTTCACGGCATCGGCAATTTCACGCATCACCTTCTTGCCGCGATCTTCGCTGTCCCAGTGCATTACGAAATCGTTGTCGGGCTCGACCGCGCCATTCTTGGCGGGCAAGTCGCGCACGTGGCCATAGGAGGCGATCACCTTGTAGCCGGAGCCCAGGTACTTGTTGATCGTCTTGGCTTTGGCGGCGGATTCGACGATGACAACGTTCATTGCGCGCCTTTATTGGCTTGATTTTTTGGTCTCGCGAGCCGTCAGCGCAATCCAAACGGGACGGCGAGACAATTCCAAATTGCAGACGGCCATTTGCTTGAGGTGGCGGAAGATGGGTGATGAACGCCACGCTGTCAAACAGCCTTAACGCCGCTCATCCCCCAATCAGAACCCTGTCGCCCCGACTGCCACACACACTATGATGCTGTAATTACATAATAAAAACTAATCACGCGCTTGTGATCGAAACGCGAAAGGCAGCCCCTCAGGTGGGGCTGCCTAGAAATTCTGCGCTGGCCAGGGCTAATTTACTTGGCGCCAATTGTCGCTTTTACCTCTTTGGCAACGCTTGCTGCTTCGGCGAACTGCTTGGCATCGCAGTATGTTTCCATTTTTTCCAGCATCGTCTCGATCTGATCTTTCCGATCTTTGGCGAGTTTCTGGGCGTCGGCGATCATGAATAAGTCGGTCGACATTTTGAAGCAGTCGTCGGCGCTCTTGGGAGCTTCCTGGGCCATAGCCAGCATGGCAGTGCTCAGGCTCAGGGCCGTAGCAAGAACCAACTGTTTCAGCATATGCGTCATGTCCTCTTCTCGTTGGGCGGCTAAATTACTAGCCACGTACATCCATCCATGTTGGGTCCGATTGTGGCTGTTCAACGGCCAGCTTAGGCGGGAAATGAGTTTTTCCCCCATAGCGCTGATTCAATGCGGAAATCTGTCTTTGTTCCGGTCCAGTAGGCTGCCAATCACGCTTTCCAGTTCAAAATAGTGTTTGAACACGGCATCTGGCCTCAGTTCCTGCATTGGGGTATCAGAATATCCGCATAAGAATCCTATGACAGGCACGCCTGCTGCACGTGCGGCTACGACGTCATTCTCGCTGTCACCCACCATGATGGCCCGGCACGGATCACCACCGGCAAGGCGAACCGTGCCCCGTATGTGATCGGGATGAGGCTTGGAAACCGTAAACGTCGCGATACCGGCGATGGCGTCAAAATAGCCGTCGATGCACAAGGCCGTCACCAAAGCGCGCGCAAGATGCTCCCTCTTGTTTGTGCAAATTGCCAGCCGTGCCCCTGCCCGCCGCAACGACTGAAGTGTATTGACCGCGTCGTTGTAGGGCCGGCTTGAATGGGCAATATTGGCTTCATAGTGGGAAATAAATAGGCGGTGCAGTTCATCGATTTCCGCTTCTGTCCGGACTTGACCATGAAAAGCGAGTGCTTCCACAATCATGGTGCGCGCGCCGAAGCTTATGCTGTCGCGCAACCTGCTTTGGTTGGCCGGCCCCAGTTCGATGCTCGCCAGCGCATGATTTGTTGCGCGTATCAGATCAGGCGCGGTATCGACCAGTGTCCCGTCCAGATCAAATACAATGGTGTAGCCGTCAAGTTTACTCATCGATGCGGGCCCAAATTCCAGAGTTTTGAGCTGCCGTCATACGCCAGCAAGCCTCGTCCTTGAAAGCCCAGCCGCCGCAGCCTAGACAGAACCACCAAAATTACCAATCTGTCCGGCGCGCTTAGCGATCGGGCCGGGAAGGGTTTAGTCATGACGTCTGCCGATTTAAAGCTTTCCGCTGCCCAGCGTGTCCTCACATTTGTCGAACCAGGCATGAAATTGGGTCTTGGTACAGGTACGACGGCGGCCAAACTGGTCGAATTGCTCGGCGCAGAAGTAAAACGGGGCCTGAATGTGGTGTGCGTGCCGACGTCGGAAGCCACACGCATTCAGGCAGCAGCCTTGGGGATTCCGCTCTCCACCCTAGACGAAACGCCTTTTCTGGATCTCACGATCGACGGAGCCGATGAGTTCGATGGAATGCTCCGGCTGATCAAAGGCGGCGGCGGTGCGCTGTTGAGGGAAAAAATCGTCGCCACAGCATCGGACCGGATGATCGTCATCGCCGATGCGAGTAAGCAGGTGCAGATGCTTGGCAAGTTTCCCCTTCCGGTCGAGGTGGTGCAATTTGGCGTGACTGCAACCCGCAACATGATCGAGATGCTGGCCGCAGACGCTGGATGTCAGGGTGAAATCAAGCTGCGCACAGGGCTCGACCGCAAGCCATTTGTGACCGATTGCGGGAACTTTATTTTCGATTGTGCCTTCGGGCGTATCGAAGACCCCGAAAGTCTCGACGAAGCCTTGAAGTTCATTCCTGGTGTGGTTGAGAATGGCTTGTTCTTAGGAATAGCCGATGCCGCAATCGTGGCGGGGCCGGACGGCGTTGTGGTGCTTGAAGCTGAATATGGCGAAGACGCCAGTACTGCATAAGCCCTGCCCATTCCACGGCCCCGATTAGCTAGATAAGTTTCAACGCATCAATACAAGTCAGTTGCCGAAATCAAAAATCAGGATGAGAACATGAAACGCCCGCTTACCATCGCGAGCCAATTCTCGCGGGCACTCGTGCTGACCGCCACACTCATGGCGACGAGCCTCGTGGCTGCGCATAGCTTGCCAGCACAGGCCCAAGACGCCCCAGCACAACCGGCTCCGCCCGCCTCCACGGCACCAGGCGGTCCCACAGCCGCACCCGCCGCCGGCCCAGTCGATCCTGCAGCGGCGGCGGCCGCTGTGGAGTTGCTGGAGGTCATCGGCGCGGCCAAGAACTTTGACAATATGCTGGCGATGTTGAAAAAGCACGTCACATCCGCCGCTGGCGATGGCCCAGCAGCCAAGGAAACGGCCGAGGCATTCGATAAGCTGATCAACCAATTCGGCACCTATAAAAAGCAGATGACCGATGAAACGGCCGCACTATACGCGACCAAATTCAGCGCATCAGAACTCAAGGCAGTCGCCGAGTTTTACAGGTCTGGGCCTGGCACCAAGTTCATAGCCGAAATGCCGGAACTTATGGAGCAAGCCGGTGGGATAGGGCAGAAGTACGCCGTGCAGATGATGAAAGATTTGAAAGAAGCCAAAGACAAAAAGTAAGCCGCCGCGCGAAGAGCCGGAAATTCATGCCCTCATTTGACTATGATCTATTTGTGATTGGTGGCGGCTCTGGCGGCGTGCGCGCGGCGAGGATCGCGGCTGGCTATGGCGCGAAAGTGGCCATCGCAGAGGAATACCGCTTTGGCGGAACCTGTGTCATTCGGGGGTGCGTGCCCAAGAAGCTGCTCGTCTATGCCAGCCGCTTTAGTGACGGCTTCGAGGATGCGGCTGGCTTTGGCTGGTCGCTATCCAAACCGGCGTTCAATTGGGCGCACCTCATTGCTGCCAAGGACAAAGAGATTACCCGGCTTGAGGGTCTCTATCAGGACAACATGAAGGCCAAAGGCGTGACCACGATTGCGGCTCGCGCAGTACTCGATGGGCCAAATACGATACGGCTCAGCGACGGCTCTCACTTACGTGCGCGCAATATACTAATTGCCACCGGCGGACGGCCGCAAATCGATGAGGCGATTGAGGGTCACGGGCACGCCATCACATCCAACGAAGTGTTTCACCTTAAAGAACAGCCAAACCGGATTGTCATTGCGGGTGGTGGCTATATCGCTGTCGAATTTGCTTCGATCTTTGCGGGGCTCGGCACTGAGACAACACTCATCTATCGTGGCGAAAGAGTCTTGCGCGGCTTCGACCAGGATCTGCGCGGAGATCTTATGCAAGCCCTTGAACAGCGCGGAATTCGCCTCATCATGGGCGAACGCATCACTCGCATTGACAAGAGTTCCACAGGCCTGAACGCAAACCTAACAAGCGGTACAATGCTTGAAGCCGATCAAATCATGGTTGCCATCGGCCGGGTGCCATACACGCAGGGTCTCGGCCTTGCGACCGCCGGCGTCGCGACTGGTCTCAAAGGTGAAGTCAAAGTCGATGAGTATTCGCGCTCCAATGTTCCTGGCATCTTCGCGGTCGGCGATGTCACAGACCGCGTCAACCTCACTCCAGTGGCCATTCGCGAGGGACACGCCTTTGCCGAAAGCGTTTTTGGCGGCAAACCGGTGCGCACAGACTACGAGCTCATTCCTACAGCCGTGTTCACAACACCTGAAATCGGCACAGTGGGACTGAATGAAGACACGGCTCGCGCTCAATACAGCGCTATTGATATCTATAAGACGCGCTTCCGGCCGATGCGCAATGTACTTGCCGGACGGACTGAACGTACGATGATGAAACTCGTAACCGACGGCGCAACCGGCCGCGTGCTGGGTTGCCACGTGCTGGGTCCCGACGCCGCCGAAATTGTGCAAATGGCTGCGATCGCCATGCGCCTGGGCGCAACCAAAGCCGCCTTCGATGCCACCATGGCACTACACCCCTCGGCTGCAGAGGAACTCGTCACCATGCGCGAGAAATGGACCGGTTGACCGGACAAAAAAAGAGGGCGGCAAGCCCTCTTTCCCCATAAGCCCGTCAGGCTAATTTGTGGAACTCAAGCCAGCCGCCGATTATCCCGGCGGCTGGCTAAATTGCGGCCCCTTACTTCAAAGCGGCCGATTCCCGGCTGCCAAACACGTCTTCCAGATTGAACCGGTATCCAAGTCCAGCCGAGAAGATCCAAGGATCGATATCGGCATCGCCGTTGACGTCAGCACCACCCAACGCGGCGTTATTGTGCCAGGTCACATCAGTGTTAAGCCATGTCTTCTTAACGTCGGCGTTCAGGTACCAGCCGCCGCCAAGCGAATAATCCAGGCCCGCCTGCAGTGTGAAGCCAACAGCGTCGTCGATATCGACACTTGTCGCGCCCAGTACATTGTCGCCCGTGCCTTCGCTAAAGAAGTGGATATACTGAATGCCAGCCCCGACATAGGGCTTGAAGGCTCCCATGTTGTCGAAGTGATATTGCAGCGTGACAGCTGGCGGGAAAATCCACGTATCAGCAATCTCGCCCAATGGGGCAAGTGTGCCAGCTCCATCGATCTGGTGCTTAGCAAAGCAGCAAAACAATTCGATGGCCACGTTCTTATTGAAGAAATAGGAAAGCGTCAGCGCCGGTATGACCTCTGTGCTCACATCGGCGTTAGCGCCGGGAAGCACCGCACCGCCCGCGGACACGGTAGCGTCCGTATCAGGATCCACAACAGAGCCTAACACGCGGACCATGACATTGCCGCTCTCGCTGCCGGCCATAGCAGGCGCCAGCATAGCCATCATTCCGCAAGCTGTCAGTGCCGCAATCCCGGGCATGCCCCTAAACTTGATCATCTACCGTCCTCCTAGCGTGCCTAACGTGCGCCCGCGCCCCACCGGCTCGAATCGTCACCATTCCTCCCCATCATGTGAGGCAGGCTCCTGCACTCCAGTTCAATCTGACCGCCATCGCTGACCAAGATCAGCCGCCCCTACTTTCGCTAGTCCATGTTGCGGGAACGACACGAGATTTATTGATCTCGATCAAAAATTGACCCGGTCCAGCCAATACTGGCCCTGCCACTGCCGTAGCGTCGCACGGCGAGGGTTGTTGACCCGCATCAAGACCAACTACCGCAAACAAGAACAAGTTTTTGACGCCCTCCTAGATTCCGGGTTGGGATCGACGCTGCGGGGGCGCAATCATGACTTCGGCAAATAGACTGTCCAAGCTACCATCCGGATCCGCGCCCGGAGCACAGCGCGATGCAAGCGCGAACGCGGATCTTCTTGCATCACTTCGCCCGTTAGCAAGCGTCGTGCGCTTGCGCCAGAATCAACGCTTGCTGCTTGAACACAACATGAGCGACACGGTTTACGCCGTGTCCTCTGGCGTCCTGACGCTTCAGGCTGCCGTCGCTTGTAAGCACCGATTCCTTCTCGGCATTATCTATCCAGGCGACATCTTCCAGGCCTCCTGCGCGCCGCCCCTCAAAGAGGCTGGATTGAGAGGAGCCACAGCGGCAGAACTCTGGCGGTTGAGTTTGAATTCGCTTCAATCGTATGCGTCCGGCAAACCGGAACTCTATCCTGTTCTAGAACGTGGTCTTGCACATCAGCATGCGCGCCGAGCTATGCATATCGCAGTACTCGGCACGCTCAGCAGCGAACAGCGAATTGCAGCGCTCTTGATCGAACTGGCACTGCGCCTGGGGGTTGGCGGGCCGGGCGGTATCGCCATAGAAGCACCGCTCTCACGCAATGATATGGCTGACTATCTTTCACTTAATGCCGACACGCTGTCCCGGCATATGTCCCGGCTAAGAGCCAACGGCATTTTAGCGCAGTCAGACCGCTCCCGGGTGATTATTCAAAACTGGCAGGAACTCCTACGCAACTGTCCAATTGCAGAACCGCTGCTAGCTCTGCATGGCAAAGCCCCCGGTGACGCATTGCGGCGCTGAACCCGGATGATTTATGCGGAATCAAACTCCAGCTGAGTGCTGTGCCGGGCCGGTACCCAGATATGAGTCGAAGCATGCGGCAATGGTGCGCACAAACGGGCGGCCCTTGTCGGTGACACGGAAGCCACCTGCAGTGCGTTCGATCAACCGGTCCTGGTCGGCTCCAATCAGAGCTTCGGCTTCTTCGAGGACTGGAGTGGCCGCAGAACCGAACCGCCGGCGCAGTTCCGCAACTGGAAACTGCATGTCGCACATCAGGCGTTCAATGACAAAGCCGCGAATAAGGTCGTCTTGGGTCAAGAAGACGCCCCGCGCCGTGGCCAGACCGTCGTCTTGAATTCGCCGCGCATAGTCTCCAACCGCCGCAGCATTTTGCACATATCCTTGCGGAAGACGGCCAATTGCGGATGCGCCGAGGCCGATGAGCGTGCTTGCCGCATCGGTCGTGTAGCCTTGGAAATTGCGATTAACGGGACCGGAGGCTAGAGAATCTTGAGGTCTTGCAAAGTGGTCGAGACCAATGCGCACATAACCCGCATTGCCTAGAATGTGCGCTAAGCGGTTCGACTGGGCGAACCGCTCGATGGCGCCAGGCAGTGAGGCTTCGTCAATCAGGCGCTGATGTTTAAGGCGCGAGGGCAGATGCGCATATCCAAAAATAGCAATCCGCTCTGGCGCGAGCTCTAGAACCTGATTGATCGTCTCTTCAACGCTGTCTCGTGTTTGATGCGGCAGGCCATAGACGAGGTCGACGTTAATGGCCTCAACACCGTGCTGACGAAAAAGATCAACGGCTTTCTTGGTCGTCTCAAAGGTCTGGTGCCGGTTGATCGCCGCTTGAACAGCAGTGTTGAAGTCCTGCACTCCGACCGACACTCGATTGACGCCGGCTTGTGCAAATGCAGAGACACGGTCCTCGGTGAGGCCCCTGGGATCGATTTCGACGGCAAACTCAGCATCATCACGCACATGAAAACTGGCGCGCACTGCCGCCGCTAATTTTAAGATATCTGGTGCTGTCAGGACATTTGGGGATCCGCCTCCCCAATGAATGTGGGCAACTTCGTGGGTCTGCGGCAGACGCGCCGAAACGTTCTCGATCTCAGCAAGCAAAGATACAAGATACTCGGCCACCGGTTCATAACGGTGTACTTCCTTGGTGCAACAACCGCAGTACCAGCACAAGGTGTCACAAAACGGTATGTGCAAATAAAGCGAAAGCCGCGATCGCACGGGCAGAGCCGTGAGCCATTCAGAATATTGGCGGTGTCCAATATCTGCTGAAAAATGCGGGGATGTCGGATAGCTCGTGTAGCGCGGAACTGGAGCCGAATACCGCTCGACGATCTCGGGATTCATGGTGGGTCCGCTTCCAGTATTGGCCGCTCAAACTGCTGATAGGTCACGGCGGTTTGACATGCAGCGCTATCACGCGAGACTGCCGCGAAATCAATTACACGGCCATCGCAGCGCATGACTAGGCTCAGCCAATCGAGGCGGACTTGATTTGCGTCAAGTCTTGGAGCGGCAAACCGCCCGCGCGAGAACGCATCCGCCTTACGGTTAGGGCTACACGCTTGATGTGGCATGCGTCTTATTGGCCGGAGCATTCATGCGGCGGTAAATAAATGGCGGCGCTGGTTCGTGCGATTCCTTTTCGGCTAGCGCTTTGAAGTCCGCGTGCCAGGACGAAAGCACACATGTTGGATCGGCATTGGCTGCATCTCCTGTCATCGCAAAGGCTTGGCATCGGCATCCGCCCCAATCAATCTCACGCCGGTCGCAGGTTTGACATGGCTCTTTCATCCAGGATGTACCGCGGAATTTCTGGAAGGCCTGGCCGTTAAACCAAATGTCAGCAAGCGGCCTGTCGCGAATATTATCGAAGGCCATTCCCGGCAACGTTGGAGCGGCGTGACAGGGTAGCACTATACCAATTGGCGTAATGTCTACGAGGTTGCGGCCCCATCCGCCCATGCACGGCTTTGGCCTTACCGCATAGTGATCGTGAACCACTACGTCAAACACCAGAATTCCCTTGAGGCGTTGTTTGGCCTCTTCAACAATCGCCATGCTCTTCATAAACGCTTCCCGCGTCGGAATAAGCGCAGCCCGGTTTCTGAGGGCCCAAGCATAGTATTGAGTATGTGCGACTTCAATCCGGCTGGCCCCTACCTCGACGGCATAGTCGATCATAGCGGGCAAATTCTCAATGTTCTGCCGATGCACAACCGCATTGATGGTGAGAGGTAAATCAAGTTCGCGCACCCATCGCGCCACTTCGCGTTTTTTCTCTGCCCCGCCCTTATAGTTCGAGATCCGCTCAGCGCTGGCCGGATCGGTGTCTTGAATCGAGAGTTGCACATGATCGAGCCCAATGTCAGCCAGGCCCTTGAGACGCTTGCGTGTGAGAATGACACCTGAAGTTATGAGGTTGGTATAAAGACCGGCCTCCACTGCGCTGGCCAGAATATCTTCGAGATCTGTCCTTACTGCCGGCTCCCCTCCCGAAAGGTGCAATTGGAGAATGCCCAGCTCGCCCGCCTGACGCATCACATCTTGCCATTCGGCGGTGCTCAATTCACCTGCCTTGCCCGTCATCTCAAGTGGATTCGAGCAATACGGGCATTGCAACGGACACCGGTAAGTGAGTTCAGCCAAAAGACCAATGGGGGCCCTCGTGCAGGCGGCAGATGTGTCATCCGCTGGCGCGATTGATCTATTGCCGCTCATGACGTTGCTCCAAGTTTGCCGTCATCACGCCCTTGTCTGCAAGGTCCTGCAGCATGGCCATGACATCAGTGCGAATTTCATCGACCGGCGCCTCGTAGTCCCGCGCCAATGCCGCCACGATAGCGGCGACTGAACGCTGGCCATCTGCAAGCCGCAACACCGCTACCGCCGTATCATCCGGGTCGAAGACACGCTCCGGCGCCAGGATAATCCAGCGCCGGCGAGCATTGTCGTACCTGAGCTTGATGTGCGACGGCAGTAAGGGACGGCTGTCACTCGTGATGAGCAAACGTTCCCGCACGAAAGTCCCCGCCATCAGGCCGTCTCGGACTGATAGGCACCGGGCGGGATCATGCCAATCACATAAGCCAGGTACAGAGCGTCAAGCTGAGCCCAAAGCGCATCGCACTTAAAGCGCACAGCATCGACGCAGGCTTCCTGCTCTGCGCGTGTGCGGGCATTGTCTTTCACAAACTGCAGAGCGAACATCGCATCTCTGGGCGCCTGCGAAAGCCTGCGTTTGAAATAGGCCATCACCTCGTCATTTACAAAGGCGTAGTTGGTTAACATGCCTGCGATGCGCTCGCGATGTATCGACGGCGCAAACAACTCAGTCAGGGACGACGCTGCAGCCACTACAAGCGGCTGCTCCACTACAAAGCGCACGTAGGCCTCGACCGCGAAACGCGTAGCGGGCAGCGCGCCGCGCATGCTTGTCACGTAGTCACGGTCCAGCCCAAGACAATCGGTGAGTTTCAACCAGCGCTCAATGCCCCCCAGTTCTTCGGGTGGAAGCCCATCGTGGTCGTGAATGCGATGTAGCCACTCGCGCCGCAACTCACGATCATGAGTACGGCTCATGAAGGCGGCATCCTTGCGCGGGATCGCCTCCTGATAGCAGTAACGATTCAAGGCCCAGGCCGCCACCTGCCCTTTGCTAAGCTTTCCGCCATGCAGCAATTTATGAAACGGATGCAGGTCATGGTAGCGTACAGGGCCGACCGCCCGGATCTGCGCTTCAAATTCTTCCGGCGTCCAGGGTGTTAGCGTCGTCGCAAATTTTCTGACAAACTCGTTCATAGGGCATTCTCCATGACATCGTACTCGAATCTCAGCCCCGGCGGCCCTTATTGCCCGCCAGATAAAGGCGTTTTATTCTGCGTAGATGTGGCACCGTGTCAGCGTCGCGCCTCTGCCGCTTGATCTAAGTCAAGGTCAGGATCACGAACGCGTGGTGTGCGATAGTAGGAAATCGATCTGAGTGTGTGGTGGCCAAAATGGGCGGCTTGATACAAACCGCAGTTTGCGAAACCTCAAAACTCTACGTGCCGCTGTTCAGCACAGCTGAGTCGGCTCTGACGACCCTGGAATGGACCTAAATGAAGCGGCCAATTTCACAAGTTCATGACTTTCCCGACCAGCCAGCTTCGGCACCCCGTCGCACGTGCGATAGTTGCGTCGTACGCGGCAAGGCCATCTGCGCCGGACTTCAATCAGAAGAGCTATCTGGACTGAATCAGATTGCGAGGCATCGCCGCCTTAAAGCAGGTCAAAAAATTATTTCAGACCAAGACCTGCCAGACTATTTTGCTATCGTTTTATCCGGCTCGGCAAAGCTTACCAAGGTTCTCCCCGATGGCCGCCAGCAGATTGTGGGACTATTGTTCCCGTCCGACTTTGTCGGCTGGCCCTTCGAATCGCATGGCTCATCCCACGCAGAAGCCGCCACCGACATGCAGCTTTGCTCGTTTCCTGCTGCAGCGTTCGAACGCTTGGTAAAGCAGCATTCCGGTATTCAGCATCAGCTCTTCCGCAACGCATTCACTCAGATTGAAGCGGCACAGGATTGGATGCTGCTGTTGGGCCGCATGACGGCCCGGGAGAAGGTTGCAAACCTGTTTGTCATGATAGCGAGACGTAGCCGGGGATTGGATTCTTGTGAGTTTGATAGTTCTGGCCGCGAGCGGTTCGATTTGCCTCTGAGCCGTAGCGACACCGCCGATTTCCTTGGCCTGACGCTTGAAACAGTCAGCCGCCAATTTCGCGCCTTGAAGAGCGAGGGCATTATCCGTCTCGATGGCACCCGGACGGTGACCATCCTGGACCCAATCAAGCTTGCGGCTGCCGCAACGAGTCCGTTCATTTAAGAGCATCCGGCAGCGGCAACGCTCCCAGCACGCGGCATCTCAGCTGCCCGCCGCTCGCACATCCGGCGCACATTGATCGGCGCCAAGGCGTGAGACAATTTGCATTGCGCATTTTTGACCGAGATCAAGCGGCACGCGATCCGGCCTCATAGCGTGCCCCGGTAACTTTGGGGTGAATATGCAAACCAGTACTGTCGGCCATTGCGATCAGTGCAATAGGCCTGACTGCCCCTGCTCTGTGTGCATGCATGGATTTGTTGGTCTCGCGCAAACCGCAATCGAAAGGGTCAGTCAATGACCGCTGAAACGCACGCCTACGCCCAGACTCTTGGCGAGGAAGACAGCATTTGGTTCAAGATCTCTCCTTTCGTCAATTCGCCCGACCCAATGGGAATTCTCAAACGCCTGTGTGCTAAGCAAGGCGGATGCGTTCCAGTCAATCTCAGGTCAGAGCGCATTTTTTTTCTCAGTGAGATCGATTACATCCGCCATGTACTGGTCGACAATGTCGACAACTACGCCAAATATTTCGACGGCCTGAAGCCGATTTTTGGCAACGCGATGATCACCATTGACGGTGTCTTGTGGCAGAAGGTGCGCCAGCCCCAGCAGTCATATTTTCATCCAAACGTCTACGCTGGCTACTTGCCGCATTTCATGGTGGCAATCCGCAACAAAATGGAAGCATGGGGCCAACTCGCGCGAAGTGGCGAAAACAAAATCGAGATGCTTGAACAAACCTGGGGCCTTGCTGCCGATATGGTATGCCGGGCGTTGTTCGATCGCGAAGTCCCGTTCAATCCAAAGGCCGTATTCGGAGCCGTCAAAGCCTATACCGACGCTTCCGAGCATCGTGCCATCCGCATGAAGAAGGTGAGCGGGGAACTTGTCGAAGTTACGGACGCACACGCGCCGGCCAACGCCATTGGTGCATGGCTGTCACTGCCCGAGGCAGTGATCGCAGCCACGCCCTGGCAAGACCGCGAAAAAACGCTTCTGAAGATGATGCAGGCGGCCGAAAACAATCCAGACATGCCGGCCTGGAATCATCAGCAGGTTCTCGATGAGATCAAACAGTACCTTTGGGCCGGCACCGAAACCACGGCATTAACTCTTGGTTGGGCATTCTATCTGCTGTCGCAGCATCCTGAGGTCGCAGAGAAGATCCGCAGGGAAGGCGAAGAGGTGTATGGCGACCGGGAGCCCAATGCCGATGATCTTGAAAAGCTCACCTACACGCGCTCTGTCGTGCTTGAGACATTGCGCTTATACCCGCCAGCCTGGGCCTTCATCCGCTCGGCCGTGGCTGAAGACGAGATAGCAGGCCACGAAATTAAGCCAGGCGACCGCATTGTCCTGCTTCCCTATCTCGTACATCACAGCGAAAAATACTGGGACAATCCGGAAGAATTCCGTCCCGAGCGCTTTGAACCAGGAAGCGTAAAAAAGCGCGTCAAATACAGCTATTTGCCTTTCGGAGCAGGCAAACGCTTTTGTGTCGGCGGTCAAATGGCACAGATGGAAACTGCGATGGCGCTTTCACAGCTCGTGCGCCGGTTCCGTGTCGAATATGCCGGGAGCGCACCGCCTCAAATCGCGGCGTCCGTGACCTTGATGCCCAAGGGAGGCTTGCCGTTCCGCATCCACGAACTGTCCTAGAGACACTGACTGCGAAGCCGGATTGGACCAAGAGGGTAACAAATGTCTACCAGCACGACGAAGGCCGAGGCCTGTCCGTACCAAGTCGAGGTTGTCGAGGGAAAGAAATATGAATGGTGCAGTTGCGGCATGTCCAAAACGAAGCCGTTTTGCGACGGCTCGCATGATGGCACCGGCTGCGAGCCCATAACGTTTGTAGCGCACCGCAGCGAACCGGTAATTTTGTGCGGATGTTGTGAAACCGGCAATCCACCGTTCTGCGATGGCACACACAACGTGCTGTGAGGTGTTCCGGAATTACCTTGGGAAAAAACAATGTAAGGGGGAGCCGTGCATGATCGATCTTGAAGCCGTTCGCCGGGCGCCGGTCGCACGGGAGCCTTTCGAATTCTTTAGCGTCGGTACTGTGTTGCGTGACCAGGATCTGGATGCCATCCGCGCAGATTTTCCTAAGATTGAAAAGCCTGGCGTCTTTCCGTTAGCCGCGCTCGAATATGGTCCGGCCTTTAGACGCCTCATCGATGAGATAAACTCGCCAAGGCTTGCCAAGGTTGTGGGCGAGAGATTTGGCGTCGATCTCACCGGATTGCCGCTTATGATTACGGTACGCGGCCAGGCACAGTCGAAAGATGGGCGTATTCATACGGACACCGCCGACAAGGTCGTGACCTGCTTGCTCTATCTGAATGATAAGTGGGATGAGTCTGGCGGAAGGCTTCGGCTGTTGCGCCGTGGCGACGATCTCGAAGACTACGCCGCAGAGATCCCACCCAACGGGGGTGCCTTCGCCGCCTTCAAGGTGTCGAAGAATTCGTGGCACGGACACAAGCCATTCACCGGTCAGCGGCGCTACGTCATGTTCAATTGGGTGCGATCAGACGCAGCGCTGGCACGTCAGCTCGGCCGCCACAAATTTTCAGCTTGGATAAAGTCGCTCATTCCATCGTACTATAAAGGAGCCTGACATGAACAACACAGCGCGGGCTCAAACGCCAGCATGCGCGGATATTCGGCCTCCTGGGGCCGTCGCCCAGTCGTTTCTCAATTGTCTCAACAAGTCCCGGCACGAGACGCAGCCTTTCGACTATTGGCTACTCGAAGATGCACTGCCACGCGCGGATGTTGAGGCCATTCTTGAACTTCCCTTTGCCCCGCCGCAGGACGTGGTCTTCAACGGCCGGCGCGAGACCAACAATTCGACCCGGGTTTACTTTACGCGAGACAATCAGGACAGGTTTGCCGTCTGCCGCCGCATCGTCGAAGGGTTCAACAGCCCCGATGTTAGGACGGCAATTGAGACGGTAACGGGTGCGGATCTCTCGGACGCCCATTTGCGCATCGAATATTGTCAGGACGCGCCCGGCTTCTGGCTCGAGCCGCACACCGATATCCGGGTCAAGAAGTTCACGATGCTGGTGTACTTATCGGATGATCCAGCGCTGCGCCTGGCGGGCACCGACATCTATGAAGGACCACCGGATTTAAAATATGTGACATCGGCACCGTTCGGCCAGAACTTGGGTGTTATTTTTATTCCGGCCAGCAACACTTGGCATGGCGCCGGGCACCATCCGCTACAGAGACTCCGCCGGTCGATTATCATCAATTACGTCACGTCTGCCTGGAATGACAAATGGGAGCTGGCTTGAACGATTAGCAACAAGCCTAGTTGTGCCCTGCGTTGTGTGATGGCCGGATCGAAGAACAAATAGAAAGCCCACAATATGACGATGGAAACAGAAACGCCTGACCGTAACGAAATTCAGCCAAGGCTTAAGAGCCTTGCCCAGCGCTGCGCCGCTTTCAACAAAGCCGATAGCCGCCGCGCCGTCTTTCAACTGGTGACGACACTGGTGCCGCTTTTCTTGCTTGTGGCATCAATGTTTGCGTTAATGCGCAGCACGGCATGGCTTGCCTTAATCCTCGCTTTGCCAGCAGGCGGCCTCATTGTCCGGCTTTTTGTCATTCAGCATGATTGTGGCCACGGCTCGTTTTTTCCAAGCCGAGCCGCCAACGACTTATGCGGCCGCTGCCTTTCGATATTCACCTTGACACCCTATGGCTTATGGCGGCGTGAGCACGCTCAGCACCACGCCAGTTCCGGCAATCTCGACCGTCGCGGAATTGGCGACATCACAACCCTAACTGTCAAGGAATACCAAGCGTTGCCGCCAGTTCAACGCCTGAGCTATCGTATTTATCGCAATCCGGTATTCTTATTCGGACTAGGTATACCCTTGTATTTTTTGGTACTGCAGAGATTACCTTGGCTGCACGGATTGCCCGCCAGCGAGGCTTGGAAAAGTGTTCTCGCACTCGATCTCGCAATGGCTGTGATTTATGGCTTCATTGGCTATGCGTTCGGCTTCACGGAATTGGCACTGGCCGCCATTCCCATTATCGCTATTGCAGCTGCCGCAGGTGGCTGGCTGTTCTACATTCAGCATCAGTTCGATGATGCCTACTGGGAGCACAGCGCCAACTGGGAGTTTCAATCTGCCGCGGTTCTTGGCAGCTCGTTTTATGCACTGCCTGCGATCCTCAACTGGTTCACCGGCCACATCGGCCTGCACCATATCCACCACTTAAATAGCAAGATCCCAAACTACCGGCTACGTGAATGCCTGGACGCCATCCCTGAATTCAAGTCCCTCAATCACCTAACGCTCGCCGAGAGCTTCCGTTGTGCGCGATTGAAGCTATGGGATGAAGAAAGTCACCGGCTGGTTAGCTTTACACAAGCCGGATGACTTCAATCCATCTCTAACCGCGATCGTTGGCGAATGCAGGTGCCATACTGCAGGTGCCATGGGGGGCGATCTACTGCGCGCGCTTTTCGCCAGTTACCATTGCTTTGGCAAGGTTCTCGCCATGTTCATAACCAGCGGCAATGACGCCAAGAATATGAAGCAACACGAGCCCCAATGTGACATTGGCCAGCACCTCATGAACTTCTTCCAAGACATCAGATTCCGATTGCGCATCAAAAGTCATCGCAATGCCGGTGACAGACAACCCCACCAACATCACCAGTAACAGGATAACCATGGCCCCGCCTGCCGGATTGTGCCCAATATAGCGCGGAGCATTTAAGTGAAGCGTTTGTTTTAGAAACTCCCAAACCTCGCCCGGACCCTTCACAAATCCGGCAAAGCGCGCATAACGCGAACCCACAAATCCCCATACAATACGCATCCCAACCAGCACCGCTATGGCGTAGCCAGCCCAAAGATGCAGCCATTCGAACTCGTCCCCGGTTACGAACGCGGCCGCAAACAACACGACAAGACTCCAATGAAAAATACGAACAAATGGATCCCACACCTTGATCATTGCTGCCGGCCCCGTGCTGCCCCCAATCGACGTATCTCCAGTATCCGTCATTTCAATCCTCCGATCGTGAGTGACTTTTTGGAGCATCCTGGCACGCCCTTTGACTAAGGAATTGATCGCGCGCAAGCTGAGTCCACTCCCCTCATGCTCAAACCACCAAGACTCTGCCTAAGGACTGAATCAAATCGTCCCGCTCAAACGCGATTGCCGCTTGATAAAGGTCAACAACCAGTTTTGGCAGAATAGTATTTTTCAGCCAATCTCAGTGGAGGCTTGCCATGCAGCACGAAGGCTTTGGCCACAATTCAAGAGGGATCAGCCTGACGATTGAGGCGCGTTTTTTTAATAGCTTGGCTAAGTACAGCGGCCACGACGGACTATGCAGGCAAGTCGTGCTTGATGCTGGCTCCACGGTCGGCGATCTTATCAGAATGTTTAAACTGCCGCTCAGAGATGTATTTCTGGTTTTGCGCAATGGCCGTGACATCACACCTGGGCTCTATCAAGGTGGTGTCGTCAACGAGGCCGTTGTCCTAGAAGACGGCGATACAATCGCCTTTTCTGGTCCAGTTCCCTATAGCTATGGTTATGGCGCGCCTGTGGTGTAGGCGGGATTTCAGGCGCAATATCCGTAGTGAAACTTTGCAGCTACCTAGTGATGCAAAACAGGTTTGAAGCAGGCCAGCCAAAATAGAGTGTGGCAAAGCCGAATGCCGCGATGAGGACACCCGCACCCATCTCCGCCGCTGGTCCCCGGCCTTTACGTGATAAGGCCGAAATACCAAGCGCCGCTCCTATGACGCCCGGCAGCGTCCCCAACCCAAAAGCGAGCATCCAGAGAGCGCCTTTCGCAAACGAACCCGCTAGAGCCGCCGTAAAGAGCGCCGCGTAAACCATGGGACAAGGTGTGAACCCCCATGAGACGCCAACCGCAAATGGACCAATCCGGGGGTGTTTGCGCAAACGCACTAAAACCGGATTTAAATATGCGGTGAGCGAAGCCCCACCCCCGCCCGGAATGGAAAGCCGTGGCAAAAGCCCCGCTGTCGACAAACCAGCCCACATCAGCACGACAGCACCAAGCCACTGCAAAACCCTGTAACTCATCGCCGTAGAATTGGGATCAACAGTCATAGAAGACAGGCTGGCGGCCGCCCCGCCTGCTATCGCGTATGTCACGATCCGGCCGCCTTGCGTAAGCAAGAGCGTAGTGACGCGCTGCCTTGCTGTTTCTGGCCGGAATATAAACAGCGCTCCAGATGCAATCCCACCGCACATACAAGCGCAGTGCATGGAACCCGCCAGTCCAAGCAGCACACCACCGGCCAGAATAGCAAGCGTGCCGTCCATCACTTCGCCTCGCGCGCCGCCTGGATTTCCTTTGCAGCTACTGGTCCGCGTTCTTCGTCCATAAGTGCCCGCCACGACGCCCCATCGAGATCATCGTATTGCCCGCTCCTGAGTGACCAGAGGAAAGCAGCTAGGCCCAAACCGCCAAGAAACAATGCGATGGGTATGAGCCATGCTAACGAGGTCATGATGCAAGCTCCAATGCTTTGGTTCTCAGCCGCACGGCATTCGCAGTCACCGTAATTGACGATGCCGACATGGCAACCGCCGCAATGAGAGGTGTAACAACTCCTGCCATGGCCAGCGGCACAAACACAATGTTGTAGGCAATAGCCAATGCAAAGTTTTCCAGCGACAGGCGGCGAGACGCTTTCGCAACCGCCAGAATTTCGGTAACTGGCTCCAGCTTGGTGCCTTGAAAAATCGCGTCTGCCGCGGTCTGACTGATATCAACGGCGGTTGAGGGGGAAAGCGAGGCATGAGCGGCCGCAAGAGCCGGAGCATCGTTGAGGCCATCTCCAACCATCAATACCTTTCGGCCGGCATCGCGAAGTTCGCCCAATCGCGCGATTTTTGCATCGGGCTTCTGGGCTGCCGACCACTGGGAAATACCGGCCTCGCGAGCCATCGAACCGACCGCTTCGGCACGATCGCCTGAGAGGACTTCGATTGCATACCCCGCTGCCGAAAGCTTGGCGATTGTGCTGTGCGCATCAGTGCGCAGCCTGTCGGCGAAGCGGAACACTTTGCAGGTGCCCTTTTCGTCTTTGAACCAAAGTTCTGCTCCCTCGCCGCCTTGGCAGCCAGTACCAACCCAAGCGGCCGAACCGAGCCGGGCCTCGCCAGCCGGGGTGATGCGCAAAAGACCAGCGCCGGCCGACTCGGAGACATCCGTAGCAACCGATGGATTGAGGCCCCTGCGGCGCGCCGCCGAAACTACGGCACGGGCATAGGGGTGGCGGCTGTTGAGGGCAAGACTTGCGGCAGCCGAGAGCTCCTCATCGGAAACATCCGCAACATTGGCGAGCTGAGGTTCCCCTTCCGTCAAGGTACCGGTCTTATCGAAAACGACGGTATCGATCTCGGCCATGCGTTCGAGCCCATCGGCGCTTTTGAGAATTAGTCCCTTGGAGAACAGCCGTCCTGCTGCCGCCACTTGCACCACCGGTACGGCGAGCGCCAGTGCACAAGGGCACGTAACGATTAACACGGCGATTGCTGCGGTCAGAGCATCTTCCCAGCCATGTCCTGCGGCCATCCAGCCAATGAATGTTGTGAGACCCAGAATATGCACGGCGGGCGCGTAAAGGCGTGCCGCCCGGTCTGCGAGCCGTACATAGCGGCCCCGCCCTTGCTCAGCGGCGGCCATAAGGCGCACGATGCCTGATAGCAGCGAACTGTCGTCGCGCGCTGTCACCTCTACAACGAGCGGTTGCTGCAGGTTGATGGTCCCTGCGAATACTGCGGCGCCCGCTTTTACAATGCGCGGCATGCTCTCGCCTGTGATGAGGCTTTCGTCGATCTCGCTTACCCCGCGCCTCACCGTGCCGTCGGCAGCGATTCGCTCTCCCGCCGCCGCGACAATGCGCATTCCCGGCTCTAGATGCCTGACCGGCATCCGCTCAATGCTTTGGTCATCGCGAAGCACCGCCGCAGACGTCAATCTCAGTCCGAGCAAGTTAGCGGCGGCGCCCGACGCCCGCGTCCGCATCTGCTGATCGAGCAACCGCCCAACAAGCAAGAAAGCGAGTAGTGTTACTGCTGCATCGAAATAGACCTGCTCGCTCCCCCGCGCAGTCTGAAAAAGACTCATAAGGGTGGCGAGAATGACGCCGAGCGATATCGGCACATCCATGTTGAGACGCCGCACCTTGAGTGCGCCTGCGGCTGAACGGAAAAATGGTTGCCCCGAATACGCCACGGCCGGCAGCGCTATCAACGCTGAGAGCCAGTGGAAGAGCGTCTGCACCGAGCGGTCCATATCGCCGCCACTGCCAGACCACACAGACACCGAAAGCAGCATGATGTTCATGGCCGCGAAGCCGGCAACGCCCAGTCTGCGCAACAAATCGGCATCCAGCGCTGATGCGTTGCCTAAACCATCGCCGTCAAGTTCGGCGGCACGGTAGCCAGCCTGCTCCAAGGCTCCAATGAGCTGATCTGGCGTCAAACGGGCCGCATCGTACTCCGCCGTTACGCGCCTCATCGACAGATTGGCGCGCGCCGTACCAACTCCTGGGATCGAGAGGAGTGCCTGCTCAACGGGCTCGATGCAGCCGCCGCAGTGCATATTCTCGACGGCAAGCATCGCCGTCTGAAAGTTCGTGCGAGCCTTGACCGGCGCGGCTGAGAGCAACAAATCTGGTGTGAAACTCAGAGTTTCAGCCATAGTCGTTTCCTCGCTCGATAGACTGCGCCCTCGCCGGCATGCAGAGGATCCATTGCCTCTAGGTTTGCAATAAAGGCCCCGGCGCCAGCGAGCGAAACAGCGGCCTCATATTGGCCAGGCGCAGTTGCCGCAAAATCGAGAGCGATATCTTCCCGCGTAGTAACCGGACGCCCCAGGATCGCCGAGACCTTCAGTCCACTTAATGGAAGTCCTGCTGCATCGTGCAGTGACGCGATCAGCCTAAGACCATCTTTTGAAAACGCAATGTCGCCTTGCCACCCCAGACTATCCTGGCGCTCAGAAGCCGCGATCCTGTCATTATACTTGAGCCCCTTGCGATAGGGTTCCACTGCGACAACACCGGTATGTGTCGACAGTGCCATCATCATGAAATAAGCGTTCACCGCGAACACCACTGCGAAGAAGCTGACAAAAATCGTGAAGATATTCCGGCCCGTGAGGGTCCCCGGTTCCTGTGGTATTTGCGACATGGTCACGGCCTCCGGAAAGTTGTCTGCCGCTGCGCCAAGCGTCCCGATTCCGCATCACGCACGAGAATGGAAAAGTGTTCGCCGTGGGGGTCGAGACCTGCCAATGCGCCAGCGGGCATCACGACAAAAATGCGTATTTCACTGAGCACATCCGTGGGTACGGTGACTTCAAGACCCGCACTTTCATCATTGCCAATAATTGATAATTTAGCGCCACTTAGACCATCCAAGCCAATGCGGAAGCGCCGTGGCTCGTGCAGCTTATTGAGGATTTTTAGTGTATAGCCGTTGCGAATATCGCCATTGGCGAGGCGCACGAAAAATGGGTTGCGGTCTGGCAGCACGTTGACATCGAGCAAGCTGCGGCCCGCCATTGCCACGAGCATAATCGCAGAAACGAGACCGATAAGCCCCATATAGAGCAATGTGCGTGGACGAAGGAGATGGGGCCGGGCGGTTTTACCCTGCAGGGCGGCTTCGCCTCCCGCAATCGTATCGTACGAAATGAGGCTCTTGGGTCTGCCAACCTTATCCATGATTTGGTTGCAGGCATCGATGCAAAGCGCGCACTGAATGCACTCGAGCTGCGCACCGTCGCGGATATCAATACCCATTGGACAGACGGCAACACAGGCCTGACAGTCCACACAGTCACCGCGGTTGTCCCAGGTCGAGCCCTTGCGGTGGGGCCCGCGCGGCTCGCCCCGGTAATCCCTGTACGACACTAGATACGAGTCATGATCGATCATTGCGCCCTGAATTCGGGGCCAGGGGCACATGTAGATGCAGACCTGCTCGCGGGCAATGCCGCCCAGCAAGTAGGTTGAGAACGTGAGAATACCGATAAAAACGTATGCCGGCAGTGGCGCCGTTCCGCTAAAGATCTGGCCAAATAGAGTTGGGGCATCAGCAAAGTAGAAGACAAAGGCGCCACCGGTGGCCATGGCGATCAATAGCCACGAGATGTGCGTCATCGACTTCTTGAAAACCTTACCGGCCGTCCACGGCGCTTTATCGAGCCGGATACGGGCATTGCGGTCGCCTTGCCACAGCCGCTCGACGGTGACCATGAGATCCGTCCACACCGTTTGCGGGCAAAAGTAGCCGCACCAGACACGCCCTGCCAGTGACGTGACTAGGAATAAGGTCAACGACGCGAGAATGAGTAGGCCCGTGACGTAATAGAACTCCTGTGGCCAGATCTCGAGCCCAAACAGGAAAAACCGCTCGTGCTCCATGTCCAGCAGCACAGCCTGATTTGGCAGATCGGGTCCCCGGTCCCAACGAAACCACGGCACTGCGTAGTAGATGCCGAGCGTCACAGCCATGAGCACCCACTTAAGCCGCCTATACAGCCCGCGGGCCAGCTTTGGATAGATCTTTTGCCTCTCGGAGTAGAGGCCACGATCCTCCTTGCGGTTGACCGGCCGCACGTCATCGGTTTCGACAATATAGTCGTCCGGTTTGCGCATGCTGGCCGGAGGTACCATAAGCATTACTTCATTCCACCAAGACTCTGCACATAGACCGCAAGGGCTTTGATCGTCACATCGTCAAGACGGCCGGTCCAGCCCGGCATCTTGCCGCCACGCCCAGTGCTAATGGACTGCACAACATCTTCCCGGCGGCTGCCATAAAGCCAAATTGCGTCGCTCAAATTTGGGGCCCCCATTTCCTGATTGCCGGCCGCCTTTTCACCATGACACGCGGCACACTGCTCGGCAAATATCGCAGCGCCCCGCGTGGCAGCCTCGCTGTTTTTGGATAGTCCCGACAACGACAGAACGTAGTCCGCTGCGTCACCGATCTGGGCAGGCTCGAGAAGCTTGTCGGCCCCGAACCTCGGCATTTGACTTGCACGGGTGTCTTTGTGTTCCGAGCGAATACCAAAACTGATAGTCTTGTGAATGTCCTCGATCTTACCTCCCCACAACCAGTCATCATCGTTCAGATTTGGATACCCAGCTGAGCCTTGTGCTCCACGGCCGTGGCAGGGTGCGCAGTTCGCCGCAAATGCGGCAGCACCGCTGGCTGTTGCGAACCGCAATACATCTGGCTTTGAGCGAACATCCGCGAATGCCGTCTTTTCAAGTTCGCTGCGGAATTGCGACTGGGCCTTCTGTGCATCCTCGACATCACGGCGAACCGAGTCTCTCGCACTGTAGCCGAGCATACCCTTGGTATAACCGTCAAACATCGGCCAGGCCGGATAGGCGATCTGGTAGCCGATGGCCCACAGAATGCAGACATAGAACGTATACAGCCACCATCTGGGCAGAGGCTTGTTCAGTTCCTTGATGTCGTCATCCCAAACGTGCCCGGTGGTCGCAATGCCGGTCGCTGAATCGATTTCTTTTTCCGTGCTCATGTTCGCCCTCTGAGCTTACTGTTATCAGGTCCGAGATCCAATGCATCACGTTGCACTTGCTCTAAGCGATCGCGGCTTGCGAAGCGAAACACGTAAACAAGCACGAATACGAAGAGCGAAATAAAGAGCAGCAGAGACGCCACCATGCAAAAGCTGGCGACGGTGTCGTAGGTCAGCCCGTCCATTTTTGTACTCCAGCTATCTGAGGTTAGGGCCGGACGCGTCGAAAGTCGCGAAATCGACGAGCGTACCTAACATTTGCAAGTATGCGACCACGGCATCGAGTTCACTGAGCACCTCGGCGTTCCCGTCGAAGTCACCGACTTTCGCCTTTGGGTACCGGGTCACGAGTGCCTTGGCAGCTTTAGTGTCAGGGCTGACCTGCGCTTCCGCATCGACTCTCGCGTTCTCAATCATCTCATCGCTGTAGGGCACACCCACAATCCGTTGGGTCTTCAGCATGCCAGCGATCTTTTCGGGGTCGACCTTGGTCGCTGCAAGCCAAGGATAACTTGGCATAATACTCTCCGGCACGACCGCCCTAGGATTTATGAGATGTTCGGCGTGCCATTGATCGGAATACTTGCCGCCGACACGAGCAAGATCCGGCCCGGTCCGCTTTGAGCCCCATTGAAACGGATGATCGTACATGCTCTCAGCCGCAAGGCTGTAATGCCCGTATCGTTCGACTTCATCCTTTAGCGTGCGGATCATCTGGCTATGACACGTGTAGCACCCCTCTCGCACATAGATGTCGCGCCCCACCAGTTCGAGGGGGGTATACGGGCGCATGCCCTTCACCTTCTCGATGGTGCTTTCGACCCAGAACAAGGGCGCTATCTGCACTATGCCGCCAATAGAGACGACGAGGAGTGACAAGACCAGCAGCAGGATGGAGTTACGTTCGATTGTACCGTGGTTCATGGTCCCCTCATTCTGCCGGTTGAAGTCTGAATTGAGGCGCTGCAGCCACGCGTGGCTGCTCGTGAGCATCGACCGGCTCATCGCCCCGTATGGTCCGCCAGACGTTGTAGGCCATGATCAGTCCGCCGATGACGAACAGAGACCCGCCGATCGCGCGGATGATGTAGTAGGGGTGCATGGCCTCGACTGTTTCGACAAACGAGTAGCTCAGGAAGCCTAGGCTATCGTAAGCACGCCACATCAAGCCCTGCATGATGCCAGACACCCACATTGATGTGATGTAGAGCACGATGCCGATTGTCGATATCCAGAAATGCCATTCCACGAGCCTGATGGAATAGAGCGCACGCCGGTTCCACAGCCACGGAACGAGGCAATAGATCGCCCCGAACGAAACCATTGCAACCCAGCCGAGTGCACCTGAATGCACGTGGCCGATTGTCCAGTCGGTGTAGTGGGAGAGTGAGTTGACCGCTTTGATGCTCATGAGCGGCCCTTCGAACGTGCTCATGCCGTAAAATGCGACCGACACCACTAGCAAGCGCACGACGGGGTCGGTCCGCAACTTGTCCCAAGCGCCCGAAAGCGTCATCAGACCGTTGATCATGCCGCCCCACGACGGCATCCACAGCATGATCGAGAACGTCATGCCCAGCGTCTGCGCCCAATCGGGTAGCGCTGTGTAATGCAGGTGATGTGGACCCGCCCAAATGTAGAGAAAGATGAGCGTCCAGAAGTGGACGATTGAAAGCCGGTAAGAATAGACCGGACGTTCCACGCGCTTGGGAATAAAGTAATACATGATCCCAAGGAAGCCTGCCGTCAGGAAGAATCCTACTGCGTTGTGACCATACCACCACTGGGTCATGGCATCCTGCACACCCGAGTAGATCACGTAGCTCTTGGGTTCCCAGATCGAAACCGGTACGGCCAAATTATTGACGACATGGAGCATCGCCACCGTGACGATGAAAGCCAAATAGAACCAGTTGGCGACGTATATATGCGGCTCTTTCCTCCGCATCAGCGTGCCCAGGAAAACCAGAAGGTAGACGACCCAAACGATGGTCAGCCAGAGATCGGCATACCATTCAGGCTCAGCGTATTCCTTGCCTTCGGAGATTCCCAAAAGGTAGCCGGTACCTGCCAGCACAATGAATAAATTGTAGCCCCACACAACGAACCAAGGGGCCCATCTGCCCGCCAACCGCGCATGGCACGTGCGCTGCACGACATAGAACGACGTGCCAATCAGCACGTTGCCGCCAAAAGCGAAGATAACGGCGGACGTGTGCAGCGGCCTAAGCCGCCCAAAACTCGTCCAAGGAAGATCAAAGTTCAAAACGGGAAACGCTAGTTGCCAAGCGATGATGTCGCCAATCAAGAAGCCGGCAACACCCCAACCGACCGCCGCGACCACGGCCACGCGAATGGGCCCATCTGTATATTCTATTTGTCCGGTTGCCGCAGGCACCGGCCCCAGCATCTTGGATATCACGTATCCCGCAGCAGTACCCGCCGCTACCGCAAACACCATCCCGTGAAACGCCATCGCGGCATCGGGAGATGCAAATGCGTACGTAAGGCCAATCACAGCGCACCCTAAGGCCGCGATGACCGTCATCGAATCCATAAAAGCCGTCCGCTCGGCCCGAGTATCCGCCACGGCATCCTCCCCCATCTGTTCGGCCTTGATTTCAGGCTCCCTGCACTGGAAAATCTTGTGCATGGGGGGACACAGAACCGCCTTGATCCAGATCATAGGAGCTGCGACATTCAAGCCGCAGGGATGGCTGCGGTCATCGAACAGCAGGCCATCTGTGTGGGTAAGAAGGCTTAGTTTGTGGGTTTAAGCACCCAAACCGGTGCATTGGCGATCCAGGCCGCGTCACTTTGCTCGCTGCTGTAACCAAGGCACGCGCTGGATCTTCCACAAAAATCGATCCCGCCACCGTCGAACGCAATAGCTGGGTTATGTTCGAAGCACATAAGTTCCAGGGGCGTCGCCCAGCACGCGATGCCCGCCCCCCGCCATTGGGGGAGGCGATTGCATCGGGCCTGACCGGCCGGACAGCCAAGCCGCCCAAGCAGGCCACCATGACCCTTCCCGGACCGGTGTACGGTCAAACCATGTCTCGGGATCGACGAACTGGTCCAGTTCTGTTTTTGTTGAGACGCGATAACTCCGGCCGGCATGACCTGGTTCCGAGACAATTCCGGCATTATGCCCGCCGCTCGTCAGAAGGAAGGTAACTGCCGTATCAGATAGCAAGTTCAGTTTGAACACCGAGCGCCATGGCGACACGTGATCGGCTTCAGTTCCGGCCACAAACATCGGCTGCCTGATATCTCCCAAGGCTACCGGGCGCCCGTCCACCTTAAATTTTCCCTCCGCAAGTTCATTGTCGAGGAAGAGCTTACGCAGATACTCGGCGTGCATCTGAAACGGCATCCTGGTTGTGTCAGCATTCCACGCCAATAGATCAAAGACCGGCTGCCGCTTTCCCAGCAGATAATCGCGCACAAGCCGCGACCAGATCAAGTCTCCGGAGCGCAACATTTGAAATGCTCCAGCCATTTGGTTCGAGTCGAGATAACCCTGCTCCTGCATCATGTCTTCGAGAAATGCGATCTGCGATTCACTGGTAAATAGCGTCAGCTCTCCTGCTTCGGAGAAATCTGTCTGAGCAGCGAACAACGATATGGACGCAAGCCGGTCATCCCCATCACGGGCCATCGCAGCGGCGGCAATGGAAAGCAAGGTCCCTCCCAGGCAATACCCTGCAGCGTGAATCTTTTGCTGGGGAACGATCAAGGCAATGGCGTCTACGGCTTCCATGACGCCAAGTTCTAAGTAGTCGCC
>JBEBJD010000281.1:0-31202 GCA_040080075.1 Hyphomicrobium sp. | reverse complement strand
TCGTCATATCCACGGACCAAAGTCCGTAGAGAGTGCTAACCGGAACGCGCATGCAGCCGCCCAGAATGGCGCATAGGATGGCGAAAGCAGTCAGGCGTAAGTCGCGTGGACTGAGCATAGACATCTCCATTGACATGTATTATTTATCGTTTTACAATAATTAAATCATGAGTCAATAGGAGGACACCGATGACATCCAATACCATTTTAGATTCGGGAGATCGCCAGCACGCCTTGCAGATGCGGGTCGCGGGATTGTGCCATCTGATCCGGTTCGCCGCCCTCGCCTGGATCGGCTGGACACTGCTCATCATCCTCTCGCACTGGACCGATATTGAAGTGGTGAAACAGTCGTGGGGGCACTATCTCAAGATAGATCTCACGACGCTGCCGCACGCGCACTACGCAGAAGCCTTCGCCGTCGTGCTGATCGACTGGGCCATCGCGGCTCTGGTCGTGGTCTTCGTCTGGCGGCTGTTCGGCTGCTACCTGCGCGGCAGCATTTTTAGCGCTGAAGCAGTCGAAGTAATGCGCAACCTGGGTTGGGCGGGCGTTGCGGCGGTCGCGGCCGATATGACGGCGCGGCCACTCTTGCAGTTAATCTTCACGCAGCATCTCGAGACCGGCGTGAGCACCGGCCGGCCGTGGATTTGGGCCGAGCCCAACGATGCGCTACATCTGTTAATGGCGCTGTTCATCGTCGCCATCGCGCATATTTTCAGAACGGGTGTCGAGATCGCCGACGACAACCGCCAGATCGTCTGAGCCACATGAGGAGCTTCGATATGATGACCTCGACAGTTGCCGGCGGCGGCGCCGGAACCGATGATTTCAAGGCGCTCCGCCGGCTCGGCGCCACGATGTGTTTCGTTGTCGCCATCGGCGGCGCATTGGCCGAACTGGCACTTGCCTGGGTGTGGCTGTCACCTGGCATCATTGCAGAATACATTGCCCCGCACATCGGACTCGCGACTGGCTCCATCAATACCGATGGCGCCACGCGGATTCTTGGCTTTCTCGCCTCAATGATCCCACTGTCGGTTCTGTTCTATGCCCTGCATCAGGCTTACGCGTTGTTCGACAACTACCGGCTAGGCCAAGTGTTCCCGGAAGACGCACCCCGCCGCTTGCGACGCATCGGAATGTGCATGCTGGCGCTTGCCGTATTGCGGCCGGTGACGGGCGCGATGTTGAGCATGATCCTCACGGCCGGCAATCCGCCTAGCCAGTACATGCTTGTGATCGGCCTCAGCATTGAAGACTACATGATCGCGCTGTTCGGCGGGCTCATTCTGGCCATCGCCCACGTAATGACGGAAGCCGCGCGCCTTGCCGCCGACAACCGCCTCATCGTGTGAGGCCCGCCATGGCAATCATCGTCAATCTCGATGTCATGCTAGCCAGGCGCAAGATGCGGTCGAAAGACCTCGCCGAGCGCATAGGCATCACCGAGCAAAACGTGTCGCTTTTGAAGTCCGGCAAGGTGAAGGGCGTGCGCTTCGATACGCTGGAACGAATCTGCGAGGTGCTGCAATGCCAGCCGGGCGACATTCTCGAATACCGGCCTGAAACGGCGATTGCTAAGGCGGTATGAGGGTGCAAGTGTCTGACCCGAAGGGTCAGACACTATCATAGTCTTCAGTGGAACTCATAACCGATCATCGTGCGCACTATTGCGTCTTCACTATCGCCGGTCAGACCGAATGCTCCTCCAATGCCCACCTGAACGCCATTGGCCAATTCGCTCTTGAGATTGACACCAGCATACTGTTCGGTCTTGCTTCCGTCGAAGGTTAGGCCCTTCTCGCTATCACCAAGTCCGCCAAAGAACTCGACGCCCAGCTTGACCTCCTTCATCTCCCAACCACGGTTGCTGCCGTCCACCTCAAACAATACGTAATTAAGGCCGGCTGCATAGCCAAACGCCCACTTGCCAGAATCGAGGTTTGTTTCATTGATCCAATTGAACGAAACATCAAGGCGATCGCTGACGTCCTGGCCTAGAATGAGTTTGGTCTCGACCTCGTGTTCGGTTCCTTCTTCTTCCTCTTCACCGCCGCCATCGGTGCGACCGACGGCTCCGCGCTTAATCCGGTGGGCGGGCCGCAATTCCTCATACTCAGCGTAAAGCACAGGATTGAGGAACACATTGCCTTCAAACAGGCGCAGCCGGTTTTCAAAGCGCCAACCACCGAAGGCGTAATTCTCGCCGTCGATTTTGTCGCCTTCGAAGTAAAGCGCTGTCGTCCAACGGTCGGTGACGCCGTACTCAAACTCGATCAGTTGAGCGAAATAGTTGGCCTCACCGTTGCCGGGATTGCCAAAGTCCGAAAGGAGTTTGATCTCCTTCTCACCTTGGGAGGCGGTATGGTGATTGTAGAGAACGTAATTGGCACCGCTGCCGGCACTGGCCGGCGAGAGCGAAGTCAATACAGCGCCGAGACACAACACAGCGGCGCAGCAGCGCGAACGCCGCCGATGACAATAGGAAGGCATTTTTCTCTCCATAATCGAGATTCAAAGTCCCGCAACGGACGCCAAGCTCTTTAACGAGCCGGCGGCTGACGTTAATGGAGGATCAATTGGCCAAGCAAGGGCCATAAACTATAATTAGACTGGTTCCAGAATTGGCCCCTTAATTGACTGCGTTTTGACGCGCAACGGTTTGACGTTGCCTGCTGATTTCCAGCCTCTTGTGGCGCGAACGACACGAAAGTAAATGGCACAAAACTCACGGCGCCTTGCGAAACGACGCGATGAAGAATCCGTCGGTTCCGTGGCTTGCGGGCGTCAGCAACAGGCTATCCTCGCGGCCGTCCGCTGACTTCGGCGGTTCACTTCCAATGGACCGCCGCCACAGATCGCCAAAGGGTTCGATCTTGAATTCCGGGTGCGACTTGAGAAACCACGCCGCCTGATCCGTATTCTCTTCGGGCAGAACCGAGCACGTCACGTAGACGAGCCGTCCGCCGGATTTGACGTGCCGCGCCGCCCGCACAAGAACCTGCTGTTGATCGCGGATGCGGCTCGCCAGTGCCGCAGGTTTGATGCGCCACTTAGCGTCCGGACGCCGACGCCACGTGCCGGTGCCCGTGCACGGACAGTCGGCGAGCACGAGATCAAACCGCGCGCCTAGCGCATCGAGTGCGGCCTCATCACCCCCACGCAGCATTTGCACATTGCGCACACCCGCCCGATCGAGCCTGGAGAATATCGGCTTCAAGCGCATGCGATCGCTATCATAGGCGAAGATCTGGCCCTTGTTGAGCATGGCGGCTGCCATGGCCAATGACTTGCCACCGCCGCCCGCACATAGATCCAGTATCTGCTGGCCAGCTTGAGCGCATGTAAGGGCCGACGCAATCTGACTGCCCTCGTCCTGAATCTCGAACCACCCCGACTGATACCCTTCTTCGGCCATCAGGTTTGGCGTGCGCCCATAGC
This sequence comes from Hyphomicrobium sp., assembly GCA_040080075.1. Lineage (GTDB taxonomy): Bacteria > Pseudomonadota > Alphaproteobacteria > Rhizobiales > Hyphomicrobiaceae > JANNFX01. Next base: position 27,758 of record JBEBJD010000281.1, on the reverse strand, counting down.
TGGCGGGTAAGGGAATACGAATTCCCAGGGGCGCCATGGCACAGGCCGTGGCGGCGAACGGCTTCAAGACGTTGAGAACCTTGCCCGGCCCGGCGCGCAACGTGTTGACGCGCAAATCTGCGGGAGCGCGTGCAGAAAGTGCCATACCTTCGTCAGCTGCGCGGTATCCAAAGGCCCGCTCAAATGACGGATTGAGCCATTCGGGATAGTTGCCTTTTACCCACGGCGGCGCCGTATCGAGGCTCCAAGCCTCAAGGCGCGTCACTTCATCGGGCGTCAGAGCGGGTGGTGAATGATCGGCACCCGTGCACATCTGCGAAATCTCAGCCACCGGCACGCCTTGAGCGCGCATGCCGCCGAGCACCAAGGCCCGCGGCAGGGCATTCTCAAGCACATGAGCCGAGGCTGCCTTCTGCCGCAATGAGTCGTAGACCATATGACCAATGACGTTGCGGTCGCTTGACCCAGCGAAACGATGTGCCTTACCCCAGTCGTCAAGTGCAATAGGCACCGGCTGGTGGCGCGATAGAATCGTCTCGATTATTTCCATCGCAGCGGCAACGCGAGCGCCAGGTCTCATGATCTCTATCCGACCCTAATAACGGTGATCGCGAGACACACCCACATGCCTATCAGCGCGATGTTGCTCGCGAGATAAGCCATAAACCGGTGCGGAATATAATTGTAGGTCGTGAAAATTAGCGCGTGCACAATCCGGAAGCCGGCGAAGGCCCAGGCCAACGCCGTCATCTCCCAGCCGGTCACGCCCGCAATCATGGAGAAAGCGACGGCGGCGTAGAACAACACCGGCATTTCAAGTTGATTATGAAAGGCATTCGAGATTGTGCCGGCCCGCCCCGGCCATACGGGGCGCGTACCCGGTTCACCGCGTTGGACCGTGCCTGCACGAATGGCTTCAAGCCGGACTTTGGCCATCCAGAACAACAAGACGAATGTGAGCGCCACCTGCACCAGCACAGGCTGCAGGAGTGTGAGGTCTTTCATGGCTGGTTCAGCCGCCGCCGGGATAGTTGGGGCTTTCGCGCGTGATCAGCACGCCGTGGGCATGGCTTTCGCGCATACCAGCCGCCGAAATGCGAACGAACCTGGCTCGATCCTGGAATTCAGCGAGATTGCGGGCGCCCAAATAACCCATGCTTGAACGCAAGCCCCCGACGAGCTGATGCAAGACCGCATCAACCGGACCTTTGTAGGGCACCTGTCCTTCAATGCCCTCAGGTACCAACTTTAATGTGTCTTTGACTTCCTGCTGGAAGTACCGGTCGGCCGAGCCGCGCGCCATTGCGCCCACCGATCCCATACCGCGATAAGCCTTATAGGTGCGGCCCTGATAGAGGTACGTCTCGCCCGGCGCCTCATCGGTTCCAGCCAGCAGCGATCCGACCATGACGCAATCAGCGCCCGCAGCCAGTGCTTTTGCAATATCGCCTGAATAGCGCAAGCCGCCGTCGGCAATGATCGGCACATCATGTTTATGGGCCTCAGCCGCGCATTCCATGATGGCGGTGAGCTGCGGAACGCCGACCCCGGCAACAATGCGCGTGGTGCAAATGGAACCGGGACCAATGCCGACCTTGACGCTATCGGCTCCTGCATCGATCAACGCACGGGTAGCGTCCGCTGTTGCAACGTTGCCGGCAATCACCTGCACGGAATTCGACATTTTCTTGATGCGCTCCACCATATCCAAGACGCGCTTGGAATGTCCGTGCGCGGTATCGACCACGATGAGATCGCAACCTGCAGCGATCAGCCGTTCGGTGCGTTCGAATCCGTCTTCACCCACCGTCGTGGCCGCGGCGGCCCGCAAACGGCCCTCCGAATCCTTGCAGGCGTTGGGATACTTCTGCGCCTTCTCAATATCCTTTACCGTGATCAGCCCAATGCAATGATATTCGTCGTCGACCACCAGCAGCTTCTCAATGCGGTTAGTGTGCAGCAGGCGTTTGGCTTCGTCGCGGCTGACGTGGCGCTTTACGGTGATCAACCGTTCTTTGGTCATCAATTCGGAGACGGGTTGATTGGGATTGGTGGCAAACCGAACGTCGCGGTTGGTGAGGATGCCGACCAACTTGCCCTTCCCCGCCTGGCCCTTCACGCTCTTACCTTTGATGCCTTCGACAACTGGAATTCCGGAAATATTGTTGTCGGCCATCAACCCCAAGGCTTCGGATAACTTGGCGGTGGGCTCAATGGTGACAGGGTTCAGAACAATGCCCGATTCATATTTTTTGACCTGGGCAACATGACGCGCTTGTTCTTCAGGCGTCAGGTTGCGGTGCATCACACCGATGCCGCCTTCCTGCGCCATTGCGATGGCGAGCCGGCCTTCGGTAACCGTATCCATGGCCGAGGATAGGATTGGGATATTGATGCGGATCGTTCGTGTAATACGCGACGAGACATCGACTTGGCTCGGCATTACATCCGAGGCAGCGGGAACGAGCAGCACATCATCAAATGTCAGCGCGAGCCCCGAATCAATGATGATTGGGCTTTTGGCCATGGGCTAATCTCCTCGGGGGATTGACAAAATCGGGTCGAAAGTGCGGCCTATGCCGCTGACAAAACCGGTAGTGTCGGCAGCGCTATACCATTGGGTGTGTGACAGGGGAAGTGCGCCGCGGGGATTCATCCTCGCGGCATTGCGCCCTGGGGGGCACAATCAGCCTTCCACCGGCAACAGGCATCTTATTCCGTACTAAGATTATTTGCTGCGCCGCAAGCACTTGATTTGCGTCAAACGTAACACCGTAACACATTAGTCTTGCTGATAACTTCTCAAGACAAATTCAATTGGACCTGATGCGGCCTCCCCGCTAAGAAGGGCTGCTCCCAGATAAGGGGGAATTTAAATGGAGGAAACATCATGAAGGTTTGGACGAAGCCTGCCGTGCGCGAGCAGGAAGTTGGCCTCGAGGTCACGAGCTATCTCCCGGCCGAAATCGACCTGATCTAACGATCGGTTTGATTAGGCTCGTGCACTGACGAGCCGTAAGCACGGCGGTCCGCAAGGCCGCCGTTGTTTTATTTAGGGTCAGGTTACATCCGCCGGCGGGACTTGATGGCTGCGGCCAGTGTGCCTTCGTCGAGATAGTCGAGTTCACCACCCACTGGCACACCTTGAGCCAGCTTAGACACCGCGACGCCCGAAGGTGCCAGCTGTTCGGTGATGTAATGCGCGGTCGACTGACCTTCGACAGTTGAATTGAGCGCCAGCAGAACTTCCTTGACGCCGCCATCGGCCACGCGCGAAACTAGCCGGGTAATGTTGAGTTCATTGGGCCCGATCCCATCAAGCGGTGACAAGTGTCCGCCCAGCACATGATAAAGGGCGTTGACAACTCCGGCACGCTCCAGCGCCCACAAATCCCCGACCTCTTCCACAACGACAATCAGACTTTGATCGCGGCGCTGGTCTTGACAGATCGTGCACGGCTGCAACGTATCGACGTTCCCGCACGATTTGCACTCGACAATTTTTTCAACGGCAACGCGCATCGCGTCGGCCAGCGGAATCAGTAATTCTTGCCGCTTCTTTATCAAGGCCAGCGCCGCCTTGCGCGCAGACCTAGCCCCTAAGCCCGGCATGCGTGACAAGAGCTGCACCAGCCGCTCAATCTCAGGTCCTGCAATCTTTTTCGACATGAGCAAGGACCTAGCAGAGGCCCTCCAAGTGTTCCAGCCGCGAAGTGGCGCGGGGCGCGTTGAGGCGTGAAAAAGTGGTCTACCCTCAAAGCCCGCTTGGACCCATTTGCCGGATTTCAGAGGCTGACGCGATGGGCCAAGACCTGACGTTCACCGCGTCTCACATGTGCTGAGGGGTAGGTTGTCCATTTCCGCCCCTCTACCCTCCGCCTTGCCAGGCCTTGATGGCATCAATGGGATGGATCAGCATGATCACATTCAAGGTCAGATTATCTCGAATAGCGTAGCCGGTGAACAATTCAAAGCCGGCGGCAATGGCGATCGTTACGACAACAGGCAAACGGCTCGCCAGCACGAAGCCCAGCATCATGGCTGCCGTGTCACTCACGGAATTGAGTATAGAGTCGCCAAAATAATCGAGCGCAATCGTCACCGACCGGTAGCGGTTGATAGTGAATTCGGTGTTTTCAAACACCTCCCAAGAGGCTTCTATTGCCATGGCCAAAAGCAACCGCACAGCGAGCGGCGTGCGCGGCATGAGCCAAGCCAGGGCCCCGTAAAACAGAAAGCCGTGGATGACGTGCGAGGGCGTATACCAGTCCATGATGTGCTGAGAATTTTCAGAACTCATCACCACGCCATGCCAAAGCTTGATGAGACCGCACTTGCAGAACGGCTCCCGGCCCATCCAGAAAAGAACCGCCGCAAGGCACGCCAGTAAGGCCAGCACAGACAGCACAACGGCCGCTGAATTGGGCTCTCGATCAGACTGGGTGACAGATGCCTTCATTGCCAACTATGGGGCCTCACTCGGATGAAAAATGACCGCTCATCGCCTGTTGCCGGTGAACTGTCTCGTTTATGATGCAGGCTAGCCGGGTTTGTGGCCCGCCGCCACCGAGTGCCTTGTCATAGCGCTCGTGCGCTTCGCACTCGGCATTGCGGTAGTCGAGCCAGTGGCCGTGCGCCGCTTCGAACATATCCCCAGCTTGTTTGAGTTCAGATCCGCGCAGAGCCCCGCCATTGATTGCCTCGCGCGCACGCGCCATTGCATCTTCAAGATCTTTCTCCACGCTCTTGAGTGCCCGCTCCAGGCACGCAAGATCACTAGGCCGGGCGGGCCCTTCAGCACCACACATCTTGCCTGCCGGCGAGCGCTCGCCAGCGTCAGCAGGCTGTGCCGCGTACAGGCACACAACCACCATGGAAAAGAGCGCAATTGAAATGCCGCGCATAAGCATTGTCCTGCTCCCCTCCAATGCCGGTTCTTCGACTAGAACAACTTGAAGCCCGGAGGCAACGGCAGGCCCCCAGTCACGCCCGCCATTTTCTCTTGCATGGCGGCATCGACTTTGCCCTTGGCATCCTGGCAGGCGGCCACAATCAGATCTTCCAGAATTTCGCCTTCGCCCGGTTGCATGAGCGTGGGATCGATCGACACGCGGCGCATCTCGCCTTTGCCGTTAAGCAAGACCTTCACCAGCCCGGCACCAGATTTACCCTCGACTTCCATGGCGGCCAGTTCTTCTTGTGCCTGCTGCATGCGGGCCTGCATCTGCCCGACCTGCTTCATCATGCCCATGATGTCCTTCATGCGTCACGTGTCCTATGTTGTGAGGGGCTCTAGAGACTGACCCGGTCCAGAGGCTGGGTTAGCGCGGCACGGGCTTGCGATCAATAAATACCGTTGTGCTGTCTGCCCTTGACCCGCGCACCACTCGCCCGGTAGGCAGACGCACCCTTTCGTTCTATCGTGGCGCCATGTCCGACATACTAAAGAAAATATCCGCCTACAAACGCGAAGAAGTGGCAGCGGCCAAAGTCCGCAACCCACTTCAGGTTATGGCGGAATACGCCCGTTCTGGCCCCCGTGTGCGCCCCTTCGCGGCGGCCATCGAGGCCAAGCTAATATCAAAGGCCCCCGCTCTTATTGCTGAAATCAAGAAAGCGTCACCATCAAAGGGGCTTATCCGCGCCGATTTCGACCCTCCGGCGCTGGCCAGGGCCTATGAAGCCGGAGGTGCTGCGTGCCTCTCCATACTCACAGACACGCCCTCATTTCAAGGATCGCCGGAGTTCCTCACCAAAGCCCGTGCCGCCTGTGCCTTACCGGTGTTGCGCAAAGATTTCATGATCGACACTTATCAAGTCGTCGAAGCCCGGGCCTGGGGCGCGGATTGTATCTTGATCATCATGGCCGACGTCGATGATGAACTGGCCGCAGATCTCGCAAGTGCGGCCAAGGATTGGCACATGGACGCCATCGTCGAAGTGCACGATGAGGAAGAACTCGATCGCGCACTGAAGCTGCCCTGCAAGTTGATTGGCATCAACAATCGCAATTTGAAGACCTTCGGCGTCACGTTGACGGCGACCGAACGCCTTGCACCGCGGGTGCCCAAAGATCGCATCGTGATTAGCGAGAGTGGCATATCAACAACCGCCGATATTGCGCGGCTGGAAAAGTCAGGCGTTCACTCATTTCTAGTCGGCGAGAGCCTGATGCGCCAGGACGACGTGGAGGCGGCCACCAAGGCCCTGCTCGGGCGGAAAAACAACAAAGCCAAATGACCAAACTCTCACATTTGAATGAGCATGGGGAAGCTCACATGGTCGATGTCTCCGGTAAAGACACGACCAGCCGGACGGCGCGTGCCGAGGGGTTTGTGGCCATGGCACCTGCCACTCTGGCGCTCATTGAAACAGGCACGGCCAGGAAGGGCGACGTGCTGGCGACAGCCCGTATTGCGGGCATCATGGCAGCCAAGAAAACGCATGAGCTCATCCCGCTGTGTCATCCTCTCGCCATCACCAAGGTTACCATTGCGTTTGAACCGTCCCACGATCCCAGCGGCGTCGCCGTTTCAGCCGAAGTCAAGGTTGCCGGCCAGACGGGTGTGGAGATGGAAGCCTTGACCGCCGTTTCCGTTGCCTGCCTCACGCTGTACGACATGCTCAAAGCCGCCGACAAAGCCATGTGTTTCGAAGGCATACGCCTTGTTGAGAAAACGGGCGGCCGTTCGGGAACCTATGTTGCCCCGGCCCGTTCGAGCAAAAAGGTCTGACCCATGGCGCTGCTGCCAGTTGCTCAGGCCCTGGCCCGGATTCTGGAAGGAGTGGCGCCAACCAGCGCTGAGCCCGTTGACCTGCTCCATGCGCGCGGCCGCACCCTCGCCGGACCATTGGAAGCAAAGTTTTCGCAACCACCTTTCGCCGTCTCCGCCATGGACGGCTACGCAGTGCGCGCGGCCGATGTCACTACGGTTCCTGCAAAACTCACTCTGATTGGAGAATCGGCTGCAGGCCGCCGCTATAGCGGCCGAGTCGAAGCAGGCCAATGCGTGCGCATCTTTACAGGGGCACCAATTCCCGAAGGCGCCGACGCGATTGTCATTCAAGAAGACACCTCGCGTGTAGGTGGCGGCATCACGATCAGCGAGGCGAGCCCGTGGGGCCACTACGTCAGGCCTATGGGCATGGATTTTTCATTGGGAGAGATACTTATCAACCCCGGCCGGGTTCTCGATGCGCGGGCCCTCACACTTGCTGCCTCCATGGGCCACGCGGTGCTGCCATGTCATAGGAAGCCGCGCGTCGCCATCCTCGCCACGGGCGATGAACTGGTGTGGCCCGGCGAACAGCCCGGACCCGACAGCATCATGTGTTCCAACTCGTTCGGGCTTGCGGCCCTGGTTGAGAGCGCGGGCGGAGCGGCTGTGCTCTTGGGCATCGCACGCGATACGCAAGACTCGCTGGCAGAAAAAATTTCTCAGGCCAATGATGCCGATATCCTCGTCACCACTGGCGGCGCGTCCGTTGGCGATCATGATCTTGTGGCGCCGGCCCTCCAAGCGGCGGGCATGACACTCGATTTTTGGAAAATCGCCATGCGCCCGGGCAAACCGCTGATGTTTGGCCAGCGCGCCACGCAACATGTGGCGGCCCAGCGCGTGCTGGGCCTGCCAGGTAATCCGGTGTCGTCTCTCATTTGCGGCCGAATTTTTCTGGTGCCGTTAATTGAGGCCATGCTCGGCCGGCCTCGAACTGGCGCCGCCACGAAAAACGCACGCACAACAATGGCTCTCGAAGCCAACGGACCGCGTACCCACTACATGCGAGCGGTGCTCGTATACGAGACCAACAGTGCCACCTGCGTGACCCCGGTTGCATCTCAAGACAGTTCACTTGTTTCGCCACTCGCCAACGCCTCATGTCTTATCGTGCGCGATGTCAATGCGCCCGCCGTGCCAGCAGGCGGCGAGGTGTCCGTGATGCTGATCGATTTTTAATTTGCTTTGAGGCCAGACCCGGCACGATTGACCTCAGATAGGAACCGCATCACTTCCGTCTTGAAGGCTCGATCACCCACAGCCTTCATGTGTTCCCGTCCAGGGATTTCAAAGGCGACAGCACCCGTTATGAGATCTGCCAATCCCTGAACCGAACCGCTGATGACGTCCTCGGTCCCTGCCGCCACTAGTACCGGGCAAGAGATTGTGCTGAGAGCCTCGGCCGTGATTGGCGCACGGCCAGACCGGATGCATGCGGCCAGCGCCTTCAGGTCCGATTTCGTTTGCTCGGCAAAAGCCCGGAACGTGCGAGCGGTTGGATTTTTTACGTCATCAATGTGAGCGGCTTCAAGCGCATGTGCCACGGGCCCCGTTCCAGCCATACCGCGCACCATGCTGAGGCCCATGCCTCCGAACACAAGACTTGCGACCCGCTCTGGATGATTGACGGCCAGAAACGCGGCTATCCGCGCGCCCATTGAGTATCCCATCACATGCGCCCTCTTGACGCCCAGGTGATCGAGCAAGCGGCGCGCGTCGTCCGCCATCATGGGAGCCCCATAATCGCCGAGGCCGTAGAGTTTCTGACTTTGACCATGGCCGCGATTATCGAAGGCAATGACGCGGTATCCTGCGGCTAACAGGTCTCGTACCCAGCCTGTGGAGACCCAATTGGTTTCCAGATTGGAAGCGAAGCCATGGATCAATAGCACCGGAGGGTGCGCAGATGCCTCAGATCCTTCATCAATGAAGGCTATTTCAATACCATCTGAGTGAAACACTGGCATGGCCGCCTCTTTTGTTGGCTGGCTTGGCGCGGCATTAAGGTGCGCCCTGAGAGGGCCCTTACGGCGCGAAGCTCTATCATTTGGGCCGCCGTGACGCTATGCTCGTGCCAGCAATCATCACTACAAAATGGACTTACGCATGGCCGCAAAATTTGTCCCCCATTTGAGCAACGACCCCGGCGCCGAAAAAGTGTTTGTCGGCGTCAAGGAATTCAATTGCATGGGCGCGCGCCCGCCTTTCGATCATCCGCATATTTTCCTCGATATGGGCGCGGATAATCAAGTCCTATGTCCCTACTGCTCGACGCTCTTTGTCTACGATCCCCGCCTCGAGCCCGGCGAAAGCGATCCCAAAGGCTGCGTCGTCAATGTGGCGGACGAGCACGCAGCTTGAGCTCCCCTGCACCGATCCTTATCTCAGGAGCTGGCATTGGCGGGCTGGCCGCAGCACTTGCCCTGGCACAGCGGGGATTTGCAGCGCACGTTCTCGAAAAGCGGGCGGGTCCGGCGGAAGAAGGCGCCGGCATTCAGATCGGCCCCAACGGCGTACACATATTGCGTCAACTGGGCGTCGCCGGGGCACTGGCACCCCTGACGGCATCGCCAGATTCCTTATACATCATGGATGGCGTGGCGGGGCGTGAACTGACGCGATTGCCGCTGGGCACAACGATCGAAACCCGCCATGGCGCTCCCTATTGGACCGCCCATCGCGCCGACGTACATTCCACTCTTCTGGCGGCGGCACAAAACGAGCCATTGATCTCAGTTTCGTTTGGGTCGGATGTCATTGCTGCTCAATCGCACGAGGACCGCGTGCGATTGCATCTTTCCGATGGCAGTGAGCTTGATGGCGCAGCACTCATTGCCGCTGAAGGCTTGTGGTCAACAACACGCGGCTCACTGTTCAAGTCAGCCCCTCCGGTCCATTCAGGTAGCTGCGCCTATCGTGCCGTGATTCCCGCCGATCGATTGCCCGGCGGGTTGAGTGCGGGCAGCACGCACATATGGCTCGCGCCGAGCGCCCACGTGGTTCACTATCCGGTACGGGCAGGACAGGAAATTGCGATTGTCGTCATCTTGGAAGGGCGCGCGATCGTGGCGGGCTGGGGAACGGACATTGCAGCAGCCCAAATTCAGGATCGCTTCGCGAACGCGCCCAGCCCATTGCGTGAGTTGATCAGCCGGCCGGCCTCCTGGCGCGGCTGGCCACTGATGAAGTTGCCAACCCCAACCGCTTGGAACGAAGGGCGCATCGCATTGCTTGGCGACGCGGCACATCCGGTCCTACCATTCCTTGCGCAAGGAGCCGTCATGGCGCTGGAAGATTCGGTTGTTTTGGCGGACCGTCTGGCTCACTCGCCACACGCCGTTGCCGAGGCACTTGCACAGTATGCGCGCGAGCGAGTGCCTCGCACCAGCCGCGTGGCACGCGCCTCGCGCCATAATGGCCGCATTTTTCACTTGGCGGGACCGTTCGCCGCAGCGCGCAACGCGGTGCTGCGCACCGGATCGCCGCAGCGCCTATTGGCCAGTTTTGATTGGCTTTATGGCTGGCGCGCTCCCGCAGGCGGCCAGAACTTGCGGTGAAGTCACACAGTTTTCCACCCTTGTGTCGCACGTCGAACGGGCGTAGCCACCCGTGCTATGCTACGGGCCGTGTTAGATCATGTGCAAATATTGCAAAAGCGCCGCAGCGGCGTGCTTTTGGAGAACAGCGTGACCACCCCCGCCGAAGCCGAACCCACACTGGAACTCGACACTGTCATCCTGACCTGCGCCAAACCCGAATGGCAGCGGGTAACGATGCTGATTGCCGCCACGGTCGATGCGACGAAGGCTCAGGCCCTTGAGGTGTCGGCGCAAACCATTGCCAGCAGGATTTACGCACTTGCAGAAGCCAAGCAGCTTGAAGCCAAAGGCAACATCCGGCGCTGGCGCTCAAGCGAGATCCGCCGTTGTGCTCATACCTGAGTTATCCTTGCGCCATTAGGGCCGAATATGCGGCTCCGCTCTATCATCGCGCAGTCTGCCCAGCTTCTGACATCGTGAACCGGCACGCTTAGTTATGGTGCTGCAGGGGATCCGCCGTGCTGCCCCTCATCACAACTGCGCCAATCCAATTGGAGCGGTCCTCAATGGCACAGTGACCGGCTCAAGGAGAACGAACGAATGCGCTCAATAGTCATCGCCGCCATTGCAAGCATTGCCATTGCGTGCGCTGCACCTGCCTTAGCCCAATCGGACACTCCAGCGGCCGATCCTGCGATGCCCGCCGCCAGCACGGCGCCTCCGGCTTCAGATGCGGCAGCGCCCGAAGCTCCCGCCGCCGCACCTGAACCAGCTTATGTTGGCACCTGGGCCGATGATCCCGCTCAATGCGGCAACGCTCAAGATAACGAAGACGCGCCAATGACCGTTGCCAAGGACCGCTTCGACCAGCACGAAGCCCACTGCGAATTCAAGTCTGTCAGCGGCAATGGCAACGAATGGAAGGTGACTTCGGAATGTTCGGTTGAAGGGGATAAGCAGATCTACGAGTTCGGCATGTCATTGGCGGACGGGAAACTGTCTATGCTCGACGACGCGGGTACGCACGTCTACGCGCGCTGCCAGTAGTGCCTGATCTTGCGCCCGGTTCACTCTTGATGAAACGAGCCGCCGGGCGCATTAAGTCTCCTTCAATCCAGTCGCGTAGCGTTTCCAATTGGCGACGTAGCGGCCCGCGCCCGCGCCGAAGCGCTTAACGTCGACATCGGAAAGTTCGCGAACGATCTTTCCCGGCGATCCGATGACCATGGAGCGCGGTGGGATAACCTTACCTTCAGAAATCAGCGTATTGGCGCCAATCAGACACTCCTCGCCAATCTTCGCGCCGTTCAAGATAATCGATCCGATGCCAATCAAGCTGCCACGGCCGATGGTGCAGCCATGCAGCATGACCAAATGACCGATGGTGCAATCAGCTCCGATTTCGAGCGGAAAACCAGGGTCGGTGTGCAACACCGAGCCATCCTGCACATTCGAGCGCTCGCCTATGCGGATCAACTCATTGTCGCCGCGCAGCACCGCGCCAAACCACACACTGGCTTCGTCGCAAAGCTCAACCTTACCCAGCAGTACGGCGTTGGGGGCAACCCAATAGCGCCCGCTCGCGGGCGTTGTGACCTTGGCGTCACCCAATTGATAGAGCGGCATGGGCAAGGATTCTCATGAAGACTTAGGCACCACTCCCTCTAACAATCCGGCGCATCGACTGAACTGTTAGCGGGCCTTGAGCATTTAGCTTGCCTATCAAGCCTCTTCGAGATCGATATCGAGGATGGCCATCTGGAACTGATAGGAAACCTCGCCATCCTCATCCTCACGATAAAGCACGGCAACAAAGTCCTCGCCTATGTAGACTTCCGCAGAATCGTCCTTCTTGGGGCGCGCGCGCACAGTCAACGTCTTGGTGCCGAAAGTCTTACGCAGATAGCCTTCGACCTTGGCCATTTCTTCTTTCTTCACGCCGTCATCTCCTCGAAGTGGAATAGAACAGACGGGATCTAGAGCCCGCTGAAGTCATCGGGTCCCAATACTTGCCCAGAAAGTCCCTGATCCATGGATTGAGCAGGAGCCGCACATCCCGACGGGCCTATGACCCGGGCAGGCACGCCCGCTACTGTCGTCAGCGGCGGCACGTCCGACAGCACCACCGAGCCAGCGGCGATGCGCGCGCAATTGCCAACATGAATGTTGCCCAACACCTTGGCGCCGGCACCGATCATAACACTGGAGCCAATCTTGGGATGACGGTCGCCCGTCTCCTTGCCCGAACCGCCCAGCGTGACGGCATGCAAAAACGAGCAATTGTCGCCGACAACTGCCGTCTCGCCGACGACAAAGCCCGTCGCATGATCGAGCATGATGCCGCGGCCAAAGCGGGCAGCGGGATGAATGTCGGTGGCAAAAATCTTCGACGACTGACTCTGCAGATAGAGCGCAAAGTCGCGCCGCCCTTGCCGCCATAGCTCGTGGGCAAACCGGTGCGTGACCAGTGCGTGAAAACCTTTGAAATAGAGCAACGGCTCCAGGTAGCGATTGCAGGCCGGATCACGATCGAGAACTGCGGCCAAATCCGAACGGATGGCATCCATCACACCGGGCTGCGACGCGAGCACTCCGTTAAATGTCTGAAAGATCAGACCGGCATCGAGGTCGGCATGGCCAAGGCGCTGCGAAATACGATGGCAGATCGCATCCTCTAGCCGCGTGTGGCTAATTACGGTCGCAAAGATGAAACCCGTGAGCGCGGGTTCGCCGGCCATGGCAGCTTCGGCTTCTTTGCGCAACTGTTGCCAAATGGGATCGTAGGATTCGACCACGCCGGTGTTTGAGCGGCGGGTACCCTTGGCTTCCGGTGCCTTGGGATCCATGACTGACGACTGCCGTACCGTTGCCATAAGCTTTGCATCCTTGAGCCAACGGGCTGAAAAGCGGGGTCCGAAACTCTGGACTGAAACGCGTGGACCAATGCTGCGCTGCAGAAGGCCGATTATTCCTCGCCTAACGCAAGCCTCACCCGCCCGTCAATATATACTCCATTTTAGGGGTTTGGGAGATGGGGGTGCATTGTAAATTGGGGCAAATCAAAGGGCCGGCGGTAAAATAAGTTGCACAGACTGCTTAGCAGATCTGGCGCTTTGGAGATCTGTCTGCCGAGGTGATCTGGCTGCAGGGCACGCGCACTTGGTGCATGAACCGACACATCGCTTTGCGCCTGCGGCCACGTGCAACTGGACGACCGCGCGCAGGGTGGCGCACAAACCTTTCATGACCCAAGCCACCCACACTGAACCTCTTCTGAGCCTTGTGATCGATGGCGCAATCGCGTGGATCACTGTGGACAACACGGCTCGAATGAATGCCTTGACCGCAGATATGTGGGCGGCCATCCCGCGCCACATTGCGAGCGCCGAGGCCGACGCCAACGTGCGCATTATCGTGCTGCGCGGAGCGGGCAGCAAAGCGTTCTCAGCGGGCGCCGATATTTCCGAGTTTGAAAGCGCGCGCACCGGCAATGCCGCCGCCCACTATGACAGCCTCAACCACGCCGCCTTCGAGGCTCTCACACGCTGTTCAAAACCAACACTCGCGATGATCCATGGCTTTTGCCTGGGCGGCGGCTTGGCCGTGGCGGCGTGCTGCGACTTGCGCTTTGCTGATGAAGCGGCGCAATTTTCCATTCCTGCTGCAAAACTTGGACTTGGATATAACCCGAGATGGGTGCGCCCATTGCTGGCACTAGCCAAACCCGCTCACGTCAAGGAACTTCTGTTCACTGGTAATCGCTTTGCAAGCGCCCAGGCACTCGCTATGGGGCTTGTCAACAGGGTGTATCCCGCCGCCAGCTTGGAAGCTGAAACACGCGCCATTGCGGCGGTGATCGCGGAGAATGCCCCGCTGACAATCCGGGCAGCTAAATTCGCCATCGATGAATTGACGTTGCGGCCCGAGACTGCCGGCACCGCGCGCCTCGATGCCGCCGTGCAAGTCTGTTTTGAAAGCGACGATTATGCTGAGGGCCGCCGGGCCTTTCTCGAAAAGCGCAAACCGCAATTCAATGGACGATAGCTTGACACGCCGGGGACACCACCCACGCCTCGCGGTCGCACTTGCCGCCACGTTCCTCGTGACGAATACGCTGGCAACGCTCGCGCATGCTGGCAACCAGTGTTTCAATGAAGACGCTCTGGCAGCCAAGCCCGGCGAACTCAAACCTGCAAAAGGCAATCATTCGTTTGACCGGCCGGCCGCGGCACGCCAACTCGTGGACTACACGCCAGTGCCGCCAAATTTGCGCGGGGCAATCCGGCGCGTCAAACTTCCTGCGGGCAGCCGCAAACTCATCGCACTGACCTTTGATTTATGCGAACAGCCAGGTGAAGTTGCTGGTTATGACGGCAAGATTATCGATTATCTGCGCGCCCAGGGCATCAAGGCCACCCTATTTGCGGGCGGCAAGTGGATGCGTTCGCACGCCATGCGCGTGCAGCAGTTACTCACCGACCCGCTGTTTGAGATGGCCAATCACTCAGAGGCCCACCGCAACCTGCGGCTGCTGAGCGGCGCCGATCTTCAGGAAGAAATTCTTGGTCCCCAACGTGCCTTTGAAGAAGCGCGGCAATTACTCGGCGCCTCGCAGTGCGTTGCCAGTGCGCCTGAGGCACTGGCTCGCACGCCCGAACGTATGAGCCTGTTCCGGTTTCCGTTCGGCGCTTGCAACGTTGAGAGCCTTAATGCTGTCAACGACGCCGGATTGCTCGCAATTCAATGGAACCTTTCGACCGGCGATCCATCACCCTCGCAACCGGCAACTGCCATCGCCCGCTCAATGCTAGCGGCCAAGCCTGGATCGATCCTGATCGCACACGCCAATGGCCGCGGCTACCACACCGCGGAAGCACTGCCGCTGGCCATACCGCAGCTCAAAGCTCAAGGCTTTGAATTCGTTACCATCAGCGAGTTGCTGGCGGCCGGCACACCAGAGGTCGTCAACTCGTGTTATGATGTCCAGCCTGGCGACAGCGACAAATACGATAAACTGTTCACACTCAAAATTAGCCAACCCAAGCGCCGCGAACCCAAGACCGATGTCCCAGCCGCCCCAGACCCCGCCCTTCCTCGCTGAACATACCATGCTGGGCACTGTTGGCGCTGCCAGCGGTCAGCTTGCGGATGTCACACTTGTGCGCCTGCCTGTCAGCGTAGCAACTGAATTAGGCAATGCTTTTGCCGCGATCGATCCTTGGGCGAGCTATCCGTATCCGGCCGCAAGCCTCGCCTCATATTTCGCGCAAGGCGATCATAGCTCACCCAGGCTGACGGTCCAAGTCGACGAGCAAACGGTTGGCGTGATCGGGCTGCGGCTCAACTGGTTGCGTGGACCCTATTTGCAGTTCTTAGGCTTCCTGCCGCTCTATCAAAACATGGGACTGGGATCGATGGCGCTGTCATGGATCGATGCCCAGACTCGCGCCTGCGGCCAGCACAACGTGTTCGTTGCCGCGTCCGATTTCAATGCATCGGCACTGCGATTTTATGAACGGCATGGCTTTGAAAGAATCGGAATCCTCAAAGGCCTGGTGCGTGAAGATCGCGATGAAGTGCTTCTGCACAAAAAATTGTAATGCATGGAATAGCTCCAGATGTTGCGCTGCACAGGCAAATTGCGCCGCGGCGGCGCCTTGAGTGCATCTGATTTGCATCACCGTTAGCCCTGAATAACCTTGCACTTATTCATTCAAGTCACACTCGCGTGGCCCATCAACGAATTATATTGCTGGTCTCCGCAACAGGTTGGCACACCACATCATATTGCAGCGCATAACCTTTTTTGCTTGGCAGGCCCGAAATCTCATCACTAATCTACGCTTCCCCTGCAGTCCCCCAAGTTGGGGGGCAGTGGAAAATAGACACCGTCGCCATTCAAGGCGGCGTGTTTCGAGGAGGAGACAGCGATGGATCTTACGGACCGGCTGAGTTTCGCCGCCGCGATGGCCTCGTTCGTGTTTGTAGCCGCGATTATTTTGGGACTGGTTTGAGCTTACACCCGGCGCCCACCAACGCTGCGTGAAATCTCAACGCCTTCCCCAAAACAACATAAAGGCGCAGCTTTAGGCAGCTGCGCCTTTTGTTTTGAAGTGAGTGCTCTTACCGGGCCTACTTCTTGATGGTGTACCCGAGTATCGCCCCGGCCAGAACCGCGTATTCAGGTTTAACTTTGCCCCACGGAATCTGGCTGATGAGCCCTGGACCAAAAGTCCAAAGAGCGGCGGCAAAGAGCGCAAATAACAACGTCGAAGACAGTGTCGCACTGGATGGCGCGCCAACCTCTTTGAGGATCTGAGCCGCCAGAACGCCAATCAGATAGATCACAACCGAAGCAATAACTGCGAATACAAACAGCTTGAAGCTGCCCGGAATACTTCCGCCAACCTTCGACATCAAAGCGTCTGAACCAAACCAGCCCAGCACGATTTGCAGCAGAAAAAGTACGAGACGTCCCAGCATGTAACGAGCCTCCCCCGAGATTGCACCGGCCAGAAGTCGATTCTGGACTGACGCGAAGATTGCACGAACATCAATCCGGTGACAGGGGAGAGTTCAGATAGAACACCACGGTCCATATTCAAAAAATGGCGGCGCCCAGGTATCCCGGACGCCGCCATTATTGTCACTCAAGCCTTAGCCCAAGCGTCAAACCGGCTCGACAGCTGTATAATTCTTGAGATCCGTCAGCTTAAACCATTGCGAGCGGCGATCGCCATCTTCGTCAAAGTAGACCACCTTGGTGGTGTCATCGGAGTGATCCACCGTCACCACAAACCCAACGGCACGCCCCTCGAACTGCATGGGCTTAGCCGCATGCGATGTCTCATGCCCGACCACCTCGACGAGATCGCCTTTTTTCCAAGTGATCTTGGCCTCGGCAATCTTCTTGCCTTCACCCCGCAGCATACGCACCACTTCGGTCAGTGGCGTGTTGCGATCGGCCTTCCCGGGACCTTTGCGATTTTCCGATGCTTGCCTTGCTTTCCAGGCTTCGGCGTGCTTGCCCGTCCATGGTTCGAAACAGGCATGTTCGACTGCGTGAACCGTCAGGCAGTCGCCGTGGTAGTGGCACACGCGCATCGTATATTGGCGCAGAAACCTATTGCTCCCCGGCTCAGCCCTCGTATCGGTAAATGGCTCGGCAAGGACCTCTACGACGATATGGGGATTGCCCGCTCCCTTGACGTCACACCCTGAGCGCACGGTGATGAGATCCCCAGCCTTGAAAGGGCACGGCTCGACGAGCCGCTGCGCCTGGTCCCTCAAGGTTGCCAGGCAGGTCTCTATGGGCAAAGTGGTGTGGCGATCGCTGCCGTCATTGTCGCCACTCAAACCGCCGCTCATACTTGATAATAGTGCTTCCAATGTCCCACTCATATCTGCCTCGGATGCGTTGGTATCATCTTGTTCCATGTCAGACCGCAGCCTTGCGGCCGTCAGCGAATGGCCCGTCCGGCGGCATCTGCTCTGCTCCGCATTAAGCCGTAAATCGGGCGCGAACTTTCTAAAGTGACGATAAAACACGGCGCCGCTGTGTTGGCCATATGGCGGCAGCAGGAATTAATCTGAGTTACGCTTGCTGAAGCTCGCTACCGCCACGTCCCGTGGCGGCAATCGTCCACAGCAGGTGTCCAAGCTTTTGAATGTCAGCCGCCGGTCATACTCATGTGGCGTGCAACAGCAGGCTTGGCCGATGCGCGGTCGATAATGAAATCGTGTCCCTTAGGCTTTCGCTCGATGGCTTCGGTAATGGCCGCAAGGAGTGCGCCATCATCCGTGGTGGCGCGCAACGGCGTGCGCAGGTCGGCCGCATCGTCTTGACCCAGACACATGTACAGTGTTCCCGTGCAGGTCAACCGTACGCGATTGCAGCTCTCGCAGAAATTATGCGTCAATGGCGTGATGAACCCGAGTCGCCCGCCGGTTTCCCCGACCCGCACATAACGCGCCGGCCCCCCCGTGCGATGGGGGATGTCCATGAGCGTATAGCGTTCCATCAAACGCGACCGAACCAGCGACAGGGGCAAATATTGATCGGTTCGATCGCCCTCAACGTCGCCCAGCGGCATCGTTTCTATGAGTGTGAGATCAGCACCACGGCCGTGTGCAAACTGCATCAAGTCTACGATTTCAAACTCGTTGATGCCCTTCAGGGCAACCGCATTGATCTTGACCGCCAGCCCGGCCTTTTCGGCGGCGGCAATACCATCGAGCACGGTGGCTAGATCGCCCCAACGGGTCACGGCTTTGAATTTTTGCGGATCAAGCGTGTCGAGGGATACATTGATACGGCGCACCCCGCAGGCCTTGAGATCAACCGCGTATTTTGCAAGCTGACTGCCATTTGTGGTGAGTGTCAACTCTTCGAGAGCACCTGAATCCAGATGCCGGCTAAGCGACTTGAAGAGCCAAAGAATATTCTTGCGCACAAGTGGCTCGCCACCTGTGATGCGCAGTTTTCGCACGCCCTGGTGAACAAACGCCGTGCACAGGCGATCAAGCTCTTCGAGCGAAAGCAGATCTTTCTTCGGCAGAAATGTCATGTGTTCCGGCATGCAATAGGTGCAGCGGAAGTCGCAGCGATCCGTGACCGAGACCCGCAAATACGAGACGTGACGGCCGAACGGGTCGACCAAGGCCGGGGCGCCTGGTCGTTCGGGGGGAACGTTCACGTGCTGGTTCACGGCCTTTAAATCTCCCGGATCGGCGCTTGGGGCTGGCGTGCAGCCACTTAACTCGATTTGTATCTTAGCAGGGCTGGATGCCAAAATACCCGGCCTAAATCAATTGCCAATGAGGGGCACAGGGTGGTCTTGCCGCTGGCACAGAGGCAGGTTAGTCGTAAAGCTAATATGGTTGTACGATAGCCAAATTATAAGGCCTAAAGCGGCGCCTGCATTCACGACATCCTGGGGGAAAAGAATTCATGGCAAATGCGGCAGGCGCCACGGCTGAGGGGGCCACGGAAGAATTAGGATGGCTGGACCGTGCCCGAACCATCGCAAAGCCTGGCTTTAACCGCTGGCTTGTACCGCCGGCCGCCCTGTGTATCCATCTGTGCATCGGCATGGCCTATGGCTTTTCGGTATTCTGGAAGCCGTTGCAGGCCGCTTTGATTGGGGCCGACGGCAAGCCGTTGGCGGAATGCTCGGCTGGAGCCCAGTCATTTGGTGAGAAGGCGGCTGGCACGCTGACGGCACTGACGGCGACCGATTGCAACTGGAGCCAGTTCGACCTCGGCTGGATGTATACCTTCTTCTTTGTACTTCTTGGCGTCTCAGCCGCTATCTGGGGTGGCTGGCTGGAACGCGCCGGTCCACGCAAGGCCGGCCTCGTTTCGACGCTTTGCTGGTGCGGGGGCCTGCTCATTTCTGCATTGGGCGTCTACATTCACCAACTCTGGATGATGTGGCTTGGTTCAGGCATTATCGGCGGCGTTGGCTTGGGACTGGGCTACATTTCTCCGGTCTCGACCCTCATCAAATGGTTCCCCGACCGCCGCGGTATGGCGACCGGCATGGCTATCATGGGCTTTGGTGGCGGGGCGATGATCGGATCGCCGCTGGCGGCGTACCTGATGTTGCAGTTCAAGACAGCTACCGATCAAGGCGTCTGGCAGACATTTCTCGCTATGGCAGCAATCTACCTCGTATTCATGCTGATCGGCTCGTTCGCCTATCGCGTGCCGCCGGCCGGATGGAAGCCCGAAGGCTGGACGCCGCCGACAAACAGCAACGCCATGATCACGTCTAAGAACGTGCATCTTGCCAATGCCCACAAGACCCCACAGTTCTGGCTGTTGTGGATTGTACTGTGCATGAACGTGTCGGCTGGTATTGGCATCATCGGCGCAGCGTCGCCAATGCTCCAGGAGACATTCGGCGGCGCGCTCGTTGCCAAGCCGGAACTTGGGTTCCTCGACGTCAAGAAGGATGCGGCCCTGATTGCTGCGGCGGCGGCCGTTGGCGCGGGCTTCGTAGGGCTCATTTCACTGTTCAACATTTTCGGGCGCATCGCCTGGGCCTCGTCGTCCGACGCGCTTGGACGCAAGCTCACGTATGTGATCTTTTTCACGTTGGGCGCAGCACTCTATGTCTTGGCCTCGTTTGGCGCAGAATGGAAGAACCTGGCCGTCTTCGTGGCTTGCTTCTGCATCATCGCGTCAATGTATGGGGGTGGCTTTGCGACGATCCCTGCCTACCTTGCCGATATGTTCGGAACGCAGTTTGTGGGCGCGATCCACGGCCGTCTGCTGACCGCATGGTCAACGGCAGGCATTGTGGGGCCCGTTGTCGTAAATTATCTGCACGATACCCGCATCGCCGCGGGCAACGCACCCGCTGAGGTCTACGGCCCGATCTTCTACATTCTGGCGGGTATGTTAGTGGTTGGCTTCATCGCCAACCTAGCTGTGCGGCCTGTCAACCCCAAATGGCATATGAGCGATGCCGAGGTGGCTGACGAACTCACCAAGTTGCACGAAGCGAAGGGGCCCGTTGAAAGCGGCTCGTTTGGGATTGGCAAAGGCGGGCTCGACGGCAAGGCAGCCATATTCTGGCTGCTGGTTGGCGTACCTCTTGCTTGGGGCATCTGGACCACGATTGTCAAAGCCCTTGGACTGTTCGCTTAAGAGACAATCGTCTTTAGGCCTGCAGCAGGGCTGAGAGAGCCCCGGGCATGCCGCATTGCGCGCCGCCGTTTGGGTTTTTTTACCAGGTTGCAGCCGCCGGGCTGTTATCCGGCGTGCTGTTATGCGGCCCAACGGCATCAGCCATCGAAGCCGCAACGCTGGAAGCCATCTCACCTTTGGCACGTTACGGCACGCAGCGTCGCCAGAACCCGCAAAGCCACCCGTGGGTCCGCCACGGACATCTCTTCCGCCCCCACAAATCACACGATCCTTCACGGGCACTGCGCCACGTAATGTTGTCAGAGCGCTGGCGTCACTTAGGAATAGTATTGGTCGTTCTGGCGGCCGCTCCACTACGGCGCCGGTGGCTGCAACCCACGTGCGATGGCGATGATCACCAGCCTGACTATTTCGCGCCCTTCGGGGATAAACCGGGATAGCGGCAGGCCTCAAGCACGGCGGCCTCAAGTCCGCTTGGTGCAACGGCTCCGGGCGCAACGCGCCTCAGATTGGGCAGATCGAGACCTGCGGGATATGTGGTTACCCCTTGCAGGACTGAATTGCAGCCAGGCACGATCACGACCAGATCAGAAAACCGCTTGGCGGCCGCTGCAAAGGGCTGCCAATCTTCCGAATTGCTGCTCCACATTGGGACCGCGACGATTTTAGCTCGTGTTTGCGCCACAAAGGTCAAAGCCTGCGCCAGGGAACCTGGATCGGCTGGATCGATACGGACAGGAATGAGACTGCGGGCCACGGCATCGGGACTGGCCAGCCAACCGCGCACAAGCGCGCTCCCATCGCCACCCCAGTGGTACGCGGTTTTATTTGGCGATTTGGCAAAAGGCAGACG
Organism: Hyphomicrobium sp.; assembly: GCA_040080075.1. Classification (GTDB taxonomy): domain Bacteria; phylum Pseudomonadota; class Alphaproteobacteria; order Rhizobiales; family Hyphomicrobiaceae; genus JANNFX01. Next base: position 5,933 of record JBEBJD010000281.1, on the reverse strand, counting down.
GTCATTGTCAACGAAGTCCCATGCGATCAGTTCTCCCTCGCCATCACGCGCGAGCCGGGCGGCAATCTGAGGATCGGTGTAATCTAACCCCGTCGTCAAAATGGCAACCGGCTCAAGTCCCGGATCGATGCCGGCCGGCACTTTTGGATCGTTTGCACGAGCAGATAGGGACGTCACCGGCACTGAACCAGCACAAACCAGAACCAGGACTGCCATTGTCCTAAGTTTGGTTCGTTCACTCCGAGCTGCACCTTGATGGCCCATGTCAACCGCAGTCCGGGCCTTTAAAAACATCACGGCTTGCTCCCGCACAGCCCTGCCAGACGTTCAAGCTGACCGGCAATTGCGCCGATGCAGTCGATCCCGACAAGCCAGGGCCCATTTGCCTCGACGGGATAATCAGAAGCTATAGCAAAGACATAACTGTCGTATTGCGCAAGCGATCGCTTATCGGCCTGGGCCAATCGCCGGACTTCGATCTTGGGGATTGGCGCGCCCTTATAGCCCTCCAACACGATGAGATCAGCAGGAGCCATGGCAGCCACGATTGCTGCCAGCACGGTATCACGGTCCGCACTGCAAAGATGCCACGTCTCGGATGCCTCGCCACCCTCGACAATGCCCCAGCGCGACGAGCCGGCAAATGCCACTTGGCGCGCTCCGGCGGCGGCGTGGCGGCTAGTATCGCGCACGCGCTCGCTCTCAATGACCTCAGTCCCGATCGTCACCTGATGATGGGAAAACTTGATGGTCGAGATCTGCCGCCCCCTTAAACTCAGTTCCTGGATCAGCCGTGTCACAAGCGTCGTTTTTCCCGAGTTTTTCCATCCCGCAATGCCAATGACGGGCGAGTGGAAAGCCATGCGCTGCAGGAAGATCCGGGCTTGTGCCAGCTCAATGGGCGAGTTGGCATTAAAAAACGGGTCGATTGCACGACCGCCAATCGACTCAGCTGGAAAGTCAACCTGCACCGCTTGGCGGCCGCTGCACCACGCCAGCACACTGCGCGCACCCGCTCTGAGGCTCACTTCCAGATCATCGGAAATTGAGACCGGCCATAGGCCCATCACCGGTTGAGGTTGGCCACTGCTGGCCGCGATCGCTATCTTGCCGGGTTGGCCGGCAATCTCGGCGCTGAGACGCGCGGCCAGATCGCGGGGAATGAAAGGGGCATCAGCCGATACAGTCAGCACGTGGGTTGTGCCGGGGGCATGATCGCGCGCCCACGTGAGGCCCGCCAGTATACCAGCCAATGGCCCCAGATGGCCGCCAATCGTGTCGGCAACGACCGGCAGTCCGAACCCTTCAAAGCGCGCAGCCTCTGCATTGGTGTTCAGAGCCACCCGCGACACTTGCGGTATCAAACGCTCCATGACGTGCGCCAGAATGGGTCTTCCCGCCAAATCCAACAGTGCCTTGTCACCCCCGCCCATACGGCGGGATTGACCGCCTGCCAGTATGCAGCCAACGATACTGGACGAACCAAGGGAGGGCGGCATGACCATCAGCTTTCTTGGGTGGCAAGGTGCAAAAACCAATCAACTAGTTGTCACACCGTGCGCAAAGCCCGTAACGGGAGGCCCAGGATCACTTGGCGGCGGCGCACTGTTGCAAGTCTCACCTTTTTTGCCGTCATGGCACTTCCCGCCACGGCCACGGCCACGGAAGTTTTAGCGTGCGTCGTTGACGATGAGGAGTAGGACTTCACCCTCAATGCTCCCTTCACTCTGAGCCGAGACGCCACTCTCATTGACGTCATCGGTAACGCCACTGTCAAGTTCGAGGGAACCCCGCGCGATGCCAAGACCGCGAGCGTGGGCGTTATGCACAAGGCCAATGGTTATGCCAAATACTTGGCGACCTGACGGTGACAGCCAGAATTGTGATCGCCGTCCCTCGTGTTTATAGTCCGGCCGACCCATCAGCCCAGATTCGTGCATTCCCTACCCCAACGAGGCCAGAAGTGACCAACCTAAGCCGCCGCAAGATCTTGAAGGCCGCCGGAACGGGCGGGCTGGCACTGGCCGCGAGCCCGGCTATCGGAGCGCCCGCCATCATCGAAGGCACCCCGGAGTTGCGCTGGCGCATGACGTCGAGTTTCCCGCCATCGCTTGATACTATCCACGGGGCTGGAAAGGTCTTTTGCAAGGCCGTCGCCGACATGACAGATAACAAGTTCCAGATCCAGTTGTTTGCGGCAGGCGAAATCGTGGGCGGTTTACAGGCGGCCGACGCGGTTACGGATGGCACCGTCGAGAGCTGTCATACGGCGTCCTACTATTATTGGGGCAAGGACCCGACCTTTGCGCTCGCCACAGGCATTCCCTTTGGTGTCAATTGCCGCATGCAAAACGCATGGATGTATGAGGGCGGTGGTATCGCGCTCATGAATGACTTCTACAAGAACTATAATATTTACGGACTTCCCGGCGGCAATTCCGGCGCCCAGATGGGCGGCTGGTACCGCAAGGAGATCAACTCACCAGGCGACTGGAAGGGGCTCAAAATCCGCATCGGCGGCTTTGGCGGCGTGGTCATGTCCAGACTTGGCGCCGTGCCCCAGCAAATCGCGGCTGGCGATATCTATCCGTCCCTGGAAAAGGGCACCATAGATGCGGCTGAATGGGTTGGCCCCTACGACGACGAGAAGCTCGGCTTCTACCGGGTGGCCCGCCACTATTACTATCCCGGCTGGTGGGAAGGTCAGGCCATGCTGTCGTTTTTCTTCAATCTGGAAAAATGGAACAGCCTGCCGAAGGTCTACCAAGCCATCGTGACCAGTGCGGCTCAGACTGCCAATACCATCATGATGGCGCGCTACGATATGCAGAACCCGGCAGCACTCCGCCGCCTCGTGCAGAACGGTGCGATATTGAAGCCGTTCTCCGAACCGGTGCTTGACGCCTGCTATCAGGCATCGAACGAAGTCTACGCTGAGCTTTCAGCCACGAACGCGAACTTCAAGAAGGCCTACGAGGCCATGACAGCCGTGCGGGCTGACAACTATCTCTGGTTCCAATTGTCCGAACAGACGTCAGACACCTACATGATGATCCAGCAGAGGAAGAAAAGGCTTTGACGATGCTGATGGGGCGACTCCCCGAAAGGGAGCCGCCGCGCACGATGCAAAAGCCTAGATTCTGAACACGGCGCCCGAAACCGAGCGGGCACGCTCGCGGACCCGGCCGCCGTCATTGCCAGATTTGACGATCCACTGGCCGTTGGCGGCCCGGCCTGTGATCATACCGACGTGATGACGCCAGACAACCACCGCGCCAACCTGCGGCGAAGCAGGGCTTCCCCAACGGCTCCAATTCCAAGCTAGGTTGAGATGTGCGCCGCCGCCCTTCTGTGTGCGCATCCACCAGCCGCACCATTTACCGGGGCGTCCGCCGACGCCGTTGCTCGCTCTGCGCTCCGATCGATAGGCTCTGAGAGCCTTGGCTTTGCGCGGCTTGGAGCCACTGGCGCTGCTCTGGGTCCAGTTATCCCAGCCAGAGCCGTCATACGGCCGGGCCTGGGCTGCAGGTGCTGCTGCTAAAACATAAAGTGCAACAGCTGCAATTAAAGCGTTCAATTTCATTGTTAATTCCCTACTACACTACTCGGTGATTGGCAGGGGCGGGAAAAATGAGGCCAAACCAGGGCAAAACCCTCTTGGCGCGGCAATAGGCGCACACCGGCCGGCGCCGGAGTGATACCTTCGTCGTTCGCATAATGCGCTGTTTTTAAAACGTTTATTTCAAAAATGGCCGTGACTTACTGGCAAATCCTGTGAAGCCCGTCTCGTCCATGGCGCGCCAGGTCCATATGGAAATGATCTCGGTGATGGCTGTCGGCTTCAGGGCCAAGAACGGTCGTAAACTGGCGGCACGCACCTTCGTGAACGGCCTTGAGAAAGGCGCGCTCACGATCATTCCCATTCCAGCCGCCTTTGACAGTGATCTTGCGCCCATCGGCCAAAATAAACGCTGAGATATCGAGCGCGTTTGCGTAGCCATGTTCGGACAGTTTCCCGCCCATGACATGATTGATGGGGCGGCATGAATATGAGGCCGCGACGGTGAGTTCGGCCACTGGCGACCCGAGGAAATAGCGCGCCATTGGGGCCACGCTGCCGGATACCCAGCGCTCGACCTGAGGTATCATCGGGCAGCGCAGCAGAGCTGCGGGCTTCATCGCCACTCGCCCACCCAGCGCGCCCGACATTTCAAATGGCCGTGCCGCCCCGCAAACGCTAGGTCCGCCGAGGGCTGTTCGAGATTGGATAACTGGGCTGGGCCTGACGATACCTGCGGCGTTGCAGGAGTTTTCCTCTGCTTCCCGCCAGGGTTCGACTTTGGCAACGAAGTTTGTGCCGCCCGTGCTGCAGCCCAGGAGGGCGATCACGGTGGTCAAGGTAAGGGCCTTAGTTACGCGGCTGAACAACATACTTAATGAAGTGCCAGACAATGGCTAACGGCAGGTAAATATGCCCACCACACGAGTCCAAATGACTAGCCCACCATTCCGGCCGATTTGAGCGAACAGCACGGCGGCGGTGTAGCGGCCATGCGGCGAAAACCCGCCAAATATGATTGCGAGCGACGAATCACTCGCCAAATGGCCGTGTGGCTAAAAATGGTCGAAATTTAGTTTTCCACAGGAACAACAGTTTCCTGATCAATTGCCCCGCGACGACGCCGCACCCCTTTGCTAGCTTCAACTTGTCCGAGAGTTCTGCGTCAAACCCTGCTTACGACTAGTAATGCGTAGATCAATAGCCGGTGCGCAGGGTTTGCGGACAATCTAAGCGTAAGTGTTGCGTACCCGCGTAAAGAAGGCCCCACAGTTCGCCAGCGCTTTTTCTCGAGGCAACCCCGCAGTTGTCAATTCAGGGAAGAGGTACAGGCCTTGCTGGGGCCTTTGGGCGTTGTGGTACTGCGGTTCCGCCCTTACTTAGAACGCCGGGCTCCTGCGATTCAGTAAGTAGCGGTGACCACGGCTCAGTTGGCCTTACTTCTGCAGTTCGGCATCAAGTTTTCCGAACATATATGCCCATTTTGCATTCTGCGTCTCAATGAGCACCTTCATCTGCTCCCGCAATTCGAGCAACGTTGCACAGTCGGGTGCCTTGGCTGATGCCGCCCCTTCTCCCGCCGCCGACAATTTGTCCAACAGAGCATTCGACTTGCTATCGAAGTCGTCAATGGTTTCGTCCTTCACGAAAGGCGCTGCAGCCTTCAAGAATTCTTCGTGAGACCACCCGCGCTTATCCTTGAGCTGCCGTAGCCGTTCTTCATAATCGGGCTTCTTTATCTGGTTCAAATTGCGCAGCGCCTCGGCCGCATCATCGACGACTGCTTCGAACTGGACCTTGCTGCACGTTTGCTGTGCCAGTGGCGCGGGAGCCGTGTCCTGAGCCTTGGCGCCGGGCATCTGAATCAGCAGCAGCAGTGCGCCACACACCGCCTTAACGCGCTGATCGTCGCGCACTTTTCTTATTTGTCCCGCCATAGGCCTGTCGTACCGGCCTAGTCCGCCAGTGGCAAGTGGCACGCGCAATGCACTTGGGCATCTGGTGATTACCAGCGGCGGCTGCCGCCTTGTTCCGGGCGGAACAGCGGCGCGGCTCCCTCGCGGGGTATTTCCAAGCGGCCGTAACCATACCCATGCCGTCGGAGAAACCAATGTGCCATTGTGCCTCCAGCATCCGACTGTCCGCGTTGCCGCCCTCCCCAGCTGGCACCCGCTCATGTTAGGCGAGATCGGTGCCGTGACTGCCGGGCTGATGGGTGCGGTTGCTTTTGGGGCTGGTGATTTCGCAGGTTCGCAGGGCTCACTTCGTCTCAATGCTGTTGCGGCGGTTGGCGTGGCACAATTGGTCGCGGCGGCGACCGCCGTTGCCGTGCTTGGAGCCTCAGGTGGCTCAATTCCTGAAGGACAGCAATTGG
>JBEBJD010000167.1:0-7415 GCA_040080075.1 Hyphomicrobium sp. | reverse complement strand
GATCAAACCTATTGCCGGCCATTCTCAATTTTGCCTCGACATCCGAAGGGCGGCGTATCTTACGGGATGGCAACGCCCCGGATTTGGAAAGGATCAGGACGATTATCTCGGCTGCCACACAGGCCCTTGCGGCCTGACAGGCAACATCAGCTGTGACATCAATTTGCCCTCGTGATTAGGGGCGGGCGCATGTACCCAGGCATTGGCATTGCAAGCCTGGAATTCAATCCGTTCGCACCTGTGATCACCGGGGTATGGGGAAGGAAATTGACTGATGGACGCCCTGACACTGTTCGGCCTCGCCGCCGTTACGCTGATGCTCGTGTTCTACGCACTCGAGCACAGAGGAGCCGTCTATACGCTGGGATTTGCGGGCGCATGCGCACTGGGTTCAGCATATGGTTTCCTGCAAGGAGCTTGGCCGTTCGGACTGGTCGAAGGCATTTGGACACTCGTCGCGCTCAAAAAATGGGCAGATAGAGCCCGCTCCGGGACCAATTAGCAACGTTTCCTGTCAAGAAAACTTTTTGACAGCCATGACAATTGTGTGCTTCTTTTCGTCGCGGAATGGCCTTCCAACAGAAGGCCTCATCCATCTGTGGGGGGCTGACGCTGGGGAGCGTCATCGTGTCTCCCACTGCAGTCGTGCAAGACACGGGAAGGGGAAGCAATAATGACGATAAGCAGCACGGGCGCCCAAAGCGGCGCCGGAGAAAACACGCTTTTACGAACAATCGACTGGAAAGGTGCCTTCTGGATCGCGAGTGGCGTTCCGGCATTGGTTCTCATTTCTATCGGCGGTATGGGCGCAACGGCAGGCAAAGCTGCTTTTGTCGTTTGGATTATTTCGGTTCTGATGGGCTTTTTTCAAGCTTTCAGCTACGCCGAAATTGCCGGCCTGTTTCACAATAAGTCGGGTGGCGCCGCAGTTTATGGAGCCGCGGCATGGTTGCGCTATTCAAAGCTGATCGCACCGCTGTCTGTTTGGTGCAACTGGTTCGCTTGGTCGCCCGTGCTCTCGCTCGGCTGTACCATTGCAGCAGGCTATATCCTGAACGCATTGGCGCCAATCCCATCCTTCGGACTTGAATCACCCGAAGTGCAGGCTTGGATCAAAGATGCGGCCAATGCCGCTGCGATTGCTGGCAAGTCCGCTGAAGAGGCTGGCACACTGGCAATTGCAAGCCTTGTCGAGGCGGCAACGCCTGCCATCCGCACGGCCAAGTTCGCAAGCTTCTCGTTCTTCGGTCTGGCCAACATTGAAATTGGCGCCACGTTCTTTATCGGCGCCATCTTGATGCTTGCAACCTTTGCCATTCAGCATCGCGGCGTGCTCGGCACAGCCAATGTGCAGAAGTGGATCGGGTTGCTCGTCTTGATCCCAATGACCATCGTTGGCGTCGTGCCATTCTTTAACGGCGGTATCAACTACGACAACTACTCACCCATCGTTCCCCCGACTGGGGATTGGAGCAATGGCGGGTGGACTTACTTCCTCGGTGCCATGTTCATAGCGGCATGGTCAACCTACGCATTCGAAACCGCAGTTTGCTACACGAGAGAGTTCAAGAACCCGGCAACAGACACAATCAAGGCCATCTTCTATTCTGGCATTGTCTCGGTTCTGCTGTACTCACTCGTGGCCGCAACATTCCAGGGCAACCTGGGTGTTGAAGGCATGACGGCCCCGGGCATCGTCGATGGCACGGGCGTCGCGGCAGCCATGGGCAACATGGTCGGCGGCGGCAACAAGATCGTCACGCATCTGCTCGAGATGATGATGATCCTGGCGCTGATCCTGGCCATCATGATGGCCATGTCGGGCTCGTCGCGCACGCTCTACCAGGGGTCGGCGGACGGCTGGCTGCCGAAGTATCTCAGCCACGTCAACGAGCATGGCGCTCCCACGCGCGCCATGTGGACGGATCTGGTGTTCAACCTCGGCCTGCTGACTTTTGCAGCTTCAGATGCCACAGCCTACTACTTGATCCTCGCCATATCGAACGTCGGTTACATCATCTTTATCTTCCTTAACCTGCAGGCGACGTGGATTCACCGCATCGATAGCCCCGACATTGCACGTCCATACCGTGCACCGGCTCTGCTGATCGGTTTCAACGCGCTGCTGGGCTTTGTGAATCTCGTGTTCATGGGGGCTGGCGCCAAGGTGTGGGGCAATGCCAATGCACTTTGGTACGGGCTCGCGTTTGCGGCCCTTATCATTCCGGTGTTCTGGTACAGGCACTATGTGCAGGATAAGGGGCAGTTCCCCGCCGCGATGCTGACCGAGCTCAATCTCAAAAGCCAAGACCTCGGTGCCCGTAAAGCAGGTATTTTGCCTTATATTACGCTGCTGATCGGAGCTGTCGTTGTTGTCGTCTCGCACTATTACTTCCAGCTTCCGCCGCCAGCCGCTCCCGGCTGAACAAGCGCAATAATGTGCAAAGACGCAAAGGGCCGGTCCAGAGATGGTCCGGCCCTTTTCACGTATCCCCTCTTCACGAGCAAACCATGGTGCAAAAGATAGACTGAAAAGTTCCCCGCGAGCGGTTGCAGCGCTACATCGTTTGGATATACTGAGGAGAAACAAACTTCACCTGTGAGTGAAGCGATCGAGCCCGAATGCGAAGCGGCAAACCGCCGAAACCGAACGTATGCAGTTGTCATGATGTTCCTGAGGGAGTCGAATGCTTAGTCCCGGAATTATCAGCAGGCCAGTCTACAAGGGGCTGGTTCCCGACCCCCACGCCAAGCACAATCTCATCGCTATCGAAGGAGAGGGGGCTGCCGCTGTCTTGGATATGGCAGCTAGCGCTCCGAGCGGTTTTTTTGATCGATCTACCATCCTGTTTTGCGCGACCGGATCGGCAGGCAAGGGCTATGAGGAAAAGCTCAAGGCGCTCGCGCCGGCAAGTTATTGGGACTCCCCAACCATTCCAACTGCCATGTTCCGGCTCAGAGGTGCACTTTCCACCGCAAGCATGGCCACACGGCTCTATGCGGCTGGCACCGAGCCCTTCATCGGCAGCGTGATCCAGGAGGCCTTGCAGGCGGGCATCGATCACCGGTCCGTCTTGACCGAGCACCGCGGTTCGGCCAAGCGCCGCGTACAGTGTGTCCACTGCAAGGGCTTTACGGAAAATGTAACACAGACACCATTTGTCTGTTCGCACTGCGGCCTCAACCTGTTCGTGCGTGATCATTACTCGCGCAGGCTCGGCGCCTTCCAGGGTGTATGCGTCGATGCCGAAGTGCCAGGTCAGATCCCCACCGTGGAAGAGCTCTACAAATGACCGTTTCCACAGATATCGCCGTGCGGGTCACTGAAGTTGAAGCGGTCGCCAATAGCGTCAAGCGATTCCGTTTTGTGGCACTCGACGGGTCGCACCTTCCGGAGTTTTCCGGCGGCGCACACACCGTGGTCACCATGCGCGACGGCACCCGGGTGCGGCGCAATCCATACTCATTGATGGGCTCACCCTACGAGGGATCGAGTTATCAGATCAGCGTCTTGCGCACGCCCGACTCGCGCGGCGGATCGGTATTCATGCATGATCAGGTCAACGTCGGCTCTGAGTTGATGATCTCACAGCCCGTCAACCTGTTCCCGGCCGACCGGCGAGGGCGCAAACACCTCCTGCTTGCCGGCGGCATCGGCATCACACCTTTCATGGCCATGATGATGCAGCTGACGCGAGAGGATCTTGCTTTCGAGCTGCACTACGCCAACCGCTCGCCAGATCGCGGCGCATACGTGAGCGAACTGAGGGCAATCTACGGTCATCGCATTCACACCTATTACGATGACCAGGGTCAGATGCTGCCGCTCGCCCGCCTTCTTGAAGGTCAACCACTGGGGACACATCTTTACGTGTGCGGCCCTACCGGCATGATCGATTGGGTGTTGAAGTCGGCACGCGAAGCGGGTTGGCCGGAGGAAAACGTACACTCGGAGCGCTTCCTGGCGCCACCAAGCGGTAAACCGTTCACGGTTGAACTCGCCAAATCAAAAAAGAACTTTGAGGTCGCGGAATATCAAAGTGTGCTGGAGGCCGTCGAAGCCGCTGGCGTCGACGCCCCATACCTTTGCCGGGGCGGGGCGTGCGGCATGTGCGAGACTGCCGTGGTTTCATGCTCGGGATCGCTCAAGCACAACGATCACTATTTGTCAGACGAAGAGAAGGCCTCAGGAAAGAAAATCATGATCTGCGTATCGCGCATTGAGGGCGCGAACCTGGTTCTCGATTTGTAGCCAATGATTGCTGCGCTGCCTCTAGGCAGTGACAGGCTTAATGGAGCGCGCTATGGGCTTAATGTTCAAGAATGAGACCTACCGGGACGACTTTACGTTCTCGAACAGTCCTCAATCGATCCGGCGCTTCCCGTTTCCGTTCCACGAAGACAAGTATATGTACACCGTCAATATCGAACCCCATGTGCCAGGCCCAAAGGGTTCGGCGTATGAGTTCCCAATCGACATCGACGAACACTATTTGTCCGACATGCGCGACCGGGCCATGGTGTTGCGCGATGATCCCCTGCGCTGCCAATCGCTGCCCCATATGCTGCCGGCCGAATGGGACCTCGTCGAACTTCTCATGACCAGTATGGCGCACGACTACCCAGAGCACTTCTCCCTGACGCGCGAGGGCGATAGCTGGCACTGGATCAACCGCCCGATGGGGCTCGACCAGAAGTTCATTTTCGGCGACATCGCCACACTTCCCTACCGGCCGCTCGAATACATCACCCGCCAATGCCAGGGCGACTTCAACCTGCTCGATCAGCGCGACAACGATCTGTGGATGGACTCTGGAATAGTCACGTCACAAGCCGACTGGTCCCTCGATTTCGACGTCGGCATGAGCTTTAAGGAGTGGCATGCGCCAGTGCCCATGGCCCATGAAATCGGCGTGTTTGATCGCGCGCTGAAGTTTCTATTAAACCTTCAGCAAGGCCGCCCGGTGCGCCGCTTGAACTGGACCATGACCATCAATCCGCGTCTCGACACCGCGCCTGAGACCTATCACAAGTGGGGCACAGACCGAGCCTCGGTCACGCCGGAAAACGTTGGCAACAAAGTTCACTTGCGCGTCGAGTTGCAAGGGCTTTGGCGGCTTCCGCGATCAAATGCCATCGTGTTTTCGATCCGCGCCTATCTGATCAAGATGGAAGAACTGGTGACAATCCCGAAATGGGGCCGCCGCTTCCACCGCGTACTCAAGACGCTGCCGGACCCGATTGCCGATTACAAGGGGCTGACACGCTACCGGCAGAAGACGATTGACTGGCTATCAAAATATGATGATGGAGCACCCACTTCGCCGGGCTTCTGGCCGGATTGAACTCACCACCATCTAGGACACGCCAACACAACCGCTTCGCACTGAATAAGTACCAAGAAACAGGGGAATATCTATGCAGGGTAGAGTAGCCATCATCGGAGCTGGCCCGAGCGGCCTAGCAGCATTGCGCGCGTTTGAGAGCGCTCGCCGCAAGGGCGCGGATATTCCCGAACTGGTCTGCTACGAGCGGCAATCCGACTACGGCGGCATTTGGAACTACACGTGGCGCACGGGCACGGATGAATTCGGTGAGCCTGTGCACGCCAGCATGTACCGTTATCTGTGGTCCAACGGACCCAAAGAGTGCCTGGAGTTCGCCGACTATTCGTTTGAAGAGCACTTTGGCCGCCCCATTCCATCGTATCCCCCGCGCGCCGTGCTGCACGACTACATCAAGGGCCGCATCGAGAAGAGCGGTGTCACCTCCTACATCAAGCTCAATACCACTGTGCGCTCGGTTACCTATAACGATGACACGGGCAAGTTCACCGTTGCCGTGAAGGACCTCAAGGCCGACGAAATCTCGTCCTCGGAGTTCGATTACGTGATCGGAGCGAGCGGCCACTTCTCTACACCTAACGTGCCCGATTTCCCCGGAATCCGCACCTTCCCCGGCCGCGTCTTGCATAGCCATGATTTCCGCTCGGCGGACGAGTTTGCCGGCAAGCGCGTGCTGTGCGTCGGCTCCAGCTATTCATCGGAAGACATTGGCATCCAGTGCCTCAAGTACGGCGCCAAGGCAGTAACCTTTACATGGCGCACCAAGCCAATGGGCTTCAATTGGCCCGCCGGCATCAACGAAGTGCCATTGATGAGCAAGGTCGAGGGAAGCCGCGTCAGCTTCCGCGATGGCACGTCCGCCGACTATGATGCCATCATCCTGTGCACGGGCTATCTGCATCATCACCCGTTCATGGAAGATTCACTGCGCATCAAATCGCGCAACCGGCTCTATCCAGAGAACCTCTACAAGGGCGTATTCTGGTGGGGCAATCCAAAGCTGATGTATATCGGCATGCAGGATCAGTACTACACGTTCAATATGTTCGACGCCCAGGCCTGGTATGCCCGCGATGTGGTTCTCGGCCGCATCAAACTTCCTTCACTCACGGAACAAGCCGCCGATAGTCTCAAGTGGGTTGCCAAGGAAGAGGCCATCACCAATCCGTTTGAGGCCATCGACTTCCAGACCGAGTACGTGCGCGATCTGATCGCCCCGACCGACTATCCGCGCCTTAATGTGGACGAGGTGGCACGCCTCTTCAAGGTTTGGGAACATCACAAGGCCGACAACATCTTGACCTACCGTGACCAGTCTTATCCGTCGACGCTGACCGGCACGGTGGCTCCCAAACATCACACGCCATGGATGCAGGCGCTGGATGACAGCATGGATGCATTCCTGGCGAATAAGTAATGGTTGCTCAAGGTACGGCAGAACCCGTAGGGCGGATTAGCGCAGCGTAATCCGCCGGCAGCCTGTCGTGAAGCGGCGGATTATGGCGTCATATTTCTTGCGTGCCGCCGGCATGGCGTACGCCCAATCCGCCCTACGAAAACGGCACTAGGTTTGAAGGATTACGCCCTATGCCCGATACGCTCATCACGTCTGCCCTGAGGCCTCAGCTCATGAGCGCGGGAGCCGCGGCTCTCGCCCCTGGAGTGGAGCGCTATATCGTCAAGGGCGGCGGCACGGCGGTCTACGCACTGGAGCGCGACGATACGATCGAGATCGCACTCTTTGAAGGCGGACAAGGCGTCGAAATCGCAGCCTTCAACGAAACAGGGAAGAGCGATTTGGGCGCACTTGGCCTCAAGGGCCGCGCCAAGCCAATTGGCATAACTGCTATTCTTGCAGGACAATCGGAAGACGCGGCCCGTGTGCGCTTTGGCTTGTTCCGGCGCAAACTCGATATCGGGCGAGCACAGGCCGCTAAACTCTTTGGAGACAACGCGCCCGCCGGTGAGAGCCTGACGCTAAAAGCCGAGAAGGCTGCCATCACTGTCATAGGCGTGCCCTCTGATGCCATGATGGTGTGGGACCAAAACCCGCCCAGCGACGTTTTGGTA
>JBEBJD010000285.1:0-7422 GCA_040080075.1 Hyphomicrobium sp. | reverse complement strand
GAATAACGATGACGCCGCCATTGTTATCAAAGCGGCTCCGCCGTCTTTGACGTCTGATGTCTTGCGGCAGTTGCTGTGCTTGCTTGTACTGCTGGTAGACGATGAAAATGAAGATCGCGATCCAAATGGCCATGATGATCATCGCCTCGTAGTCCGGACCTGGTCCTGGCAAACCACCCTTGGCGCGATCCTTGACCGCCTCAGAGTCACCCAGCAGCACATCGTTGATGTCGCGCACACCGGCACGAATACCGCCTGAGAAATCGCCGCGCCGGAATGCGGGCAGAATGCCGTTCTCGATGATAATTTTAGAGAGCGCGTCGGTAAGCTGCGGCTCAAGACGCCGGCCAACCTCGATGCGCACCTTGCGCTCGTTGGGAGCCACAATGAGAACGACGCCGTTGTCTTTATCCTTTTGGCCGATGCCCCACTGGCGGCCAGCCTCGAGACCGAATTCTTCGATTGTGGCGCCATCAAGGGATTTGACGGTGACGACGGCGACCTGATCGGTTGAAGCCTGTTCGAGCGCTTTGAGTTGATCCTCAATGGCTTGGCGGTCTTCCGGCTTCAAGAGCCCGGCCTCGTCGGTAATGCGGCCCTGAAAAGCCGGTAGTTTGATCGCGGCCAGCGCCGGCGTTGCCAGTACTGCGGCTGCACCGACGGCCACGAGCAGCACGAACAACCCAATCCGGCCGCAGAGATATGAACTCCACGAGACCGGATGGGCGCGCATCTCACTAGCAGTTGCCAGCACCTCAGGCATGAGCGTGCGTGCCTTTCAGGGGATCGAGTGCGGCTTACTTCTTTTCGGTACCGAAATCGACCTTGGGGACCTTCATCTCTTCGGCGGGAAGATCGAAGTTCGCCATCTCGACCTTGTCGGGATAGAGGAACGATTTCCACCACTTGCCGGGATAAGTGCTGATCTCGGTGTTGTACTGCTTAACCGCCTGGATGTAGTCGCGGCGCGACGTGGCAATGCGGTTCTCAGTGCCTTCGAGCTGAGCTTGCAGTGTCAGGAAGTTCTGGCCGGATTTGATATCGGGATAGCGCTCAGCCACCACCATCAACTGGCGCAATGCGCCGCCCAGCGTATTTTGAGCGTCCTGGAACTGCTTCATGGCCGCGGGATTGGTCAGAATATCGGCAGGTACCTGCACGCTCGTCGCCTTGGCGCGCGCCTCGGTGACTTCAGTCAGGACCGACTTTTCCTGTTCGGCAAAGCCCTTCACCGTTGCCACCAGATTGTCGATCAAATCGGTGCGGCGCTTATACTGGTTGAGCACTTCCGACCAGGCACTCTTGGCGCTCTGCTCATAGGTCGGGATGTTATTGACGCCACAGCCCGCGACCGGCAGCGCCAGCATCAAGACTGCCAGAATGGCGAGGGGCTGTTTGAATCGGGTGCGCGATACGGGCGTCATTGGGCAGAGCTCCTCACAAAGAACGGCGATGGTGCGTGGTATGGCCTAACACTGTGTCACGCAAGCGTCGTCACATGACACTGGTGCGCATTATATGGCCCCAATGCCCAAGCTTTAAAGGCGCGCGGTGGCAACAACCTCGGTGCCTGTCCCGCCGTGCCAATCCGGGGACACTTGGAAAGCTTTGCTTCACAATGAATTGATTAACAAGTTCAGCAGCATACGGAACTCGGTTATGGTGAGGGCTGAGGGGAGCCGGCCGCCACGAGTTGTTTGATTTCCAGTTGTGGCGGGCTCACGACCGCAAATCCGGACTCCCCAATTGGATTGCGAGCGGAGCGTTTGACTCTGCCGCTGCAACTTTAAACGTGTGGGAGATAGCCTTAATGACATTGCGTGCTGTGGCGGTTGTATCCGCATTCGTTGTTGCGGGTGTTATGAGCGGACCGGCAGCGGCCTGCCATAGGGGGCAAGAGTGCTACGAGAAGGTTCGCACGCCCGATGTCTACGCGACCGTCGAGCGGCCTGTTGTGGTCAGCCCAGGGCGCCGTGTAGTTGTGCCTGTCCCCGCAATAACCGCGGTGCGCACCGGCCGCGTCGAAGTGCGCCCGGCCCGCGTGCTGACCCATCATGTTCCCGCCGTCTATGGCACCATGATGCGCCGCGAAATGGTGGCTCCGGCTTCGGTTTCCTACGCTGTGACGCCTCCGGTTGTGCGCACAGTTCATGAAACAGTCGTCGTGCGCCCCGGCGGTTACCGCTGGGAATACACGCGCGGCCTACGTGGCGAACAACGCAAATGCCGGGTTGCGATCGCGCCTGTGACACGCACCATCGCCCGCGACGTCGTCGTCGCGCCCGCTGGCCGCGTACCTGTCGTGCATCCGGCCGTCTATCGCAACGTGGCTCAGCCGGTCGTGCTGCGCCCGGCAGCGGTCAGAACGGTCTATGAACCGGCTGAACATGCGTTGGTGAACCGAACCGTTGTGGTGCGCCCGGCGGGAAGCCAGGTTATCGAGCATCCCCCCGTTATGGGCACCCAACGCCACCAGGTTCTGGTGCGCCGCGGCGGCGTGGCATGGCAGCCCGTTCGCTGAAATCAGCACTCTCAGTGCCAGTTTCAGCAAAGAAGTAGCAAATAAAGGGTGCAGCCTGTGGCTACGCCCTTTTTGCTTGGCATTGGCGCCTTTGAAGATGTAGGCCTCTGGCGATCTTCGCGAGGTTGCCACAATCTTTGCGCATGACGGCAACGCTGAACGCGCGTGGGGCTACGGGGCGCGCAAGGTGGGGCATGGTGCCGGGCGCAAGCCTGGATTTTAAGCCGGCGCTACGGGGCGGGGAATACCCGGTTACATTCGGGTTTTTGGGCGCAGAACATTCGCGCTGAGGGGCGGCAACTCACGATGCGCAATACGATTGCGGTGATGAATACCAAAGGTGGCGTCGGCAAATCGACGCTGGTCATGGCGCTCGCCGAAACTCTTTCAGCCTATCATGGCAAGAATGTTCTGGTCATCGACAGCGATAGCCAAGCCAGTGTGTCGTCGATGCTGATGACGGTGGCTAACCTGCACCGCTTGCAGAGCGACGGCGCGACCATCGTCGATTATCTGATCGGCCGGGTGCTGCAAAAGACCGATCCGCAGTGGACCAGCTTTGTCGTGCGCAACGTCTCGGATGTCGACGATGCGCGCACCGTTTTTGTCATCCCGAGCGACATGCAGCTGACGCTGTTTGAACGCGAGGTGTCCAAGGAAAGCCTGCACGCCAATTTGCGGCTGGCCATCAGCGCGCTGCTCAATGAAGCGCGTAGCGTTTTCGACGTGGTACTGATCGATTGCCCGCCCGGGTTATCGGTGTTGACCGAAAGTTGGCTGCGCGAGGCTGACTTCCACGTCTCGCCGACCAAGGCCGATTATATTTCGCTGTGCGGGCTCGAAGTGTTCCGGCGCTTCAAGGCACTCAATCCGGAGATGGGCTTTGCCCACAATCTGGGTGTGATCATCAATATGAAAGATGCCCATTCCAGTTCGGAGCAGGATTATCACGGATGGCTGGCAGCCGATCCTGACAACCGGTGTTTCTCATGGACTTTGCCGCGCATGAATGCGCTGCAGGATGCGGCGCGCTTTCAATCGAGCGAACGCTCGTTCATGGCTAAATATCCCGGTCAGGTGGGTGAAGCGGTACGAGGATTAGCGGCCGAGGTGCTGGAGCGTATGGCGCAAGCACCGATGCCCGTGACTGCCGGGCCACTCGACGAGGCCCCACCCTCCGTTGCAGCGCAGTGATGCCGCCACGACTAATTTAAAACTTCTGATACCAGCCAATAACGGCGCCCTTCGAGCGCACCGCGTTTTCGGCGAAATCCGTAAAAAGTGCTTTGAATTTCAGCGCCGCCGCATACTCGGGCATGTCATAGTTGATGACACCGCCCAGATTGAGAACATCCACGCGCCGGCCATCGGGCGGGATCGCAGTTCCAAAAAGCTCATCATCCTCAACTTGAAACGCATACACACCCGCCAATCCGATTTGGAACCGGCCAATGCGTTCCGTCAGGGCAAAGTCGATATTGATGAAGTCGCCCGTCAAATATCCGGTGTCAGCATTGATGTCGTAGTTGTTCCAATAGACCTTGGCGCTGAGTTCGGTCCCTTCAGCCAGGATGGGTGGGGTCATGTAGGTCAGCGCCATTGTTGGGGCCACATCGAAGATGTTGTTGCCAACACTCAGTCCTTGCTGCGTTGACGTTGCCGCATCGTACTTGCCTAGCGGTACCAAGAGCCCAATACCCGCCAAGACCGACAAGCCCTCAAAGATTGGCGCAGCTCCGGCGTATTGCGATGGCCGGAGTGTCCCGAAGGATCGTGACCAGGCGATTTCAAAATACGGATCGCCCAGCCCCGTTACGCAATCACGCTGAGTTCCGGCAAATAGTTTTCCGCACTGTTCGCCATACGGCAAGACTGCCGCAAATCCGATTGTGCCACCCATCACTTGAACGTTGGGGACGTAGACAAGAAAGGGTCCGGTTAGAGTCTTGGTGAGGTTCGCTTCGCGCAGAGCTGGGATCGTCTTGCGATCACCATCGAGGAAGTCGAAGCCGTCAGCCCATACGAAAATGTTGCCGCCATAAAGACCCGGGGGCGGAAGCTGGGCTGAGCGGATATCGGTGCCGCCGATGGGACCCGCTGCCGCTGCGCCTTCAATGGCGCTGGCCGGAGTAACGGCTGCGAGAAATAGACTGAGGAGTAACGAGCAACGCGCGAGCACCATGATGGGCCGTCTTCCACTCTGAGGGAACTAGGACCGTGCAAGGATTACATGAGAATGACAACAGGTCTGTTGCTTGAAGAGCGCAATAGTCTCATAATTCTAAAGCAGTAGCGGTCAAAAATTGGTGTGAGACAGTCGCGGGCCGTGACCCGCTGAAGCCTATGTCATAGGTGCAATCGGTTACCTAAGTCTCTGGGCCGAACACTGAAAAACTGGAGCGGGCGAAGGGATTTGAACCCTCGACCCTCACGTTGGCAACGTGATGCTCTACCCCTGAGCTACACCCGCATCCAATATGGGTAAACCGCGCCGCTTGAGAGCGGCGTGAGGCCGTCTTATTGCGCACGGCGGTCTGGTTTGCAAGCGCGAAGAGATAGGCCATTGTGCTGACAGCTTCACACCGCCAGGACCCTACCAGATATGAACGCCGCAAAAACACGACAAGACCTTTTTTCCATGTTAAATCAATTGAATATAACAACGAGCACGCTCGACCACCCTGCCGTGTTCACAGTCTCTGAAAGTCACGAGATAGAGGCGGCGCTTCCCGGTGGGCATACCAAAAACCTGTTTCTCAAAGATGCCAAGGATCGCTTGTTCCTCGTCGTGGCACTGGCATCGGCCCCCGTCGACCTCAAGCGCTTGCCCGCCCTTATCGGGTCGGCTCGTTTGAGTTTTGGCAAGGGCGAACTGATGCAAGAGGTCCTGGGCGTTACTCCAGGGTCTGTCACCGTATTTTCCTTGATCAATGACCCTCAAAAGCGCGTCAATGTGGTGCTCGATGCCGCCCTGATGGCCCACGGCATCATCAACGCCCATCCTCTCGAAAACACAGCAACGACAAGCATTGCACGCGCTGACCTTTTACGATTCATTGAGGCGTGCGGTCATGTTCCAAAAATTGTAACGTTCGACGGCCTAGAAGGCAGCTGAAGCGGCCGCCCACGATGGCGCAGCTATTTGCTTTGGCCCTGAATATCATGCCAGAATCCCGGCTTTCACCGGGCCCGCACCGCAGATGTGAGCCGGTAGCGACGACACCAAGGAGTAACTATGGAATCGGGACTGCTCAAATCTGCTAAGGGTGCAGGCGTGGTCGCCGTAATCAAGGATTCTACTACGGCGGGCTTTGCCAAGGACGTGATCGAGGCCTCGCGCACCGCCTTGGTGCTTGTCGACTTCTGGGCGGCATGGTGCGGCCCGTGCAAGCAATTGACACCGGTCTTGGAGAAGGTCGTCAAGAGCTATGGCGGCAAGGTTCAACTTGTCAAAATCAATGCCGACGAACATCCCGCCATTTCCGGTCAATTGCGTGTGCAGTCGCTGCCCACAGTGTATGCCTTTCGCGATGGCCGGCCGCTCGATGGTTTTCAAGGTGTCCAGCCCGAGAGTACGATCCGTGCCTTTATCGACCGCCTGATGACCGATGATTCACAAGCCGATGTTGCCGCTGTTCTGGCAGCGGGCGAAGAAGCTCTCGATGCCGGCGATCTGCAAGGCGCGGCGGAGGCTTACGCGGCGGTCCTGCAAGACGATCAGCAAAACATCGCGGCCCTCACCGGACTTGCGCGCTGCTATCTCAAGAGCGGCGATATCGCCCGCGCCCAGCAAATGATCGGCTTGGTTACACCCGATGACCGCGAGAACGCGCTTGTGAAAAGTGTCGAGGCCGCACTCGAGTTGGCTGTGCTGGCTAGCAAACCCGACGAGCGCAGGGCCCTTCAGGCGCGGCTTGATGCAGATCCTGCCGATCACGCCGTACGCCTCGATCTCGCGATTGCCATGGCGGCTCGGGGCGAAAAGGCGCAAGCCCTCGATCACCTGCTTGAAATCGTGCGCCGGAACCGCAAATGGAATGACGACGCTGCGCGAAAACAACTGGTACAGTTGTTCGACGCGTGGGGGCCCAACGATCCGTTGACCGGTGAAGGCCGGCGCAGGCTGTCGTCGTTGCTCTTTTCATGAGCAAATATTCGGGTGGCGCGCCAATTTTGCGGGACGCACTATGTTTATGCGGGACGCACTATGTTTATGCGGGACGCAATGAGTTTATGCGGGACGCAATGAGTTTGAGATTTCGGAGACCCGCGGCCGCTGATCCGCCTGGGAAGCAAGAAGCCGGCTGGCTGACTATTCAAGCCGTCCCGGTAAAGGAGAATGGCCTTGGCCTTGATTGAACGCTACCGCAGTGCTGCCGATCTTCCGCAGCGCCTGCCGATGTTTCCATTGCGCGGCGCCATACTGTTGCCCCGTGCCACCTTGCCTCTTAACGTTTTCGAGCCGCGCTATCTGGCGATGCTGGACGATGTCCTGGCGGGCGGCCGCGTGCTTGGCGTTATTCAGCCGTCTGGCGAGGCAACGCGCGAGGAAAGCCCTGCTGGCCAGTCGGCTGATTTGAAACAAGTAGGCTGCGCAGGCCGTGTGACGGCCTATCAAGAACTCGACGACGGCCGCTTGATGATCACGCTTACTGGGTTGTGCCGTTTCGATATTTGGAGTGAGGAAGCTTCGTCAGCGCCGTATCGGGTCATGCAAGTGACGTACGATCGCTTTGTCAAAGATCTGGCTCCCGGTCTGGGCGAGGATCAGATTGACCGCCCCGGCCTGTTGCGTGTGCTTAAGCTTTATCTCGATGAAAAGCGCCTTAACACCGATTGGTCGGCAATTCAGCGTGCGCCCAGTGAGTTTCTGGTCAACACTCTGTCGATCATCAGTCCCT
>JBEBJD010000029.1:0-7440 GCA_040080075.1 Hyphomicrobium sp. | reverse complement strand
TGGTACCTGTTGCAGTTACTTCGGCGATGCCCTGTCCCCGCACTACTAACGTACCCGAGTAAAGGTATGGCGTATCATCGCCTCCGCGCCGGACCCCAGTGGGGCTAGAAACCCGCGGTACGGCGGCGGCTTTGCGAACCGGCACCGACTCCCCGGTTAAGAGGGACTCATCGGCAGCAACTTCATCGCCTCGCAACAGTTCGCAATCTGCGGGAACTCTGTCGCCTTCGGTTACAATCACGATGTCACCGCGAACCACGTCGCGGCCCGCAATGCGCCGGCGTTCACCGTTACGGATGACGAGGGCGCGCGGGCTCGTCATGCTGGACAGAGCCTCAAGAACGCGTTCGCTCCGGTATTCCTGGACGACAGTTATGACGACAGAGGTCGTGGCGAACACGCAAAGCAAAAGCGCTTCGCTCAATTCGCCCAGGAGCATATAGACAGCTCCAGCGCCCAGAAGAAAAATAATCATCGGTTCACGCAGAACACCGGCCGAAATTTGCAGAGCCGTACGGTGTCCCTGGTGCGGAAGTTCGTTTGGTCCTTCATTAGCAAGGCGTACAGCCGCGTCAGTGTCGCTCAGTCCCGGCGGTAACGGATGAATTTGGGGAGTGTCCTGCACGAGTGGCTCCAATACCGGAGATGCAACAGCTGGCTATGAGTGTGTTACAGCCCATACCAGTCGCTCGGTCGACTGGCCGCTTTGACCGAGGTCAACGCCCGATGCACCAGGCAAGTGGTTTAGACTTTCCAGTTCAAGGCTTTGCAGCAATACAGGAACGTCATGACGACAAGAAACCTCGATCAGATGTTCGCCCCACAGTCCGTGGCATTGATTGGGGCAAGCCCGCAGGAGGGTTCTGTTGGATTCACAATAGCGCGGAATTTAGTGTCTGACGGGTTCAAGGGAGAGATATTCTTCGTCAACCCCAAATACCCGGAAGTTTGCGGATTGAAATGCTATCCAAGTGTTGAGGCCCTGCCTTCGGCGCCTTCTCTCGCAATAATTGCGACTCCGCCCACGACCATTCCATCGATAGTCACCAGACTTGGGACGAAGGGGACACGTGCGGCGGTAATTATCACGGCCGGGCTTGGCGAACTAACGAAAGATGTGCTCGAAGCATCACGCCCGTTTTGCCTGCGGTTGCTGGGCCCTAACAGTCTTGGATTGATGCTGCCCCGCATCGGGATCAACGCGAGCTTTTCACACAGGCCTGCTCCGAAAGGTGATCTGGCGTTTCTTTCGCAATCGGGGGCACTGGTCACCGCCGTTGTTGATTGGGCCGCGACACGAAACATTGGCTTCTCCCATGTCGTTTCTATAGGCGATATGGCCGACACCGATTTTGGCGATCTCCTCGACTTTTTGGCGGGTGATACGCAGAGCCGTGCCATTCTTATCTACATGGAGGCGCTGACCCATGCACCAAAGTTCATTTCTGCCGCTCGCCGTGCAGCGCGGGTGAAGCCGGTTATCGTCGTAAAGAGCGGTCGGCATGAGGCAGGGGCCCGCGCAGCCATGTCTCATACGGGCGCCCTTGCCGGATCCGACGCAGCCTACGACGCCGCGTTTCGCCGTACTGGCTTGCTCCGGGTCAAGACATTGCCGGAGCTCTTTGCGGCGGCGGAGATGCTTGCACGGGCACCGCAACTCGGCGGCGAACGGCTGATGATCTTAACCAATGGCGGGGGCGCAGGCGTGCTTGCCGCCGACGAGTTGCAGGATGCCGGCGGCACGATGGCGGTTCTTGGATCAGACATCGAGAATAGTCTCAATAATGTACTGCCGCAGGCGTGGTCGCACGCCAATCCAGTCGATATCATTGGTGACGCAGGCCCAGAGCGCTATCGCAACGCGTTGTCCCGTCTACTGACCGGCACGGGGTCGGATGCGATCCTGGTGATGCAATGCCCAACCGCACTAGCCTCATCAATTGAGAATGCTGCTGCGGTCGTTGAGACTGCAAAGGCTAGTCATGGTGGTGCCGTTACTTCCCGGCCGATCTTGACATGCTGGCTGGGTGACGAGTCTGCGCGCGGGTCGCGCGATCTCTTTGCAAAAAACGGCATACCGGCCTTTGAAACCCCCAGTGATGCGATCACCGGATTCATGCAGCTTGTCCGGCATGCTCGAGCTCAAACCGAACTTATGCAAACGCCACCGTCGGCAGCATTGACCGAGGTGGCCGGATTGGGCGAAGCCGGCAGACTGATCGAAGTGGCGGTCAAGGCGGGACGGACAGTATTGACCGCCATGGAAGCAAAGGCCGTTTTGAGGGCTGAAGGTATTCCGGTGGCAGAGACGATCCTGGCGGCCGATCCGGCCCAAGTCCGTGAGGGGGCCAGAAAAATATTGGCTGAGAACTCTGCATGCGTCGTCAAGATCCTGTCTGAAGACATCAGCCATAAATCCGACATTGGAGGTGTGCGGCTTGGATTGGAGAGTGCGGCCGCAGCCGGGCTTGCGGCTGAGGAAATGCTCGTCAGAATAGGACGCCTCAAACCCGATGCCCGGATTGAAGGATTTATGGTTGAGCCCATGGTGCGCAGACCTCTGGCGCAGGAAATCATCATAGGCATGAGCGAAGATGCCACATTTGGTCCAATGCTAATGTTTGGTGCGGGGGGCACCGCCGTCGAAGTCATCGCAGATCGCGCCCTCGCCTTGCCGCCTCTCGATACAACTCTTGCCCGGCAGATGATCAAGGAGACAAAAATTTCACGTCTACTGGCTGGTTATCGTGACAGGCCACCTGCCGATTTTGATGCACTGGAAGATACCCTCCTGCGTGTCAGCCGGATGGTGGTGCGACTACCGCAAATCCGGGAACTCGATATCAACCCTTTGCTGGTTGACGAACAGGGTGTAATTGCACTTGACGCCAGAATTAGAATTTCCAGTCAGAGTTCCAACCCACGCCGTCCTCTCGCTATTCGCCCCTACCCAAAAGAATGGGAGACGGAAACGGAAGTGCCGGGCATAGGGACTATTGGTATCCGGCCGGTTCGCCCAGACGACGAATATCTCTATGAAGCCTTCTTTTCAAAAATATCTCAAGATGATGTGCGCTTGCGGTTTTTCACTCCTAAGGTGGATCTATCGCACCGGTTCCTGGCGCGGCTCACACAGATAGATTATGCGCGGGAAATGGCGTTCGTTGCGGTCTCGAAGGAAGCCAACGAACTTCTAGGTGTGGTCCGTCTGATATTGGACCCGGATTTGTGGCGAGGAGAATTTGGGATTCTGGTACGATCAGACCTTCAAGGGCAAGGTCTGGGATGGCAATTGATGCAGCACCTCGTCCGGTATGCGAAGAGTGAAAGTGTGCGCCAAGTTACCGGTGTCGTTCTTGCTGGAAATACAACAATGATCGAAATGGCCCGGCAGCTGGGCTTCGAAGTAAAGTACATGCCCGGCGACCAGACGGAATTTGAGATGACATTGTCTACCGAGACAATGTCTCAGCCGCCTTTAGAAACATGATCAGCCACTGCCGCGCGGAGTACACCGCAGGGCCGCTGGCCTATATGTCCTTCAAATATTATAAACCAGGCCAGGTGAAATGCGGCCTTTCTCCAGCATTGGCTTGAAAAGCCGTTGCCGCTTGTTTTGATATGGCCGTATTCATTTCCGCCAACCGGGAAAACTCATTGCGATAATCTTCTGCGGCCGTCTTCATGAACTTCGCCCACTCTTGAAGATAATCTTGTGGTCCGGTGCACTTTGCGAGTTGTGCGGTGAGCGATAGATCCACGTGCAGGCGTCTGTTAATGAAGCCAAGCCACTCCGTGCCCATCGCCGTATAGGCATCGAACATAGCGCTGCTATATTTGGTCATTCCATCAACGGCGGGCTGGTATAGTTCCAGCATTCCCGCTTTTTGAAATGACCAGGCTGGCCCGGCGGCTTTTCTTACAGTATCGGATTGTGCCATATTCAGTACTCCCAACTAAGCTACAAAAATTGTTTTCTGAGTGCGTGTGGCTGGAGCATGAGCAGTTGGCGGAGGGGGAACCACAAAGACGTCCGCTTCTGTCCGCAGAACGATCTCCTCTGCCACGCTTCCGAGCAAGAACCGGGTCAGGCCGGTCCGGGCATGAGTGCCGGTAACGATCAAATCGGCCAACCGCTCTTTAGCCAATTCGGGAATGACGGTTTCCGGTGTTCCGGTTTCGAGAATCTCAAAAATTTTCCGGGGCTCGCCATCGGCCCTTTGTCCCGCAGCCTCTTCAGCTTCCCGCACAAGGCCGTTGAGAGCGAGACGATGCGCCTGGTTCTGCTCTGGGCTTTCAGCAGCAGCCGTTTCGGCCGGCTTGCGCCGCCAGCCCCATGTGTTGACCACAAGAACTTCCGCATCGGGGAAGAGTTCCAGCGTCAGTGCCAGCGCCTTTTGCGACGCCACGGAGAAGTCAACGGCGACCAGGACGCGCTTATACCGGTGCTGCGGTGCACGTTTTACCAGCAAGACCGGCTTGGCGCTCAGGCGCAATAGGCGATCAACCGTTGTGCCAATCATATCAGGCAACACGGAGCGCTCGTGGTGTGTGCCGAGGACGATTAGATCTGCCCGTGCGTGTTCTGCCTGTTCGGCAAGGGCCTCATAGTCAATTCCGGCAACAATAACCTGAGTGACATCCGAAAGCCCAGAGGACTTAGCTCTTGCTGCATGGTCTTTGACTAGGGCTGTGGCATACTCAGTATGAGCGCTCGTCAATTGCTCGGGAAGATCCCTGCTAATTGCGTGTAGAATTGTGAGTTCGGCACTTTGCTCCAGAGCAAGGCGAACGGCGCGGGCAAAGGCTGGCTCGCTTCGCTCGGTCAGATCAAGACCTACGATAATCCGCATTCGCCGGCCCTGCGTGTTGCGTGTCATAAACGAAGGCTCCGTTGCGTCGTTCTACAGAAAAGGCTCCGGCCGGATGCAGTGGAATCCAGCGGGTTACGTTTGTCAGCCCGTTCCTCAGCTTTTGCGGATTTCGATGCGCTTCTCTGAAGTCATAGTCTCGGGCCGCTTTTCAGCTATGACGGAATCGATCGAAGACGCGGTCCATTTCGGATCTCATTGCGCTAAAGACATCGGCAGGGAGGCTCGAAGGGGTGCCATGATCCCTAAGGGCGGGTTGTGTTGCCATGTGAAATCTTCCATCGCTTAAGATGAAAAAAGTAATGCCTGCCATTCTAAAAAACAGAATGGGATAAGTGCCTTGATCTTGCGCAAACTCTTTCACGGGACTTGGCGCTGCGAGCCGGTTGAGACGGCAATACCGCAGCCTGCCGGTGTCACTGGGGTAAGCGGTCAATCGAGATCGGAAACAGCTGCCACACGGAATGTCCGCATAACGCCGTCATGTTCTTTGAAGGAGACATATTCGCCCGGAAGAAACCGGTGCGCACTCAGCTTAAACCCGGTTTCATCGTCAGTGGCCTTTGTTGGGTCGTAGTCGAAGGCCCAGGCCCCGCCGCTCTTGCGCACTAAATGTCCAAGCTCAGTAACTTCACCTTTCCAAAAGCGTTTGACGCGGCAGCGCTCGCGGACTTCTTTCCACTCAGCGGCGGCGAGGCGGCCATCATCATCAAGGGGTGCTGCAAACTCATAACCCCTATCCCGGCTCCCCTCAGGAAAATCGTGATCACGTGCCAGTTCAAGACGTATGCGTTTGAGAGTCATCATTCCACTCCGTGAATATTAGAGAAGTTGTCCTGCGAAGTGGATCCCGGTTCTTCGCAGAAAATGCGAGAAAACAAAAGGCTAGTGTGACATGAGTACGGGTACTGTCATGTGTTTCAGGACATCGCGCGTCGCCCCGCCGAGTACGAATTCCCTTAGTCGAGAGTGACCGTAAGCGCCCATCACCAGGAGATCCGCGCTATCTGCGGCTACACGAGTGAGTAAGGTGTTGCCTGTGTGACGGCCTTCGCTGCCAATGGTCTCGATTTCCACTGTCAGTCCATGGCGCGCCAATGTGGCGGCGGCGTCTGCCGGCGAGAGTATGTTGTTGCCAGATTCGTCGAATTGTTCTCCAACAGTCATAAGCCGGATTTTCTTGGCGCGCCTCAGTAATGGCAACGCATCGAATGTGGCGCGAGCAGCCTCGCGGCTGTCGTTCCAGGCGACAGCAATATCAAGGCCAAATTCACGCTGTTGCCAGCTTGTCGGAATGACCAACACAGGGCGCCCGCTTTCCATAGCCACACGTTCGGGAATTTCGGCAAGGATCGTCGGCACTCCGCCATCGATGGCTTGGCTGACAATCACAAGCTCGGCGGCGCGGGATTGAGCGACCACCCCATCCGCGACGGGCTCATAAGCGCTGCGGGCATCACCGTGGACGCGCCATTCCGCTACAAACGGTTCGCCTCGTGTAAGTCTGTCGAAAATGGCCTCAATACGCTCTGCCTGCGCCTTATGAGCAAGAATCTGTTCCTCATAAAACTCAGCACCCATTGGAATTACCATGTCGCTCGGCACAAACAGCGGTGGCATCACATAGAGTCCCACCACATGTGCTTCCGTAGGCCTGGCAATTGCTGCTGCTGCCGCGATTAGTTGAGGCACACGCTGTTCGTGGTTGAGATTGACCAGAATGGTTTTGAAGTCCATATGCACTCTCCTTGCGTCGGGAATCGCAATTTTCTTGGCCGGGGCAAGCCGATCTCAAATCACGACGGCAGCATCAATGTGATCGGCGATCTCACTGTTTGGGGTTTTGGTGAGGTCCATGGTCAACTCAGCGGTCACCACCGCCTTGACCGGATCCGAGAGGACAGCTCGCAGGTCGCCCAGGGTCACCGGCGGCGCAACTACGACAAGACGGTCAAATAACTAATTTGCGAGATGATCTTTTAGCGCTTCGGCAAGCGTTTCTGCGAAGTCATGCTTTAAGGCTCGATGCGGGTCTGTCTTGCGCTCAACGGCATGCCTCGTCGCGCCATTTGACTCAAAAACGCGTGCCGGCTTGTCCCGCAGCAATTCGCGATTGGGTTCATGACCAGCATGGAACTCGAATTTCTCGGCGATCTGGATATTCTGACCGTGCCGCTCGGCACTCACAAGACGGGCGCGCGCACCGTCGGCAATCAATATCCACGTTCTGGGCGTCTTCATGGCTTCACGCTCCGGATAACATCTCATTGTAAGAGAAATGGGACGCTTGCCGGTTTGTGTCTTTGACCGGCGTCAACTGGCCGCTGCCGGTGAGCTTGCTGCCGCATCGTTAATGACTGCTCATGAATGCGCGTGGCCAGCCGTGGCGTGTGAGCCAATGGCTCAGGAGATCGCGATCGACGGGAGCCAAGATCTGGGGTAATTTACTGTCTATGAGATGGCACTCCCATTCCAGGTGCCGGCGGCGGTCCTGAAAAGCACTTCTCAGCATGTATCCGAACATGTCAGCGTTGGAAAATTCGCCTGCTTGCATCATTTCAAGCTGCTC
>JBEBJD010000108.1:0-7449 GCA_040080075.1 Hyphomicrobium sp. | reverse complement strand
GCCCCCACTATCGACGCGCTCGAATCCGTCTTGGCACTGTCGCGCGCCAATGGCACACTGCTCGCGGACCTCGACGGCGATGGCGCTGTCGGTCCTGGCGACCTAAGCGTATACAAACGCCAAATGGCCGCCATAGATGCTGCGGCCACTGCCAACGCTCCCTTCACCGAAGACCTTAACGGCGACGGCGTGGTTGACGACAATGAATGCTACTGGCCCTCGATCGATCTCAATGGCAGCGGCGCAGTCTCCGGGATCAAACGCCTCGCTGGTATGTTCCGGTCTGATCTTCAGGCACTGGGCTTTGCCTGGGCTGGCGCGGTTGGCACGTTTGAAACCGCACTGGCCGAAACCGGCCTGAACGCTGCTGCACCTGCCGATAGCGTGGCGGCCAATGAGAGCACACCCGGCCCCAATTATCCCGCCAAGTGCCGCGGGAACGCAGTCGCCGCCGCAGTTGCCGTGTCCGCTCCGGCAACCGTTGCATCACAAGAGCCCGTCCCCCCTGCACCGCCTGCAGCGGTGATTATTGGCGGCAATACGAGCGGCACTCCCGCTCCCGGCGAGCCGAAAACTGCGCCGCTAACGGTCGTCGATACCGCGCCCGTTCGCACGGCCGAGAACCTTGTTGCAGAACCAGGCGCTGTTCGTGACGAAGTGCAAACAGCGATAGACGCTTTGAAGCGTGAAAACCCCAAGCTGCGCGTAACCATCAATCCCGCGACGGGACTGCCAAGCTCGATCACCGGATTTACTCCCAAAGCCGATGCCCCGGGTGCGGCCGTCAGCCGATCCATCGATGGCCCCAGTGACGAAGACGTGCGCCGGATTGTCGAAGGCTTCTTTACCAGCGGTGGCCTAGCCTCCTCGGTATCACCGGCACGCGCCTTTGCCACCAAGAACCGGCAAGCCATTACAAAGATGATTGGCAAGCCCAAACGGGACCCAGACTTCCCCGACCGGACCATTGCGACGGTCGAACAACAGGTCGACGGCATCCCGGTATTTGGATCGACAGGCAAGGTTACAGTCGATCAACTCGGCGGAGTTTCCAAGTATTTGGGCACGGCTTCGCAAGTTGCTATCGAGGATACTAAACCCAAGATTTCTGAGGCGGAGGCGATCGAAGCTGCACGCAAGAAACTACGCGAATTGATCAAAGGAGGGCCGGACCTGGCACCGATGCCGATGCCGCCCAGGATCGCCACCGCGCCAGCTTCCGCCGTGTTGACCGTCTTCGATCCAGCTATCGTCGACAAGAAATCCAAGGGGGCGACGCGGCTGACTTATCTTGTCTCAATCGAATCGTTCCGTCTGTTTATTGACGGAAAGACAGGCGAAGCGTTCTACTATTACCGGGATCAACCGTCGGGCATGTTGCGGCGGATTTACGATCTGGGCCGCTCAACCATCTTCCCTGGAACGAAGGTTGCGGACGAGGAAACGCATGAAATTGCCGACACGATAAATTCCGACAGCATGACGGCGTTCCAGAACGGAGGTGTGGTCCGCGACTATTTTTTCATGTTGTTTGGCCGCGACGGTTACGATGACAATGATGGGCCGGCAGGCCCTCGCGGCGGCAGCGTTCTTGAGTCTTACGTTCGCTATGGCAGCCTGAGCAACGCTTACTGGTGCCCACAGCAATCATCGGCGTGCCCTAAGGCCAATGTCATGGTCTATGGACCTGGCTACGCGGAGGCCATCGACATCGTCGGCCATGAGATCACCCATGGCATTGTCGCTCACGAAAAGAACCTGCTCTATCTGAATGAATCGGGCGCCGTAAACGAATCGCTGGCCGATATTTTTGGCACCCTCATAGAACAGTATATCAATGTCCCGCGCGGCAATTGGGTCATCGGAGAAAAACTGCCTGGGTTCTCGGAAGCGACGCCCATGCGCTCCATGGCCGAGCCTAACCTCAAAGATGTCGCCGGAAATTCAATGTTCAACCGCGATGTCCGTTATTCGATGTCGAACCGCGGCCAGCCAGACCGTTATGCCGATGTTCTGACACCGCTGGATCCTCTGTGCGGCAAGACCCGCATGCAAGATAACGGCTGCGTGCATTTCAACAGCGGCATCTTGAACAAGTTTGCCTACCTCATTTCAGAGGGTGGACAACACTATGGCGTCGCGGTCAACGGCATCGGGCGCATCAAACTCGCGCGCTTGGCCTACCGGACCATGACCGCACAGTTGAACGAAAGCTCCGGATTGGTTGAAGCTGCCGACGGGTTCTTACTGTCGTGCTTTGAGTTATCTGAGGCGGGAAAAGGAGGCTTCACCCCTGAAGACTGCGATCAGGTGACCGCGGCACAAAATGCCGTTGGCCTTGTTCAAGGCAACTCCTGAGAAGCAATTATGAATTGCGTTCCCGCAACGGTTTAGGCCGGGGCGGGAACGGCTCCCATGTCGACCATGGCGCGCAGCAGGGTGGCGGCGCCGGGCTGCTTGGATACAGCGTTTGCGTCCCACACGTTGTCGCGCACAAACTTGCCCTTGGAGTAGTGGTTAGAATAGCTCCACAGGTACGGCGTATTGATGTTGTACAATAGCCTGGAACGCCAGCCGTTATAGCGCTCCCACCGGTACATGATCTCCGGCAAGCCCCATTTTGTATCCTTGTCGTAGCCTTTCATCGATAGGGCATCGATGGCGCTCGAAGCCCAGTCACTAGGGGGCAGCCAGACTGGCGGCCGGTTGGCCGGAATTTGGACGGTACGCTTGCGCAGTGAATCGCCGTTGTGCAAATGGGCGGCAAAGTCAAAGCTCGCTTCAAGAGCATGAATGGCGCCGACAAAATACCAGGGAATGCAAGTCTTATCTGACACTTGCTCATAGGCGGTCCGCCGCTTCGGCTCGAGCATCTTATTGACGTAATCCATGAGTTCAGCCCGCTTTTCATCGCGGATGGTGCAGGTCTTGAACAGCTCCCGGTAATTGCCAGCGATGTCATCGAGATCTGGAGGAACTATCGAGGGGCCGGAAAATTGAGGAGCCCCGCCTGTATCGTCGCCTTCTTCCGGTTCGCGCGGCGAGCGCTCAGCCTCCCGCAACTCTCGCAACAGCGCCCTGGCATGTTCAAGCAGCCGCTCCACATCCTCTGGTGCCGCCGACTTGTTGCCCGGCGCTGACGTTTCGACGCTATCGATGAAATCTATGATGGCGGGAGCGACCTCGTTGTAGTCGCCCGATGCGGTCGCAGGTCCCAGGGTCATACGAGGCGCCGATAGCCCGAGCGTCTCTGCCGCCTTGGTCATGGCATCGAGTTCGACCCACGGATCTGCCGATGCTGCAGCCGCGGTTTCTCCTGCGTGAGCCAGTTGTCGCCATGGCGCTACAGGAGCCAGTGCAACGGCGGCAATCAACCCGCGTCCGAGCTGACGGCGATCAAGCGCTGCTTTGAAGACCACAGGGCACCCCCCTTGTTTGCCACCAAATCACATTACCTTGCTGTGCAGGTGAGGCCATGCCCCGCCCGCGCGGCTGAAGGCAAGTATGGCATCATCTGACAGTACTGTTCAAACGCCATCTTCCGCTTCTCAGAGTGCTGGGAAAAAAGCGATTGAAATCAGTCAGGCAGGTGCCCACCGGGGGTGAGACTGCGTCTCCAACGCCGAACGGTCGCCAAGCAGGAATGTGAGCATGACCATGATGGCAAAAACCGGACTTTTGGCAGCCAGGCTAACAGACGTCGAGGCCACAGCAAAAAAATAGATGAAGACAATGAAGGCTCCCGATCCCGCCGACATGACCACTTCGCGGCAGAAGAGATAGAGGGCTATGAAGAATAGAAACGAGACAATAACGCCGTGCAACAGCATCATCGCAATCCAGAAACTTTCGATGCCATAGAGCAGTCCATATTGTGCCATCAGCGTCGCGATCTGGCGTGGATCGGGCCCCAGCAGGAAATCATACCAATTGAGATGCTTGAAGAGTTCAAACATTTCGACGCGCGTACTGGCGCTCCCCTCGTCGTCGAGAATCCGGTTTAGAAACTGGTCGAAGAACCCGCCTTGCTGCAACACGATTATGGCAATGGCAATTACGGGCACCATCATCAACCCCGTAAGCAACGAACGCGTATCAAAACGATCACCGCGCAAAATCCCGGCTGTTCGCTTTAGCATCAGCGCCAAAAGGGCCATGATCATGAATGCGGTTGCCGCGCGGCCACCAAAAACAACCATACCCGCTGTTGCCAGAACAAATGCCAGCGGCCTTAGCAGCCGGGGCAGATCCCGTGCACCACCCTTGACGAGCAAGATCATGTAGCAACCGGTGAGAATGGCGTTGGCAAGTGGATGCCCCAGCAAAGCTGATGACCGCCATTCCGCTTCCAGAAGCTCGCCTTCGACATAGAGGGGCGTTAGCCGGAAACCGGATGAAAACTCGGCCAATCCCACCAAAGCGTTGATGGCAAACAAGGCATGCACAAGCAGTGCAAGATTTCTTCGCTGCTCGTCTGAAATGTCGCTGAGCAACAGAAACATTATGGCTGGCAGCACGAATGTATCAATAAAAACGGTGAACGGAAGTCCAGCCACAAAGACGGCGTGCGCCATCAGGACCAGTATGCCGATCAGATAAATGATGATGCCGGGATGAGCTTCCAGCGTGCGAATAAGTGCGGTCAGCGGATTGCCGCGCGTAGCAGCCGATAAGATGAGCAGCACAACAGCTAGAAGAGTCGCGGGGTGCATCTTTTCGAGTGCGCTGCCGCCTGCGGTACCGTAGTTCCATCCTAGCTCCGTCAACGCGAGCCCGGAAATGGTCAGCAGCAAAAGTACGACGGCAGATATAGCAGTCCCAAATAGCGCGCCGCC
Source organism: Hyphomicrobium sp. (assembly GCA_040080075.1). Lineage (GTDB taxonomy): Bacteria > Pseudomonadota > Alphaproteobacteria > Rhizobiales > Hyphomicrobiaceae > JANNFX01. Next base: position 2,614 of record JBEBJD010000108.1, on the reverse strand, counting down.
GGGAACCGACAATGAGGGACGGGTTGCGGCAGGCACCATTGCACTATCCTAACCGGGTCAAATGACTGACACCTGGAGCAAGCCAAACTCATGGCACCCGCTCCAATACGGGACATGCATGTGCCAAAACCAACCGCTTAAAGCTGAGGCGCGTGCGAATTGGGTTGCCCCCCCCTTCAGCACATTGAGTCAGAGATTGATGTGCAAGCTCCGTGCCCCGGGCCGGCGGTTTCAATCGTCACGACCGTGGGACTTCCGCATCAGCTTAACCATACCGCGCTTGGCCTTACCTTCGAGGCGGCGCGTGCGCGAGGCCCGCGTCGGCTTGGTGGCGACCCGGTGCTTAGGTGCCACGAGTGCTTCCCGAATTAATTCAGCAAGCCGGACGCGCGCATCGTCGCGATTGCGGTCCTGCGTCCGGAAACGCTCGGCCCTGATGACAATGACCCCCTCGTCAGTGAGACGCCGGCCGGCTAGGCGCGTCAAACGCTCGCGTTCAGAGGCCGTCAGTTCTCCACAAGCACGCATATCGAACCGCAATTCGACAGCCGTCGAAACCTTGTTGACATTCTGTCCACCCGGACCCGACGAGCGCACAAAACGCTCTTCAAGAAAGCGTTCGTCAATGCTGAGTGTGTCGTCAATGCGCATGAAAGGTCCGGATTTGAAATAAGCCGCCGTGAAATTTCACTATCAGATGCATCAACTAAACGAAATACGTGTGATCGACCGGAGACATACCCTCATGGCACTTCTCCCCACCCCACCCCACACCGCGTCGCGCGGGACGCGCGACTCCGGCGCGACGGAGGGGTGACCAGTGGACGTTTCAAACGAAAGCGCCAGATTGTTTGAATGACTGGCCCAAAGCAGTTGGTTCAACTTTAACCGGACAGTAGTGGGGCAAGCCCGAGGATGACAGCGTTGAGGCGGCGCGATGAGCGCAAGAATAGGTAGGGTCAAGCGTTAGTCGCGATCCAACATTTTTCAACGTGCCGTGCTGTGGAATGTTGGTTTGCGCGTGGCAGGCTTCTCGCGGGCCGCACTTGACGCCACCCTACAAATGACGCGCAATCGCGTCATGCCCCCGCCCTCACCACACCAAGGATGGATTTGGTGCTGATGATCAAGTGCCATGCAAAAAAGGGCGGGAACCGTTTGTGTTCCCGCCCTCAAAATCATCAGGCGAAGTCCGTTCGCCCGCTAACTACTTCACGCTCACGCTAAACGTGATCTCGGCTTTTTTCGCTTCGCCGCCCGCGCGCGTAATAGAGGAGCCGCACTTATAGGACGACGAGAACCCTTCGATGCGGCACTTGCTCGTCACCGTGAAATCGAGATCGCGTTTCTTATCCACGCGATTGATATCGATCGCATCGTCCTGAGTTACATCCTTGTCGTACAATTCAACTTTGATTTTATGCGTGCCCGAGGCGACCTTCCGTGTGATCTTCCAGTTGGGCTTAATCTCGTTGTCGCCCTTGATGGCGGGCGTCTTTTGAGCCTCACCATCGATTGTTATTTTGGCATAGAGATCGCCATTGGAAAACTCGTCGGCCTTATCCAGCGCCTTGGCGTTCGAAATCGTGACAGTCAACTCACGGTTGGCGGTCTCGGCTTGGCTCTCCATCGGCGTCAGCGCAGTGATCGCCATCGGCAATGCCAGCAGCGCTGCAGCCATTGCCGGCACCCGCGCGGCAACCGGTTTCAAATTTAGTCCCAGCATCGTCAACTCCTATACGAATTGGTCAGTACGGATCGGATCCTAACCGGGCATTGTGAAAGGGGAATAGTGGTTTCTGTATCCAGGCTCCGATCCCAGCGGCACCCTAACAGCAAATTCAGCCGCGCCACGCGCCGCCTACCAGAATGTGCCGGGTACGTTGCCGTTGTGCGACACAGTTTGATGAGTATTTCCAGCGATTGAGCCATACTCTGCGCCAACCGCTGCACCAAAACCGGGCAACCACCATGCGTATCGATCAAGAGCAGTTCGATAAAACCACCGGGCCACCCGAAACCTGGGGCGAGACATATTTCAGCTATTGCGCCTTCAATGCCCTCTCGATCGAGGGCGGGTCCTTCGATGGCGCCTATATCGGCTGCGCCTTTACGGGCTTCGATCTCTATTGGGGGCTGTTCAATTGTGCCGTTCTCGCCAACACCACGTTTGAGGACTGCAGGTTTCGCGGCACGTCGTTCCGGACCTGCCAATTTGTGGGGTGCCACTTCATAAACTGCCGCTTCGAACTGGACAACCTTCTGGCAGAGTGCACCTTCGACGGCTGCACGCTCGCCGAATGCGCTTTCAAATATTGCGTGATCAATCATAATAGCCCGAGCGGGCGGCCGGTCTTTTCAACCACCCGGTTTTATGGATGCACGCAAAAGGGCTGCCAGGGACTGGAAGGGCGGCTATAAATTTGAAACGATTTCAACGGGGCGCGGGACGCACCCAGAAACCCCGCATGTCGGCCGGCTCTGCGAATGCAGAGTCGCCATACGCTGAGCAAAACTAGTGTGGCGTCGCGCCATAGTTGACCAATGGTGCGGCAAGGCTGGTGTCAACTATGGCGCGATGAACGCCACACGAAGCCCATGATGTTGCGAGTGG
>JBEBJD010000187.1:0-7458 GCA_040080075.1 Hyphomicrobium sp. | reverse complement strand
CCATAACCAAGTCCACTGCGATTGCGGGAGACCACGATGAATTACGATCCAAACAATATCTTCGCCAAAATTCTGCGCGGTGAAATTCCCGCCCATAAAGTCTTCGAAGACGAAGCGGTCTTGGTCTTCATGGATGTCATGCCCCAAGCACCAGGGCACACGCTGGTGGTGCCCAAAGCCGCCTCCCGCAATTTGCTCGACGCAGATCCCGGAGTGCTAGCACGACTGTTGCCGGCCGTGCAGAAGGTAGCGGTGGCAGTCAAAGCCGCATTCGCAGCCGATGGAATTCAGGTTATTCAATATAATGAACCCGCAGGCGGGCAATCCGTGTTTCATTTGCATTTTCATGTCATTCCGCGCCACGAGGGCATAGGCTTGCGCTCGCATGCAGGGCCAATGGAAAAGCCCGAAGTGCTGGCGGAGAATGCCGGAAAAATCCGTGCGCTCTTGGACACATGAGCCAAGCACTCTATGGACTTAAGGCAAGAGCAAGAGACGGAGACCACTTGATGATCTTACGAAGCGCGAAGTATCTTGCCATTGCGTTGGCCATCATGGCGATACCGGCTGGGGTGCAGGCGTTCACTTCAAAGTCCAAACCCTCCACCGGCAGTCAAGGCGCGCCCAGCACGCCCGAGAGCTGGCCGATGGAACTCGAAACGTTTCTAAAAGGAAACTACCTCGATCGTGCCGATGTAGTGCTGACACGGCGTAACTGGGATCTCTCCTCGACTGTCATCCGCTGGGCGACGAATTCCCCGTTTTCTCATGCTGCCCTGGTCTTCAACAGACCGGGCCAGGAGCCTGGCATCACCAACACCTTTGTCATTGAAGCCGGTACCAGCGGTGTCGACCTTACCAATCTTCGCGACTACGCCAACGACAAGAGCTCATTTATCGCCATCAAGAGATTTAAGGGCAAGTGGTTCGACGAGCCCAAGCAGGCGCGCGTGCGCGGGGTCATGCTCGACAAAATCAAAGCGTCCTACAATTTCTGGGCCATCGGCCGCATCGCCCGCACCTTGTGGTTTGGCGTGCAAAACAAGATGGCCAAGGAGACTGAGACCAAGAGCCAGCGCGAAACTACTTTGGAAAAATACAAAGACAAGGATTGGACGCCGCCGAGTGAATTCATTTGTTCGGGCTTCGTGCAGATTGGATTTGTCGAAGCCGTTCTTGAATACATCAAAGAGGGTCAATTACCCCCGTCAGCCCTCAGCGACGTCGTCTTCCATCGTGGCGCCCAGCGCTGGCTGCCCGATCAAAAAGGCTGGGACACACTGGGAGAGGGCGGAAAAGACGCAGCCAATTATTTCGAGCAACAGAACTACCAAGCCCTGGAGTCGGTCACACCCGACGATCTTGCCAAGAGCCGCAAACTCGAATGGCTGTATTTGATCCGCGACGGCAAAGTTCATCAGGTTCGCACGTTTGCCGAAGTCATGTTTCTGATCGGCCAATAAATGGAAACGGGCAGGCTGCCTTAGACGCATCCTGCCCGGATCAAATGTTTCAAGTTCATTCGCGCTGGCTCGTGTCCAGATTCCGAAGTTTGCAATTGTGCACGCCGGAAGTGGGTGCGAACTTCAGAACCGGAACACTAGCCACTCTTTTGATTGTGTTGCGTCTTTCCAAACATCGGTCCACCTGTCGCCGGACTCGAATGTTTGGGACGCCACACTATGGCGTCTCATACATTTGACGATAGCCTTCCGCCTGTTGTGCGGGGAGTCGCTTTAATAAGGGCCGCATGGTCTCGTTGCCCACCATCTTGCCGCCACGCTTGAACATCCAGTCTGAGATCTTATCGGGGTTGACCTCATAGATCTGGCCACGGCGCACGGTTTTGACGGTCGAGGGATCATTGCTGATCGTGCCCATGATTTTTCCGTCTTTGCGCGAAATGTTGACCAGCCAGAAATGTTCAACTTCGCTGGCATTGCCGCCTTCGATGGCGACTTTCAAGGAGAAGTCACTTTCGTCTGCGCCGGGCTGATCGAGCTTAGCCCAGAATTCTGGCAAGCTTGCCCGTGCCTTGGCCATGGCGGCGGCCATTTCGCCGTCAGCCGTCTCGATGTTGACCACCGGATCACGGCGCGTTCCCTCTACAGGGGCAGGCTTTGTCTCAGGTGCGACCGGCTCGGGTTTCGTCAATTCCGCGACTTGCTCAGGCGCGGGCTTTTCCGCGAACACTTCGCTCGTCGCATCAGAAGCGGGAACTGCTGCTTGCTCTATGGCAGGCGGTTTGGCTTCACTAGCCACAACCGGGGCCGTGGGACGAGGCGCTGCGGCATCTGGCTTTGAGGCATCGACATTGGGCTTAACGGACTCGGCCTGTTCAGCTAGAGCCTGTTCGGCCGGGGCGGGCTTTGCCGATGCCGCTTCAATGCCAGCGGACGGCGTTACGGCCACCGCGCCCTCAATGGCGGCGACGGCAGGGGATGGCGTAGCGGCCGCCGGAGCCGGAGCGCTCGCGGCCACACCTTGTCCCGCCGGGCCGGAGTTTACTTCCCCTGGCTTGGGTGCGGTAGCTTCAGAGGGGCTAAGCGGCGAGGCAGCAGCTTGAGCAGCAGCATCTGGTGCAGGAGTGTCAGCGATAGACTTGACGGGCGCCGTTGGCTGGGCAGCTTTAGCCTGCTCCAGCATTGCGACTTGGGGCTCGGGCGCAGAAACTGCCGCAGTCGCAGGCTTGTCTACTGCCACCGTGTCTAGAGAAAGAGCAGAGTCAGCAGGGGACGTGGCTGGAGCGGGTGCAGGAGAAGTGGACTTCAGTTCAGTAGATGGGGCTGCAACAGGCTTCCCCACTCCGGACGCTGATTGCCCCGTCTCTTTGCTGATGCGGGCCATCCAATTGCCAGACCCGTTCTTTGCCTGCGGCTTGCCCTCCGCTGATGGCGTGACGGTGGTTACCCAGCTGCCGCCGTCTGCGCCAATCATCGCTGTGTCTGCTATAGCGGCTCCGCCGGGAATGCCGGCATAGCTGCGGGGCATTTTGCCGTAGCAGCCCGCCTCGCACGTAACGACGGAGCCGCTCCCAGCATTTGCGCCTGCCTCCGAAGAACTTGGGACCATCGAACCTTCGGCAATCGGCTTGCGAGCCGAGCGCGGTTCCATGAAAACGATTTGAGAGCTCTGGTTCGACGAACAGCCGCCTTCGCACACGACAACATTCTGGTCGGGATGAGCTAACTGCAGAGGATGTGGTGCACCATCCGACTTCCCGTCCTGTTCGACGGCCTTCTTGGCGCGCTCCGTGTAATAATCTGGCCGGGCTTCAGGCAACGGCTTGCTGGCAGGGTCGGTAGCCGCCTGGTTTGCAGCCGGTGTCTGGGCGCCACCAACCGGCTTCGCCGGCTCTGCTAATTTTTGTCCCACGTCATCCTGCGCCGCGGGAGACGTTCCCTCGTCAGCAGTCTCAGACGCCTCATCGGAAGCAGCAGCATTTCCGGCTGCACTATTTTCTTCATCAGCAACCGCCGAAGATTCGTCCGCACCTTGTTCTTGGCTGCGCTCTTGGGCACGCGCCGCCGCGGCAGCTCCCTTCGAAAGCGCTTTCTGCTTCAAGCCCGCACTTGCCGGCCCGGTGTTGCCAGTCAACGTCAGGGCAAGCGCAAGACCGAATGCGGCTGGCATTGCCAGCTTCTTAAAAAGCACGTCACTCATGATTTGATACCCGCAACGCTACAGACATTGATGAAACTGAAAGGACTGTCGCAAAAGGGTGTAAACGAACCGTTTACCAGCCGAAGCTGGCACAGCGATTTGAACGCCGGCAGCGCGCCAACCCTTGCTGACTTGAGGACTTATTGATTGTGGCGATACCAGCCGTCACTGTCATGGCCGCCATTGATCAGCCGCACATTGCGGAAATCGGTTCCCGGCGCTGCGGCGGGCGGGGCGCGATGATGCACGACGATAGGCCCGGCCTGAGCCATCCGCAGCGCTGATGGCTTAGAACCGCTGGCCTGTTTGCCGCCGGAAATATCGCTGGACATATCAAGCGTCTTGAATTCGACTGTCGGGGCGCCGATCGCACCGGCCGATGATCCGGAGGCGGGCTGACTGACTGTCAGTCCATAATAGCCCGCTATGCATGGGTCCGAGCGTTTCATGGCCTCCAGCTCACCCGGCTTGACGTAGACGACACGTCCAGCGTCACAGACGTAGGCTTCGTCAGCGCGCGCGACCGGAGCGCCGGTCAGCGACGACATGGCGAAAGCAACGGCGGCAATGGATGCTCTAAGCAACATGGGCAAACTCCTCACGTAACAGGTGCCTGTCACGATACGGCACACCCATTGACGAATGGTTTACCCGCCGGTCCTCACCTCCTTTTTCAGGGAGGTCCCGCGCTGGTTGCCCTGGGAAAGCGCCAGTATTTGCCGGTGCCTAGTGGCACAACCTCTAACGAGGGCATGCGAACACTGGGCGCCGCCCCAGTCGACACAAGCAGCTCTATATCCTTGAGCAGCTTGTTGTTTTCGGCATATCCAGAATGATTGATGCCGAGGCTATCGGTTGAAACGCCGGTCACGTCCAGTGTATCGACGCCGGGCAGAACGAGTGGGCCTCCCGCTGGAATGTCGCCCGCGCGTGATCCACCATTAACGCCTCGAGAAATAGCCAGTGCCGTGTCGTTCTCAGCAGCATAGAGCGTGATGTTCTTGGCCAGCCCCTGAATTTCGCTCGCAATATCGGCAAAACTATCGCGATCGACATCGGGCGCGGCAAGTATGATCTGATTGAATACCACGCCATTTGGCCGGGCCGCCTTCAGGTCTTTCAGCACCTGCAGCATGGGCTGATTGCCCATGGAGTGAGCGACGACACTGACCGCTTCAGCGCCAGTTTGGTCGAGAACGAGTTCGATGTATTCCTTCAGAAACTTTCCAGACTGGCCAGACCGCTCGCGATCAAAAGTGTAGCTGGCAAGCCCGCCGCCTGATGGCCAACTGTAGGAAAACGGCGCGCCATCGAACTTGAGATCATAGGCAATCTGTGCGGTCCGGAAGATCGCGAAATCGAACGTCGTATTGTAACCGTGCACAAAAATCAGCGCATGCTTCTTGTAACGCGAAGATGCGGCGAGCCGCGCACGTACGACCTCCAGAAACTCGTCTCTCGACAGAGGCTTCACCTCTTTCATAGTGAAATGATCGTTGGGATCTTCACTCTCGCCAATGACAATATCGAAATAGGGAATACGCACCGACCACGGGCGCTCGATTTGCGGGACTGTGTGCGACCGGGGCACCGTGACAAGTGCCTGACCAAGTTCCAAACGCCGCCCTCGCTCATTGCCGTAGTCCGGCCGGTCCGCCAGATCTGCGCGTGCGCGATCGGTGCCATAATAGACAGGGACAATATCCCATTCTGTTTTCGCGGCATCGTCAGGCTTTGCCTCACCCATAGCGGGCGCGGAGGGGGCAGGGGCCGGCGCTGGCGCAGGCGCAGGAGGCGGGACCGCTTCGGCAGTTCCGCTGGACCCGCCACTTCCGGGCCCGCCGCCACTGGGCGAGCCTATGTCACCCAACCCGCGAGTGGCGCCGCCGGATTGAGCCCCATCAGTCTCCCGCCTTTGTTGTGCCATGGCTTCTTCTGCCTCGCGACGGCTCAGTTCATACGCATGTTCCGCGGCCCGGCGGTCCTGTTCCTCCGCACGCGCCCGTTCATCGCCAGAGGGCGGCGGGGCACCGGCGCCCGGCTCTAAGTCCGGCACTGTCGATGGTGACGGAGCGCCCGAACCCACGGGCTCAGGCGGTTTGGCTTTCTTCGGGCTCGATGCGGGGGCTTCGGCAGTAGGTCCAGGAGCAGCCGGCGGCGGGGCCGCCATAGATGGCGCCTCCGCGGTTTCTGTGGCCGCTTCGCGCGGGGCATTCGTTGAAATCATGCTGCCAGCCACAATGGCGAGGAGCACAACGGCCATCCCGGCAAGTGTCAATCCTTTGACCCAGCCTGCTGTGCTTCCCATGGCTTTCCATGCCGGAACGCCCAACAGCACGAGCAGTCCAAGCGCGAGTCCAATCCCAAAAATTGTTCCAGCATCACTCATTTGCAATCTCCCCCGGCAGAAATGATGTAGCCCTATACTCAAAGAATTGGCCGAGTTCATGATACGGCCTGGGTGTTACCCACTGCAAAGCTTCAACGCTTGCGTCGGGCCATTGGTCACGGCATGACACTCACCACAGGCCTCGAGCCTGGGGCAACTGCCTAATGTGGGATATCGCGCCTTATCATGACCGTCTTGCCACCCTCGTCTGCGGCACTTCAGAGCTCCGCCGCCAAACCCTCCGAACTTGCCGCTGGTGTCCTTGGCGGAGACCGTGCCGTGCTTGCTCGCGCCATTACGCTCGTCGAGAGTACAAAACCCGAGCACAATGCGCTGGCCCAGCAATTGTTGCAGATCCTTCTGCCACACTCGGGAAAGGCATTGCGCTTAGGCATCACGGGCGTGCCGGGCGTCGGCAAGTCGACAACCATTGATCAGCTGGGAATGAATCTCGTCAACGCAGGGCACAAAGTTGCCGTGCTTGCCGTTGATCCCACTTCGAAACGTACCGGCGGGTCAATTCTTGGTGATAAGACCCGCATGAACCAACTCGCGATGTCACCTCAAGCTTTCATCCGCCCATCGCCGACCTCGGGCACATTGGGTGGCGTGACGCGAAAGACCCGCGAAACCATGGTCCTCGTAGAAGCCGCCGGTTACGACCTGATTATCGTTGAAACGGTTGGCGTGGGGCAATCGGAAGTGGCAGTCGCCGACATGGTCGACTTCTTCCTTGTACTCTTGCTGGCAGGGGGCGGTGACGATCTGCAGGGCATCAAAAAGGGAATCATCGAACTTGCCGATATGATCGCCATCAATAAAGCAGATGGCGACAACATCACACGTGCGGCCAGAGCCGCCAACGAATATCAAAACGCTATCGCCATTTTTACACCTAAAGGCGCGCCATGGCTGCCGCCCGTCGTCACCATGTCGGGGCGAGAGAATACGGGACTCGATAATGTTTGGGCAAAAATTTCTGAGCACCGCGCCATTATGACGAAAAGTGGCGCTTTCGCCGGCCGGCGACAGCGCCAAGCAGTTGAATGGATGCGCGACATGCTGGGCGACCGGCTGATGGCCGCACTTAAGGCTAATCCGCGCGTGTCGGCTCGCTTGCCAGACATCGAATCAGGCGTGCGCGATGGCAGTATTCTGCCTACTCTAGCCGTTGACGAGGTTTTAGCCTTGATGGGTCTGTGAAGGTCCCAAACCCGTCGAACAGGCCTAGTACCCCCAATTTTAGTGTTAACTGCGCTCGTGATTCACACCCGACTGCGCTTCGGGTTGTTGCCTAAGGGCTTGGCTCCAGATAACACTCGCCCGGAGATGGCTTGCCGGGGGGCAGGACAATGGCGAGGAACTCACAATGAGCACATCGTTGAGGCTTTCCGCACTGATGGCTG
>JBEBJD010000252.1:0-7552 GCA_040080075.1 Hyphomicrobium sp. | reverse complement strand
CCTCAAGCGCTGAAGGGGGCAACGCTTTCATCTTAGAAATAAAGTCTGCAACCGAAGCGTTTGCGTCCGGACGGCTTAGGTCTTGCCCTTGCGATTGAGCCGCAACCTCGCCCGTGCTGTGGTCTGCAGCCGCATTCCCGGCAGGGTTGGTGCCCCCTAGAGAACCAGTTTTTGTACTTTTTCTTGATGTTGATTTGGTATCAGACGCCATGACGCTCCAACAAACCCAACTTGGTTTCCATGACACAGAATGACCCCCTGCGAACCCAAGAGCAAGGGGCCACGCACGCCTGCATCAATCTCCCTTGCGCCGCGCTTTGGCAGCCTTGAGGGTGGCACCCTCAGGCGCATGCCGGATCAAATCTTCGCTCTTCTTATTGGCAGCCACGCCCCAATCGAGCGGGTTGTCCTGAGCATAGCGCTTGCCAAGACTAAACGCGATTTCAGCTTTGGCGAGTTCATAGCCCAGATAAAACGCATGTGATCCGTCTGCCTCGACACCGAGTTTGGCGAACAGTTCGAATGGATCGGTGGCGGTGTCATGCCCATCCCGGTTGTAGATATGGATGCCGTCTTCGGCCACCTCGATGCGAAAATTGGCATCGCGAACGTCCTGCGCATTGCTTGCAATTCCTGCAGAGTCGACCGGATACGGCTTCAGATCATGCAGCGATAACAAACCGCCGCCATAGAATTTTGGCAGACTTTGATCTTCACGCGCCCGGAACATCAGGCGGCGTGCGGCATCGTGCTCTTCCACCGTGCGGCGCGTGTGCGGCGACACCTGCACGATCAGTACGTTTTGGATATGCAGTTCCGAACAGATGCCGAGCAATGTGGCCGTCACGCCCTGGCTGTCGGCGTCCGTTAATTCGGTGAGATTGCCGGTGCCCATAAGTATTTCAGTATCTGGACGCAGCCGCCGCAGCTCAGCGTAGCGCTCAATTGATTTTGTGAAACCAAAATGAATCGGATCGAGAATAGGGTCTGCAATATGAGGCAACCCCATAGCCTTGGCTTTATCTATAGCGCGCAAGAGAGACTTGAGATCGCCGTGGGGCTTTGGCACGAGAACCGGCACACATGCCGTTCCAGCAACGGCGTCGAGTGTGGTTTCGTCGAGGGACAGCACATAATCCGCACCGGCCTTGGCCGCCCGTTTGAGTTCGCCCACATTGCCGCTATCGGCGCTGACCTTAAGCCCTACTTTTTTCAGCGCGGCAACGGCTGCTTCCAAATGCGGGAATGCAACATCGGGTTGGCAACCTAAATCGATGACATCAGCGCCTGCCGCTTTGTGTTGGAGCCCGCGCGCAACCAGCCTCTCAATTGAGATAGTAGGCGCTTCGACAATCTCGGCAAAAATGCGCACATCGTGCTTGGAAAAATCCGGCGGCTTGCCGTCGCGGCCCAAATATTGCGGCAGATCGGCCAACTCATCGGGTCCGCGCTCAAAGGGAATGCCATAGTGGGCCTGCAAGCTCTCAAGATCCATACGAACGCGGCCAGGCAAGATCACACGCGTCGCATCAAGTGGACCCTTGAGGCGATTGCGCACGATGGCTTCAGTCATCAAAGCCGCTACCTTGATGCCGATGTTATGCACCCGCCACGAGCCCTGGACCAAGCCAATGCTCTCGACCGTCTGGATCAGACGCGGTTCGGCCAGATGCCCGGTTATGAAGAGGAGCTTTTGAGCCATGCCACCCGCGCCTCAACGGCGCGTTCAAGTTCGGGAAACGTTTCGACGACAATTGTAGCCTCGAACGCCTTCAAGCGCTCGGTATTTTCGAGATCGACACGGCGCGGGTAGACCTTGACCATACCCTTGGGCGCTTCGGTATCCATTTCCGGCTGCGTGTCGCAAGCAAAGACAATGGCCGGCACCCGGCATTTGCCAGCCTGAGCAAACACATTGGTTGGCAGATTGTCGGAGATTCCGTAAACGCATTTGGCAACCGTGTTGGACGTGGCCGGTCCCAGGATCAACGTGTGATAGACGCCATAGTAAAAATTGCCGACGGGCACCGAACTCGCAGTCTTGTCCTTGTAGATGCGGGTACCTTCGGGAAAGCCGAGGTCCTGCTTGTACATGTTCAGCACTTCCTCGGCCGCGCTCGATAGGAATACGTCGAGATCGGGCAACTGACGCATCAGTGCCAGCGTCTCTTTGAAGAAGTGCCCTGAACCCGTAAGTGCCCAGCCAAAGCGTGGTCTTTTGATTTTTTCTCGTGCCATTGTTACGCCCCTAACATGGGTTTGGGGAGATGGCGAGGGGGTGACATGCCCGGCGGTTCCGGCAGCTTGATATTCATCAAACTTGGGTCTGCGGAATGCCCAAAAGACCGCTCAAACGGGCGTCATCTCCTGCGCCCAGCACATGCCAGCCGAGTTCAGCTTGCCCCACGATGGCTGGAAACTGCGTGTCGGTGATGCCGGCCTCCGCCAAATCAAAAAGCGACGCTTGCGCCGGCACCACGCACGACTTGACCAGCGCAACTTCCGCAGCCGGAATCTGCCCGGCGAGCCACGCGGCCAAACCATCCGACGTCATCGACCAATCTTGCGGTATGGATACCTGGTGCTCAACCATCGGCCACGGTAGCCACAGGGCTTTGTGCCCCTTGGACAACACGCCGGTGATATCTACAATTGACGTCACTGGTCTCAACCGAGGCTGCAAAGACTGAAAGTCCGTAGCCATCCGGTGCATTGAGAGGATCGCCAGCCGGTGTGCTTGGGTATCCGGGAAACCCTGCGCGGCTTGATCACGCCGCACGGCATTCGCATAGGCGCCCCCGCCCGGCACAACAATAATCCGGCGCGGCGAGCGCGCGACGAGCCCCAGTATCTCGCGAGCCCTGCCCGTGTTCGCGAGACTACCACCTATTTTGACGACGATTGGCGGCATAGTGGCCACGGCATCAAATCTTCTGATTCCACTCCCCCACTTCGGGGAACTTGGCGAGGCGGGCTTCGATGTCGCGGAACATGGCGATCTTGTTGGCCTCCGAAACCGGGCTCTCGACGACGATTACCAGCTCGGGCTTGTTGGACGAAGCGCGCACCAGTCCCCAGGTGCCATCGCCAAGCGTCACCCGCACACCATTGACGGTGACGAGATCGCGAATTGGCTGGCCGGCAACCGTACCACCGCTTTTAGCCAGAGCCTCAAATTGCGCCACGACCTGATCAACAATGCCATACTTAACTTCGTCGCCGCAGTGCGGAGACATGGTCGGCGATTGATACGTCTTAGGCAACTCGCGTTTGAGATCGGCCATGGTTTTTCCGGGCGCCCGTTCGAGCATATCGCAAACGGCAAGTGCTGCCACAAGACCATCGTCGTAGCCGCGGCCGAGCGGCGGCTGGAAGAAGTAGTGCCCGCTCTTTTCAAATCCAACCAGCGCCTTCTGCTCGAAGGTGTAGCGCTTCATATACGAATGGCCGGTCTTCCAATAGAGCGCCTTGGCACCGTTAGCCTGCAGTACCGGATCGGTCATGAACAAGCCCGTCGATTTGACGTCGGCAACGAAGATTGCATTCTTGTGCTGTGCCGAGATATCGCGCGCCAGCATAACGCCAACCGTATCGGCAAAAATTTCATGACCCTCGTTATCGACGACGCCGCAACGGTCGCCGTCGCCATCAAAGCCAATCCCTACGTCGGCGCCATGCTTGAGCACAGCCTCCGCCATGGCGTGTAGCATTTTCATATCTTCGGGATTCGGATTGTAGCGCGGGAACGAATGATCTAGTTCGGCATCGAGCGGGATTACGTCGAGCCCCAGCGCTTCTAGAATCTGTGGTGCGAACGCGCCTGCCGTCCCATTTCCGCACGCCGCCACGACTTTCAGTTTGCGCTTGAACGGCGCCCGGTCAGTCATGGCCTTGAAGTAACGCGCCGGCATATCTGGCACGAAGATATAACACCCGCCGGCTTGCGATTTGGTGCCACCCGCCAGGACAATATCCTTAAGGCGGCTCATTTCTTCGGGGCCAAACGTCAAAGGCCGGTTGAGCCCCATCTTAATGCCGGTCCAACCATTGTCATTGTGTGAAGCTGTCACCATCGCGACGCCTTCGACATCCAAATCAAATTGGGCGAAATAAGCCATCGGTGACATGGCCAATCCGATATCGTGGACTTCAAATCCGCCAGCCAGAAGCCCGGTCATCAAGGCCTGCTTCACTGAACCTGAATACCAGCGGTAGTCATGCCCCACGACGATGCGCTTCTTGACACCGCGCTCGTCAAATAACTGAGCCATGCCAAGCCCAACGGCATTGAGCCCCATAAGATTGATTTCTTCGGGAAACAGCCAGCGCGCATCATACTCGCGAAAGCCCGTCGGCTTGACGAGTGGCAAGCGCTCGAAGTCAGCCGTGTTGGGCTTGAGGTCAGCGCGTGGTTTGGGCAGCATCGAACAGTTCCCTTAAGTAGACTCTAGCGTGGGTTTAAAGATGGGCCGCGGCTCGCATGCGTGCCACGGCCCGGCCAGCCGGTTATGGTAGCATTCGTGTCATGACAATGGCGGATAGACCGGTGACAGGCAACGCCGGGCCGTAGTGAGGGGTACTTATGTCCGGCTCATCGCAGATAGGACGCTCGCGCCTAATCTTGCAAGAGCAGTTTGCCCGAACGCATATCAACCCGGTCGAGCCGCGACAGGAATGTCATGCCGAGCAGAGTTGTTTGCAGGCGGCCGCGTTCGGCTACAGCCGCAGGCACATCGCGCACCGTTATATCGCCAATACTGACGCGCTCCAGAGTCACAGGCGCAATCCGCGAAACACCGTTGGCCGTGCTGGCTTTGTGCGTGAAGTCGCTGTCCTTCAAATAGAGCCCCGCTTGTTCAGCGGCCTCGAAGGTCAGAACAACCATCGTCGCACCAGTATCGACCATCACTTCGACTGGACGGCCATTGATCTCGGCTTCAGTGTGGTAATGGCCGTTGTCACGGGCAGTGAGTTCGACCGAATAGCCAGAACGCGGCGGCTCACCGGCCTCTGCACGGCCGTTATTGGCGTCTGAAGTGGCGTAGGGCTCAATTGGAATGCCCATCATGTGCCCAACCCCGCGCCGCAATTCGGCGAAGTTGACCCCGACCACGGCAAGAAAGCACGCAAAAGCAAACCAGCCTGCAACTTCACCCATCATCGTGCGGGTGCCAGCCGAATACGCCATGGACAAGCCTCTTAATTGATCCCTTGGTCGCCTTGATCCGGAAGCGTTGCCTTAACCGCGCAGAGTCAGGAAATCCCCGGAGACCTCATAAGATCGCAAACGCTTTAAGAAACTCATACCAAGCAAGTTTTCCTTAAGACTTCCTGGTTTGGTCACCAGAGCCTCCACATCGTTGACCTCTATGGGGCCGATTGTGACGGACCGCAGGCGCACAGCAGCCGCATATGCGGTGCCATTTGCGGTTTGGACAGCGACTGTATATGCCAACGCGCCAACGTCGACTCCGGCCTTTTCAGCGTCGGCCGGCTTCAGGACGACGGTCGAAGCCCCGGTATCGACAAGAAATCCAAGGGTCGTACCCTGTACTTCCGCGCGTGCCACGAAATGGCCGTCGGGGCGCTTGCGCAGCCGCACCGCCCGTTCACCGGTCCCGGCCGCTTCGGCACTAATGGGCTGTCCTGGTGGCATAACTTCGCCAACAATGCGTGCGGTCATAACCGGGATCGCGTCCCTGTAGGCATAGGCGCCGATCAGCCCAATCCCCAAACAGACCCATATGGCCGCATGTTGCAGCGCCCGGCCCCAGCGCCCGCGATAGTCACCCGCAATCGAAACGGCTAAAAACAATGCAAAGAGGCCGAGAGCCGCAGCGTAAATAATACGTCCGGTGTCTTCAGCGACCTCAGCGCCCGAGCCGCCGCCGCCCAGATACCAAAACAGCACCACTAGTGCGGTCAAAACAGTCAGTAACCAGCCCAGCATTCATTACCCTGCGCTTGTTGATTTAAGGAGAGACTTGCGCCCGTCAAGTTCACTCATGACCCGGCGCCGGTCCGCAACAGACAAAGAACTCCATTGCGCGATCTCCTTGAGCGTGCGCGCGCAGCCTTCGCAGTATCCGGTGGCTTGATCGATCATGCATACTTTGATGCAGGGGCTTTCCATGAGGTTGTCCCGATAACATATGTAACGGCTTGATACCGCCCATGTAAGGCGCGGTGTGGGCAAACACAATGCGGCTCAAAAGTATTGAACTTGCGCAACTTTATGCCGAAGCGCGCGCCGCGCTGGCAGACCGGATGCGGGGCTGGCGCATGGAAACGAGCACCGTTTCGCTCTGCCGGTGACGCTCCTGTCCCAAAGACTGGAGCGGCGCCATTTTGTTGAGCACGCGCGTCTTGGGCAAACGCACTGTGGCGTCCGTTCCCTTACGAAGCTCTGACAGCAACTCAAATGTGCCGCCATGAAGTTCGATCAAATTCTGCACGATAGGTAGACCAAGACCCGTGCCGCCTTCCGCCGTTTCATGCGCCAGTGAGCCCTGCCCGAAAGCCTGCAGAACGCGGGGAATTTCTTCAGCGGGTATACCTGGTCCGGTGTCGCGCACTGAAATAAGCTGGCCGCCATCTTCTGACACTTCCACTGTCAAAGTAACACGCCCACCCTTGGGCGTGAACTTGATCGCATTGGACAAGAGATTGAGGCAGATCTGGCGAATGGCGCGCTGATCGACCCAGACCTGGGGCAGATCCGGTTCAAAATTTTCAATTATCTCAAGACCCTTACTCGTGGCCCGGAGGCGCAGCAGACGCAGGCTATCTTCGGCGACATCGGAGAGCCTTACAGGCTCCTCGTGCAATTCGTAACGGCCAGCCTCGATACGCGACAGGTCGAGGATTTCATTGATGAGATGCAGAAGATGGCGGCCGCTTTCGTGGATATTTCCGGCGTATTCGCGGTAAGTCGGATTGTGCAGCGGCCCCATAATCTCGCCCTTCATGACTTCCGAAAAACCCATTATGGCATTGAGCGGCGTTCGCAACTCGTGGCTCATGGTTGCGAGAAATCGCGACTTGGCTTTGTTGGCGGTTTCAGCGCGGCGACGGGCTTCGTCTGACACAAGTTTTGATTCGGCGAGTTCGGCAATGAGCGTGTCCTTCTGCTGCCGGAATTCGAGCATCGCCACGGCCGTCGAATTCAATCCCTTGGCCAGAAATACAAAGTAGATGTGTACGCCCACCGCCATCGAAGCGAGTGCGTAATAGAACAGGTCATGCTGCATGATGAGCCGGCCGACGACAGCGACCGTCATAGGTACCGTGCCCGCATAGAGGATCGGGATCACTGGCGACGCGAACGTCATACGCACCGACAGCAAGACAATGAGGGTCGCAAAAATGAACACGTGCGACGAGAACACCGCCATGTCGGCTTCACCACCCGGCTGAATGCCGACCAATGCGAATCCGGCCCAGATCACGCCATTGAGCATCTCAGCCAAAAAGAAGCGGCGATGCCAGACGGCGACTTCAGTTTGTTCGCGCGGCGCGGAACGGAACCGGCGCGCTAATTGCAGAAGCACAA
>JBEBJD010000024.1:0-7577 GCA_040080075.1 Hyphomicrobium sp. | reverse complement strand
TGTATAAGAGACAGGTGTGAGCTATTGCAACGTCGCGCGATGAGAGCCTCAGCACTGCTTGGCCCCTAGAGTGCTTCCGGGAAAAGTGTGAGCGGTTTTCCCGGCAAGAAGCACGACAAAACAGAGTGCTTCCGGGAAAAGTGTGAGCGGTTTTCCCGACAGGAAGCACGAAAGAACAAATAGCTAGGGTCGTTCCACGATTCAACTCAGACCGGAACGACCCTAGCCCGGCTTCGGATTGTCAGGAACTTTTTTCGCTTGTTTAGGCGGCTTGGGCGGGGGCGGTGTTTTCGGGGCCTCGCCGGCCATCTCGATGCGCGGAAACGCACCCTGCGGCTCGGGAATGGTGGTGCCTGCCATTAGACGACCGGCCGCGCCGAGGGACGCGAACCTGCGCGCAGACGATGGGATCGCCAGCGCATCGAGCAATTTAGCGGCAGACAAAGGCATGACGGGCTGCGCCAGAATTGCAAACTGACGCACGAGTTCGGCCGTCACGTAGAGGATGGTGTTCATCCGCTCCGGGTCGGTTTTCTTTTTTGCCCAAGGCTCCTGGCCCGCGAAATAGCGGTTGGCATCTGCGATCACGGCCCAAACGGCATCGAGATATTTGGTGATCGCCTGGCGATCCATCTCGGCGCGAGCGGTCGCGTGCAAACCATCGGCCGCCGCTAGGACTTCAGTGTCCTCTGCCGTCAGAACGCCAGGAATTGGAATGGCACCATCGCAGTTCTTGAAGATCATCGACAGCGAGCGCTGCGCCAGGTTGCCAAGGTTGTTGGCCAAATCGGCGTTGATGCGGTTGACGATGGCTTCCTGACTGTAGGCGCCATCTTGCCCGAACATGACTTCGCGCAGGAAGAAATAGCGCACGGCATCGATGCCATAGGCAGCGACGAGATCAAACGGGTCGAGCACGTTGCCGACCGACTTTGACATCTTCTCTCCCTTGTTCAGTACAAAACCATGGGCAAATATGCGCTTAGGCAACGGCAGATCCGCGCTCATCAGGAATGCCGGCCAGAACACGGCATGAAAGCGCGTAATATCTTTGCCAATTACATGCACATCAGCAGGCCAGGCAGTGGCATGGCCTGCTTTCGCATCGGGAAAGCCAGTGGCGGTAAGATAATTGGTGAGTGCATCGACCCAAACGTACATTACGTGCTTAACGTTGCCAGGAACTGGAATGCCCCAATCCAGCGTCGAACGCGAGATCGACAGGTCTTCCAGCCCCATGCGCACAAAACTCGCGACTTCGTTGCGCCGCTCGGGCGGCAGAATAAAATCGGGGTTGGCGTCATAGAGCGCAAGCAGTTTGTCTTGATACGCCGATAGCTTGAAAAAATAAGTTTCCTCTTCGGTCCACTCGACAACCGTTGCCGTCGGGATGGCGTAGCGCACGCCGCCATCGCGCACTTCCGTCTCGTCTTCCTTGTAGTAGACTTCGTCGCGCACCGAATACCAGCCGCCATACTTCTTCAGAAAAATGTCGCCCGCCTTGTCCATCCGCCGCCAGATTTCGGCGCACGCTTGGTAATGACGCGCCTCCGTTGTGCGAATGAAGTCATCATTCGACAAGTTCAGCAAGCTGGCCATCTCGATGAAACGGGCCGCATTGCGATCGGCGAGCGTACGGGGCTCAACACCCTCCTTGACCGCCGTCTGCTTCATCTTGAGTCCGTGCTCGTCGGTGCCGGTCAGAAAGAACACATCGCGGCCATCGAGCCGCTCGAAGCGGGCAATGGTATCCGTGGCGATAGCCTCGTAGGCGTGCCCAATGTGCGGCGCGCCATTGGGATAGGAAATCGCAGTCGTGATGTAGAACGGCTTCGTCATAAACGGGGCGATCCGGTTGGCAGAGCGAGCGCACGCGCCAGCTTTACGCGCGTGCGCTCGCTTCGAGGCGGGCGAAGGTTTGCAGTATCAGCGTTTTCCGGTCGAGGTTGAGAGCCTCAACAACGGCTTTTTCAGCCGCCAGTGTCTCCCATAAGCTGGCCCAGGCCGCAAGCCTGCCCTCGCCAATGAGACGATGTGCAAGGGCGAGTTCAGGGGGTGCGCCCACGCCTGTAGCTTGAGCACGGATCAGCCGGGCCATGAAGCTAGCCAGCAGATCCTGAAAGAGATTGAATTTGGTCTCGGCGGCCACGCTTGACAGTTCATCGGCCAGCATATGCACCGCCGGCCAATCCACCGAAGGCAGGCTCGAAATCAACGCTTCGAGTCGCCGCTGCAGTTCCAATCCCCCGGCCGTCTGCAGGCTTAAGACCCGGCGCACGCTGCCGCCCGCCAGGCGCTCCAGAAGCTGCCAATCCTCCCCTGAGGGAACTGACGCCGTGACATCCTCGCCACTTGCCGCAATGGCTTGCACCACAGCGCGCTTCAAGACGTCTGAGCCAAGTGGTGCAAGGTCGAGGGTGCGGCAGCGCGAGCGGACGGTGGGCAGCAGGCGGCCGGGCGACGCCGACAACAAGATAAACACCGTGCGTCCAGGCGGCTCCTCGAGCGATTTCAGGACGGCGTTGGCGGCGTTCGCGTTAAGATCGTCCGCGGTATCTATTAGCACCACCCGGTACTGCCCCTCAGCCGCAGTCAGGTTGAGAAACGAGCGCAGGCGGCGGACTTCATCGACAGGAATTTCGGTTTTGAAGCGCTTGACCTTGGGATCATAGGGGCGCCTGAGAAGCAGAAGGCCAGGATGCGAAAGGGCCCGCACCTGACGGCTGGAGGGGCTATCGTCAGGCACATCGAGGGATTGACCGGACAAGGCTCGATCGTGTGGCAACGCCAGCAGATAGCGCGCCATCCGGTAGGCCAGCGTGGCTTTGCCAACGCCTTCGGGGCCCGTCACCAGCCAGCCGTGATGCAGACGGTCTGCGGCCAAGCCTGCCGCGAATGCGGCTTCCTTGGCCTCATGGCCATAGAGGCGTGCAGTCATACGCGGATGGGGAAAACCATCGAGCCGGTCGGCCTCGGGCATTTCTTCGATGTCAGCGGCCGCGACGGCGCGTGCCATATTAAGCTGCTCCGGTGAGCAAGCGCGTGCGCACAGCCGTCCACACGCTGGTCGCAACAAGCGCGCTATCGTGATGGCCATCTATAACGGCACAGCGCCCCGGTTCGGCCTTGGCAATATCGAGGAAGCCCTGGCGCAGGCGGGTATGGAAGGCGACATCGCGCGACTCGTAGCGATCTGAGGCCAGTGTGCGAATCTGGCGCGGAGATGCACTTGGGGCGGCGGTGGCAGCGATCGCGGCCTGCTTCTGGCCGAGACGCAGTTGCGCGCGCGCCAATCCCACGGCCACTGGCACATCGATGATGAGCGTCAGATCCGGCTGCGACGAGCCAACCACAATCAGTTCGAGGGCTTCGACGATTTTGGGGTTGAGGGTTCCCGCGCTGCCCTGGTAGACGCGCGTTGAATCAGAAAAGCGGTCGCACACCACCCATGTTCCGGCTTTCAATGCCGGGCGGATGACGGTTTCGAGGTGATCTGCGCGCGCTGCATAGAACAAGAGCGCTTCCGATAGGGCGCTATGGGGCGGCGTTGAAGGATCAAGCAGCACCTCGCGCAGCACCTCGGCAAACGGCGACCCGCCCGGCTCGCGCGTGACCTTCACATCAAGCCCGCGCTGACGCAGTCGCTCGGCCAAAATGCGGGACTGGGTCGACTTTCCCGACCCCTCCCCGCCTTCAAATGTGATGAATTTGCCAACCGTCATAAGACTTCCATCGCCCGGCACGGCGGGAATATCAAGTTGCAGCTCACACTATTTCGTGTGCCGAACAATATAGAGATGCCGCACAGCCACCACCAGCACCAGCGCGGCCCCCATCTGATGGGCAACACCGAGCGGCAGCGGCACTGCCCACAATAGCGTGACAATGCCCAGTGCCGCCTGCACTAAAACCGCTGCGGCCAGGAACAGCGCAGAGTTGATGAGGCGCCGGTCCACACCTGCCCGCCACATCTCAAGCGCGTGCCAGAGAGCCGCCGCCAGCACCACGTAAGCGACGATGCGATGATTGAACTGCGTCATTGCAGGGTTTTCGAATAGGTTCAAAAAGTACGGCGACAGAGCCGCGATATCGCCGGGAACGAGGGCACCATTCATCAGCGGCCATGTGTTGTAGTGCAACCCGGCCTTCAGCCCGGCGACAAAGGCACCCAAGGCCACCTGCAAGAATACGAGACCCACAATCAGCGCGCTCATGCGCCGTTGCCACTTGGTGACGCCCGTTGCCCCCGCGCCGCGCACGTCGCGGCCATGTTCGAGCGCCAACCAGACCAGCAAGCTCAGCAGCAGAAAGGCCACAGACAAGTGTAAGGCCAGCCGGTACTGGCTGACATCTACGCGGTCAACCAAGCCTGATTTGACCATGTACCAGCCAATGGCGCCCTGCAGTCCGCCCAGTGCAAGCACCGACAGCATCTTGGCTCCCATTCCAGGACGCAACGCACCCTTGGCCCAGAAGACGGCCAACGGCAGGGCGAACGCCAGACCGATGAAGCGGCCCAGGAAGCGATGCGACCACTCCCACCAGAAGATCGGCTTGAAGCCCTCCAGGGTCATACCCTTGTTGACCAGATGATATTCGCTCGACTGCTGATACTTGGCGAAGGCAGCTTGCCAGTCGGCATCCGAAAGAGGCGGAAGGGCGCCGAGAATGGGCTTCCACTCGGTGATCGAGAGGCCAGAATCCGTGAGCCGCGTAGCGCCGCCGACGCCAATAATGACAACCACGAGTGCCGCGACCGTCCACAGCCACGCTCGCACCGCGGCGTCCCATGTGCCCGCTGCTGCCGGTCCGTTCACCGTTGTTGCACACACCGCTTGGGTCTCACCTGACAATCATTTCACACTGCCGTCTTAGGACGCCGTCCCAATGCCCTGCGGCCAGCGGGCATGGAGCGGTTCAATCCGAAGATGTGATAGGCAGGTCCCGAATGCGGATCAATGCGGGGCTCGTGCACCAATCAGCGCACCCCGCCTCAACGAGGCAAGTCCATGACGATGAGAACCCGCAAACTGGTTGGCACCATCATTCTCGTCATCTTTCTGGCGATCTATGCGCTTCTGGCGATGGCCATGGCTTCGGCCGTGCCCATCAATGGCAACAAAATCGCCGAACTTATTTATTTTATCGTCGCTGGTACCGTCTGGGTCATCCCCGCTGGCGTCTTAATCAAATGGATGCAGAAGCCCTAAGCGCTGCGCACCAGGCCTACGCGCAAAAGTGCCCGCCAATTGCGCACCACGAATTGTAGCCCCCGCACCCAACCACCTGCGCCCTTTACCTTTTGATTTGGGATCCGCCACGCGCGCGCGCTGCAAAAAACAGCTCCATCAAGTGGTGGAGTGCGGTCCTCAAACCCGCGAACGAAGCCCGAAATCCGGGCAAATTAACACTTCGTTAACCACGCACTTCCTATACCGGCCATTAACGAGTGTTCAACTTTGGCACAGTATTCTGATGCGGTTGGGGGATACCAGTCGCGATTGTAAAAAATTCTTTCGCGGGCAGGTGTCGGCTTCGTTTGTTCTCCCCATGCGTCGCACCGGCAATATTCAGTCCCTTAGTCGAATTTGGAGAGACCAATGCGTAAGATTCTTGTATCCATCACGGCCGCCTTTGCAGCCCTGACAGTCACCACAGCCGCCAATGCCCAGACAGCAACTCAAGACATCAACATCACGGCCACCGTTGCTTCGTACTGCACGATCAACAACATCACAGGCCCTGCCGCCCTCAACTCGGTTATTCCAGTTCCGCTCGGCGTTGTTAATCCGGCTCAGATCCTGCACACCGTTGCAAGTGTAGCCTGCAACAACGCCGCCGACGTGATTGCGACCTCGGTCCTGGGCGGCGTCACGACGGGCGGCGCGGCTGCTACCGGCGCGACCAACATCATCGACTACACGGGTACTGCGTCGTTCGGTGGCGCAACGTCGACCATCAACACAGCAACCCTTGCAACGGCTGCCGGCGCAGAAGCCGGCAATACCGCTGTCACAGCCAACGCTGCGACCGGCAACCTTGTCGTCACCATCGATCCGGTTCAGCCTTCTCTGCCTCTCCAACCGGGCGCCTACACCGACACCTTGCGCGTCACGCTGACCGCGCATTGAGCCTTAGAAGTTTAGCCTAACCTGGCGCGGCAGCTCATCTCTGCCGCGCCAGTTCATCATTCAAGCCACTTGAGGCCAAGATGCAATACTATCGATCGCTTATCTTGAGTGCCATTTGGACTTTTGTTCCAGCCATAGCAGTAGCGCAGGCCATGACGGTCTCGCCGATGCAGGTGGAGATGATTTCTGCGGGCAAGTATAGCCATGCCCAGGTCTCCGTCGTAAATACCAGCGATCAACCGCTTCCCGTAGAGGCAGTCATCCAGCGTCTGACTCTCGACGAGGCCGGCCGCCCCAAAACTTCAAAGGCAGGTGAGGAATTCCTCGTAATGCCGCCCCAGGCGATGATCCCGCCAGGTGCCACCCAGAATTTCCGCGTGCAATGGCTCGGCGATCCCATGATGGCGCAGAGCCAGAGCTTCTTGCTCTATATGAACCAGATCCCCGTCAAGCTCCCTGCTGGTAAAAGCGGGGTGCAGGTTGTGATGAGCATGGGTGTCATGATCAACGTCGCACCGCCACAGGGTACGCCGTCGATGAAGGTCGTGCAGACCGGCATTGCCACCGATAAGAACGGCAAGAGGTTCCCAACCATTACGGTCGAGAACACGTCGACCATACATGCTCTGTTGCCGCAAGCGACCATCAACCTGGTTTCTGGCAACTGGTCGAGCACCCTTACTCCGCGCAGCATCGGCGACCGCATCGGCATCGGTCTCGTGCAGCCCGGCAAGCGCCGCAAGTTTACGCTGCCTGTCGAATTGCCAGCCGGCGTTTCCAATATTCAGGCCAGTCTTGAGTTGACCAAGTAGCGTCCCGGTTTTGCGGGTATGAACGAGTTTTTTGTCCGTTGTGTTGATTTGTGCGCGTCCGTGAACCGGAGGCCTGAACAGTGCAGCGGGTACACCAATGCGAAAGCATGGTGGGGCGGTGGCGTTTTACGCCACCGCTCGTTGCTGTCTATTGCCTAATCGCTATCACCATCCTGATCCTGGCAGCCGTTGCTATCGCACCAGCGCAGGCCCAAGGCTACGAATACTCCAAGCAGATTTCCAACCGCCTCAATCCGACAGGGCGTACCATTGCCTTCCCAGTGCCCTTCAAGGATGGCCCCCAGAATTTGGGGGAAGTGACCATCCAGATCACGAGCGCCGACGCCATCTTGATCGAGAAGACCGCACTCGCCAACAGTGTCGCCTCAGTCCTGGGCGAGCCGGCGCGTCAAGTCCTGATCGCTTTGCCCGACACGGCAGGCTTTATCGCGATGGAAGCGTGCGCTGCCGCAGGCCTAAATGTGCGATTTGACTCAGGACTTCAGGAATTGCAACTCGTGCTGGCTGCCGAGCAGCGGCCCGCCGATGACCTCAGCCTTGGCAGCCGGCGACAGCAGCGAGCGAGTTCGGCCCTGACCCAACCCGAGGACTTTTCCGGCTATCTCAATATCAT
>JBEBJD010000144.1:0-1544 GCA_040080075.1 Hyphomicrobium sp. | reverse complement strand
CGCTGGCCAATACTGGCCGTATTGGCTTCGCGAAGCTCCTGGCA
Source organism: Hyphomicrobium sp. (assembly GCA_040080075.1). Lineage (GTDB taxonomy): Bacteria > Pseudomonadota > Alphaproteobacteria > Rhizobiales > Hyphomicrobiaceae > JANNFX01. The sequence continues at coordinate 1,500 of JBEBJD010000144.1, read as the reverse complement.
TCCGGCGGCTCTTGGCCTCATCCAGCTCCAAACCATAACTGACGACAGGCCCTAGGCACTGTCTGCGAAGCACGGGACACTCGTCAACCACCTTAGCGCAAGGCCGCATTCACGATACAACCCGCGCCGGTCCAATCTGCCCCCTTCACATTGGGGCCGTCCCTTTGTACCAAATCCAACAGATACGGATTTGAGGTCAAGGGAGACGGGGCGAATGAAGCTTGTCAGGTATGGGATAGCGGGTTCGGAAAAGCCGGGTCTGGTCGATAGCGCGGGCAATATTCGCGATCTGTCGGCGCATGTGCCCGACATTAATGGCGCGACACTGGCGTTTGAAAGTCTGAACCGTTTGCGTGCACTCGACCCCAATTCGCTGCCGTTGGCACCCGCTGGTGTCCGCCTCGGTGCGCCCGTGTCGCGCCCGTGGAGTTTTATCGCGGTCGGCCTCAACTATGCCGACCATGCCAAGGAGACGGGGCAGGAAATCCCGTCCGAGCCGATTCTGTTCAATAAGCTCGGCAATACCGTTTCGGGCCCCTTTGACGATGTGATCTATCCCAAAGATTCGAACCGCATGGATTGGGAACTCGAAATCGCTTTCGTGATGGGTAAGCGCGCCCGCTATGTCGAAGAAAAAGACGCGATGGATTATGTCGCCGGCTATTGCATTTGTAACGACGTGTCCGAGCGCCGGTTCCAGATGAAGCGCAACGGTCAGTGGTTCAAGGGCAAGGCGTGCGAGACGTTCGGGCCGTTGGGGCCGTGGCTGGTCACCACTGACGAGATCACCGATCCGCACAATCTTTCGATGCACCTGACGGTCAATGGGCAGACACGTCAGAAGGGGTCGACCTCGAACATGATTTTTTCGATCCCCTACCTCGTCGCCTACATCACCCAGTTCTGCGTACTGGAAGCGGGCGACGTGGTCACCACCGGCACGCCGCCGGGCGTGGGCTCGGGCATGAAGCCGCCGCAGTATCTGCTAGCCGGCGACGTCATGGAATTGACCATCGAGCGGTTAGGGACGCAAAGGCAGACCGTTGTGCCGTTTACGGGGTGAGGAGTTGCGGGGTCAGGCCTCAGGGTACGAATCGGGTAGATCCCTGACAGACTAGACCGGGAACATTCCTGAGATATCTGCATTTCTTGAGAGATATTGGGACTTGCTCGGCCGTAGGTCTTGAAGCGCTTGTATCATACCAGTTCCAGCTTCAACTTCCGCCCAACCAAGTGCGCAGCCCGGTGCAGCGTTTCGAGCGTGACATTGCCAGCCGAGGGATCAAGCACGCGGTCGAGCTGCGCGCGGCTGGTCTTCATCATTTCAGCCATGCGTACTTTCGAGATACCTTTCTTATCCATCTCGCCTGCAAGTTGCCACGCGATCACCTTCTTCACGGCGGCCAATGTTGCATCTTCGAGAATGCCCTCCTCATCGAGAAAACTCTCAAGCGTCGATCCATGCCGTGCCTTGCTCATGATGGAAGGCTCCTTTTTCTC
>JBEBJD010000114.1:0-7587 GCA_040080075.1 Hyphomicrobium sp. | reverse complement strand
GCTCAGACATGTCGCGCCGGTACAGTTCCTCTGACTGGCCCAAATCCGGATTGAAGGCGTGCCACACGATGGAGCCATCTGTCGGACGCAGCGCCAGGAGAGAGTTTAAGACAGTCTGGCCATGAAGGTAATCCTTTGCCGTGGCCTGCTCATCGCCCGGCACAACCAGTTCCACTCGCCCCTTCAGCTTATTGCCTTTGGCAATCTCGCGCTTCAGTTCGGCCACGCGGACCCGCTCAAGGTTGGAAAACGCTTGATCAATACCACCGTTCCAGTGCGCCCTTAGTTCTGAATTCGACCGCAGCCGCTGCTGAATCGTGCGGAAGACTTCGTACGTCAGGGATAGCCAAGACTTTGCGAGCACAATACAAAATTCGGGTGCCAACAAAATCGGTTGATGTGACTGGGAGGCCCTCACCAAGCGCGCAATGTCGCCCTCCAATTCTACAACCACGCAATCGAGACGGCCAATCTGCTGGATGTCCATCACTAGTATAGAATGCTCTGGTAAGAGGCGTGCTACTCGATGAGAAGCATCTGACCAGCGCGCCGAGCGATCGGAGTTTGTCGATAAGCACTGTGTCAAAAGCAATTCACAGAGCTGGATCGCAGTCATGGGGTCCGCCGTGGGAGAGATCTGCGCAATTTTTGCCACGAAAGACGGACGCCCGCCTCACACCGCCGTAAAGCAGTTGTCGACGAAGATGTGCGTGCCGTTGATGAAGCTGGCTTCGTCGCTGGCAAGAAACAGCGCGGCGCGCGCTACTTCTTCGGGCTCGCACAGGCGGCCCTGCTGCACGGCGATGGCCGCGTCCGACATATCGACGCCGAGCGCGGACAGTTCTTTGACTTCGCGCAAGCCGTGCGGTGTCTTGACAAAGCCGGGGCATACCGTGTTGCAGCGAATGCCGTGATCGCGATATTCAACCGCAATCGACTGGGCGAACATATGGCAGGCACCCTTGGTGGCGTTATAGAACACCTCGCGCGGTGTGGCCGCCACCGCCGAAATGGATGACGTGCAGACGATAGCGCCGCCGCCTTGCGCCAGCATGCCGGGCAGCACGGCCTTGGTCATCAGGAACATGCTGGTCACGTTGACAGCCATCAGCCAGTTCCATTCGGCAAGCGTGCATTCGAGAAACGGTTTGATGATGATGGTGCCGGCGTGATTGAACAGCACGTTGGGCGCACCCAAGGCTGCACTGACTGCGGCCACGGCGGCATTGACCTGTGCCTCATCGGAAACGTCTGCCACCGCATACATGGCCGTGCCACCGGCGGCCGTGATTTCAGCGACTACCGCGCGGCTCGCTTCTTCATTGCGATCGACAACGCCGACCTTGGCGCCTTCTGCCGCAAACAACTTTGAAGAGGCCCCGCCCATGCCCGTGGCACCGCCTGAGATGAGCGCTATTTTTCCAGCCAGCCTGCCTGCCATGATGAGAGATCCTTTTTGTTTGTGCATGACTGGCCGCCGTTCCGGGAACCGGCCGCCGTGCGCTCATCTATAATACGACTGCGGGCCAGATCTTAAAGATCCAGCCCGCAGAATTGTTGTCAAACTCGAAAGCGCGCAACTAGTGGCCCGTCGCGCCATCGGTCAACTATGGCGCGACGCCATACTAGTGCGAAGCGGCTTCGAGGGCTGCTTCCGCGGCTTTGATCTCGGCCTGACGGCGCTTGATTTCTTCACCGATCGGCGGGCCCTTGAAGCGGCGATTTTCAAATAGAACCCAGATCAGCAAAGACAGAACCAAGAAACCGATCGTGATCGGCAAAGCCCAATCATTAGGTGCCTGGATACCGGCGTAGAACATGACTGCCATGGAAATCATGCACAGGATGGCCACGATGCGGAATAACGCTCCGCCCATGCTCCACGGACCCGGGGCCGGCCACTTCGGTCCGCCATAGGCAAAGAAGCCAAGGGCGATCGGCAGCGCGAACGACAGGAACAGGAAGATCACCGTGCACGACACAACGATCGAGTAAGCGGGTGTTCCGGCAATTGTGATCGACGACGTAAACCACACAAACAGAACCGACAGAATCGATCCTGCCCAAATGGCGTTGACCGGGGTGCGCCACGCTGGGCTGACCTTGGCCAGCATTCCCGAAACGCCCGGGATGCCGCCATCGCGCGAGAACGCAAACAACATGCGCGACACGGACGTGACCGTGGCGAGGCCGCATAACAGCTGCGAGACGAAAATCAGTGCGTAGAGGGCGTTGCGGATGCCCTCAGGCACCTGCGCGCCCATGGCCCAGAAGAACACGTTCCAGCCCTGCTTGGCGGCGTCGTCCATGTTCGGAATCATGAGCACGAAAGCGCACAGCATCAGATAGCCGAACAGACCCGACCAGAGCACCGACGACACCATGCCCTTAGGTAGAGCGACGGCCGCATTCTTGGTTTCTTCCGCCGTGTGTGCCGAGGCGTCGTAGCCCGTGATCGTGTAGATCGGCAGCAGCAGTCCGACCATGAAAGCTAGTTCCATGGAAAGGGCATTCGGCCATACGGCGCTGGCACCTTCCGTGCCGGTGTAGTTGGTGAATGTGAACAGGCGCGAAATGTCGTAACTAGGTGCAAAAGCCAGGCACACGAGGGTCAACAGAATCGCACCGGCAAAAATGATGTAGCCGGCCAAGTCTGTCAGCTTGGTTGTGAGGCCGATGCCGTAGTGGTTGAACACAGCCTGCAACGCGGTGATGATCGCAACGAAGCCGACACGCATGGTCAGCGTATCTTCCAGACCGAGGGCCGGACCGAAGGCACCAAAGAAAAAGTACCAGGTGCCTATGTTGATGGCGCCCAGAACGGTGATGAGGCCGAGCAAGTTCAGCCAGGCCGATAGCCAGCCCGTGAAGCGATTGCCCAGGATTGAACCCCAGTGATAGAGGCCGCCGGCGGTTGGATAAGCGGAACCGATTTCCGCCAGCCCTAAGGCGAACACGAATGACATAAACACGCCAACCGGCCAGCCGATGCCGATGGCAGCACCGCCGACGCCGGACGTGGCTTGCCCAAGCGAGTTGATACCGCCGGACAGAATGCAAATGATCGAAAACGAAATGGCGAAGTTCTGGAACGCGCCCATGCTTCGCGAAAGTTCTTGGGCATAGCCCATGTCGTGCAGGACTTTGACGTCCTGATGTTCAATTTGTTTGTCATCCATGGTGTTCAGGATCCCCATCCCCGTTGGCATCCACCGGTATTGACAGATGCTAAACGCAAAGCCAGCACTTCAACGGCGCAGTGCTTCACGTAGGATGCCAGGATGAGAGTACGCTTCGCACAAGTCAACGTTAGATCAGTGTCTTAGTTTTTGTGACAGGGGCCTTGAGTACAAACTTGCCACTTTATTGCGCGGGATCAGACGAGTGCGATTGAATTGGGCAAATTTGGATGAAGTTTTGTGCGGTGCATCAAAGGATGGCGCGCAATCCTTTACATGACAGGCCGGGCTCCGAATCTTTACCGGTCTGGGCTCAAAGCAGCGGTTCGTCATCGTTGTTAGAAGAGGTGAGATTCGTCAGAACGATACAAAGCCGAGATCCAAGAGGGATCCGGAAAATGTTGGCAGATCAGCTATTACAATAGTCGCGCTGCAAACCAGAATCTGCCGGACGCTTTATTCTGCTGCTTGCGTTCCTGCGCTCAACGTCCGCTCCAGGCGATTGCCGGCGGCCTTGAACTTCAAGATTTGATTGACGCGCTCGGCAATCAGACTGCCCGCCTCTACAGGAGGCAAGCCGTTTTGATAGATATTTGATATGACCGTATATTCGTAGCGGATATCGGGATTGCCACTAAAGCGCACCGCCGCCTCGCGCGTTTCGCCTTCGGGTAAACGGTAAGCGAGATAAGCCGAAAGACTGCGCGAGGCCATGGCATCGCCTCCCGGCCGCTCGCCGATCAGATTGATGACGAGTTTGGGACACAGGGCGTCGCCGACAGATTCGGCCAACTTGACCCGGCCATAGGGCGCCAGCAACGGTTTACCTGCACTGATCCGCTGACGGTCGAGACCATCCATCAGCACAGGCAGCAGGTCAGGAATGTTGTGATGCACGGCTTCGGCGCTCAAGCCATCCGACACAATGATCTGCACGTCCGATGCTTCGGGCGACATGGCCTTGAGATCGGCGTCAGCAATATGGGCTCCGCTTTCGGGGCTATCGAGATGCGCGGTCTTGGAGGCGGCTCCCGTGGCAATGCGGCGGAAGGCAATCGAGCCCAGCCGCTCGGGCACAATCTCGGTGTAGGTCGCCTCGCGGGCGGCCGCCATGTTGGCTTTGACCTTACGAGAAACGGTATTGGCAGGGCGCGGACCCGCATTTTCGAATCCATACGCGGCGGGCACACTTGCCAGCAGGCGCTTCAACTCGGCGTCGGACGAGCAGAAGATGCGCGGGTTGCCCCAGTTGGGTCCGCGCTCCACGTCTCCGTCTTCCCCGCGTGTGAATATCCCGCGTGAAATAGCCCATTCAAGATATTCAGGTGCTGGCTTCAAACCATGCACCTCGCGCAGGGTCTGATCATCGTGGCCGCAGGTATCGAAGTAGGCGAGCATGCGGTCGATGCCGAGATAGACATCCATGAAAAAGTTGGCGCCCGCCGCAGTCAATAGCTCGGTTGCCATCTGCTGGCCTTCGACGGTAATCTCGGAATGCAGCGTGTAACAGGGCGCCATGCCCATCGGCAGGCCCATCAGCTTACCCATGAAATGATCTTGCAAGTTCGAGACGATCATCTCGAAATTGGTTCGATGGGTTTCGGGCCCGATGAAGCCGGTGACGTTGTTGACCATGAACGGATCGTAGCGGCGCGCGAGTCCATAACAAAGCGCCTCGGTCGTGGTCATGTCGATGCCGTTATGCTTGCCGTAGCTGAGTTCACTACCCTGCCCAGTCTCGAAATACATGAACTGCGGCGCGTTTGGTGCCAGCGGACCCTTGGTGGCCATCATCTGATGGGCCTCGTCGAGAAGCCCAACGGTGACATCGAATTCTTCAGTGAGTGTGCGATCGGTTCCTGCCAAACTCTGGAACATGATCTCAACCGGTGCGCCTTGCTCGAGGCAGGCCATCTGCGTTTTGACATGCGAGAGCACGCAAATCTGCGTCGGAGCACCGGTCTCGCGGCGCAAATGATCGAGATGGCGCAGAATGGCGCTGATATTGTCGACGCTATCGATAGCAGGGTTTAGGCCGAGCAACGCATCGCCGCTGCCCATACTGAGGCCCGCATACACGAGCAGCGTGATAGTGGCGAGATCGTCGGTCGGGTGGTTGGGCTGCAACCTTGACGACAAGGTGCCCGCTACACCCACAGACGTGCGCGCCTTGGCGCTGCGCTTCAGCTTTTTTGATGCCAGCACCAACTCATGCACATCCATCAGCTTGGCGAGTGCCGCCGCCATGACCCCCGTCAAGCCGCGGCTTAATTTGGCGACATCGGCCGGCTTCTTGGCGAGGATCTGATCCTTCACCTGACCCAGCGTCAAAGGTGCGAGTGTCTTAAAGACCTCGTGGTCGATATCGTAGTTGACGCGCATCACGCTATCGGCGCGGCCGCTGTCGTCTACCAATGGACGATCGTATATATGCTGCAGGTCAAGGCCCGAAAGAATGGTGCGTGCGGCCTCGCGCTCGACTTCATCGCGCGCCGCCAACCCGCACAAGCGATCACCGGCTTTACTGAGGTCGGCTGCACCCAGGAGCGCCTTCAACCCCGAGAATGCATAGGGCCGCCCGAACAGACTGACTTCGTATACTTCATCGGGCTTGGGTTCGGGTACGGCAATTGCGGACAGGGCCTTCAAGACGATCATGGTGCATCTCCCTGGGGACTGGTCAGACCGTAAAACGAAACCGGCACCACGCCATGGCGCGGCCGGCCGAGATTGACGAATTGGGCACTGCGATCGGGTATCTCGTCAATAACTATGAGATTTTTATGCACTTGCTGCCAGCTCGTCGCGTAGTTGCCTATGGCTTTGCCGGCGTTGGCGGTGGTCAGCAGCACCAATGGCGCCATGCCCGGCGACGGCATGCATAACATGGCAGCGGACAAATCAGCTCCGAAGCGGCGGATTTGCTCAAGCGACGGCATAGCCTCATCCCACACCAGTTGCAGGCAAGCGCCGCGCCCGGAATTGCCCGCCAGCCGCAACGCCGCGTCGAGGGCTGCTCTATCTGCCGCTCCGGTCACGGAAGCGACCACAGGCAGATCGCGCAACGGCAACAGAGTGGGTGTTGGCAGAAACAGTGTCGTTCCTGAAACTTCGGTGCTGTGAAGTGTCAGGCCTTGAACAGTCGCGCGGCCCCTATATTCGGGCACACAACTCCTCAGATCGCGCGAGAGTATTTTGGAGGCAAGAATCCCTTGCGCCAGATCGGCACCAAGATCGCCGTAGAACGTTTGTGTTGGCAGGGGCTGACCTGAAGCTGCTGCATAGACTAACTCGCCGACACCGCCTGAAAACGTGATGGCATGTGGCGGTCCATTGCTCTCGGATGCAAATGGTACCTGCTCGACAAGACGGCCAAGATCCGAAGCAAAAAACGATGCATCACCTGCCACGATGGCTTCCAGGCCCTGGATGTAGAAGTCAACGGCCTTCATGACCTCGGCCGTCCTCAGCGTGCCGCCAACTCTTTTCCCGATAGCAAGTCCATCGAGCAAGGCATGTCCGAACTCAGAAGCACCCGTTAGCCGGTAGGTGCCTGGCTCAAAACGCAAATGGCGGGCTCCGATAAAGCAGCATCCTGTTGCCAGCACGTTGCCATCGCGGCCCAAGGCTGGATTGGTGGTGCCACCGCCAATGTCCAAATTGAGAATAGTCTGACCAGGCCGTGCGCGCGACAGGCCGGCGCAACTGCCCATAAATGAAAGCCAACTTTCAAGCCGGGGATCATCGGCAGTTGCGACTACGGCGTCGCCTATGGTCGTCTCGATCAATGCCGCCAGTTCGCGGGCATTGTCCTGGCGCGCGGCGAGCCCCGTCACAATGGCCCCGCCACCGAATATCTCGTCGCGAGAGATGGCCGCTTCGCGCAACCAACCGTCCATCAACTCCGCCACGGCATCAAGCCGGATGCGTTGGCCGTCAAACGGTGTGAACACCGGCTCCGGCCGGTAGACAATCTCAGGACAGCCGAACTCCATCCGCCCCGTCGCACAATTGAGCCCCAACCGGGCGGAGGCCACAAGGGCGCTGGACGTCGTAGAACCGAAATCCAGCCCGACGAGTTTGACGCGATCCATGTGATGTGGAAGCCGGTCCATGGGCTCTGAATTTCCGGCCTGCTATACCTGGAGCGAAGAGGAAACCTACCAGAGAAGGCGGCCCCGGCAAGAAATCAATTTTCCTCTCGTGCAAGATGCTGAATAAGGATGTACGGAGCGCGCTGCCTGCCGTTTCCTGGCCCGGCCGCGATGAAAGCTGAATTCGATGACCCTGACGCCCGATGAAATACAACGCTACAAGCGCCATCTGGTATTGAAAGAGATCGGCGGACAAGGCCAGCAAAAGATAAAGGCCGCACGAGTACTTCTCGTTGGCGCGGGCGGGCTGGGAT
>JBEBJD010000251.1:0-7624 GCA_040080075.1 Hyphomicrobium sp. | reverse complement strand
AGACCATGATCGGCAAGTTGTCGAAGAAGGAGTTGAAGTTCGAAGAGGCGCAGAAGCGGGGCGGGTGAGACGGGCGCATTGACCGGCAATAGCCGTCAATACTCCGGCCAGACCTTCTTTCGGGCACTCCCCCGCGCCTGCCCTACGGCTGCGCCTCAGTGACCGTGCAGACAATCTGGTGAGGGACCCAATTCTCCCGTATCCCACGCTTATCCCAAACGAATGCGATTGAGTGATCTCCCGGCACGATGACGGGACGCTGACAGCCGCTTTCAGGGACGCGTCAGCGCACGTGTGCCAACCATAGCGGCAAGCTTCACTGCGCCCGGATCAAGAGGTCTCAACTTGCCCCCGCCGCCAATAAATTTGAGGTTCGACGTGTCCCACAACTGGCGCACACGGCCAAGACTTGATGGTCACATACCAGGGAGCCGTTCATGGTTTGCCGCGGCCTGGATTATCAGCATTCACGTTGCGTCACTCCCCGCTTCGGCGGCAAATGAATGGGATGCTCGTTTTTTTTCGGGCACTGACGCCTGTCCTGCACCCGCAATGAGTGTTGAGAAGCAGAATTCCGGCGCCGCCGGCCAGAAACGCGTGGTTTACTCCGGAAACCGGCCGGCTGCCGTCCGCAACTACTCGGACTGTCCGTGCGTTCCGGTGACGCACCGATTCCGCAGTAGACGGACATTGGCATGCCCATGCCTCTAGAACTATGTTACGATTGTTGGTGTGCCTGTCAGCTTGTGGAGACGATACAAAATGCCCCAGCAGCCCATCAAATCCTATCGCGTCTGGGATGTGCCAACACGTTTGTTCCATTGGATAAACTTTATTTGCGTGGTCGCGCTGGCTGCGATCGGGACCACCATTCTTTACGACAAGGAATTGGGTGTCACTGACGCCGGCAAAATCCTGCTCAAAACCACGCACGTTTGGTTCGGTTATGCTTTTGCCGTCAGTTTGATTTTGCGGCTGCTATGGGCCTTCTTCGGCAACAAACACGCGCGATGGGCGGCAATCCTTCCGTTTGGAAAGGGCTACTGTTCCAGCCTTGCCGGCTATTTCGGTGCGCTAAGGCGCGGTGAGCCCCCGGCCTATGTGGGACATAATCCGGCGGCCCGCGCCATGGTATTTGTGTTACTGGTACTGTTAGCCGTGCAGGCGGGAACGGGTCTCTTGCTCGCTGGTACCGATATCTATTACCCGCCGTTTGGCCAGTGGATCACCGGATGGATCGCGTCGGCTGGCACCGACCCTGCGACACTAGCCCCTTACAACATGACCGGCGTCGACAAGGCGTCATGGGAGGCCATGAGAGCGTTCCGCTCGCCTATTGTATCGGCGCACTATTGGGTATTCTATGCCCTGCTCGCAGCAATTTTGGTGCACGTGGCGGGAGTCGTCGTGGCGGAGTTGCGTGAAGGCGGCGGACTTGTCTCCGCCATGCTGACCGGCCGCAAGGTTTTTGACCGCGCCCCCGTGGATGACGGCGAGGAGGGCCAATAGCGGCAAGCTGCTCAGCTCTTGGCGGCGTCATCGGATTTGGGGGCCGCCGCATCAGAGCGCACGAAAAGCCCTCCCGCGGCCCAGCCAATGACCCAGCCAATAACTAGCCCCAAGAGTGCGATCCCTATCATCAGGGCCGAGTGAATATCCTCGACCTGATCGGGGCTTTCGAACTTCATGCCATCAATGATGGATGTCGTCAGAGGTGCTGCAAATTGGGCGGCCGTGAACACGGCAACACAAATCGCGAAAATCATGGCAATCACGTAACGCATATCTCAAAGCGGATCCTGCCCGCCTCCCCAGTACATTGGTTGGCCGCTCATTGCGGCGGTATCAAATTGCTTTCCGCGCCTATTTCACTTCCCAGAACCAAAGCTCACTGGCGCCCGCATAATTCGAATAATAGCCAGCCCACGAGAACCACTCCAACAACCATTTGGCCGACGAGCGGTAGCCGTTCCAGACATCGATATGATCGCCGGTCGCTTTGTCAGCATCGGTCGAACGGTGCCAGTAGTCCTGAATGAAGAGGATACCGGTGCGGCCGTATATCTTGGGGTAAAATTCGGCGGCATCAGCGCCCGAAATGATCTCTCGCGGACCAAGACCTTCGATCTTAGCGCCAGCTATGGCATGTGCCAGCGCCGAAGCATTGATAATGTGCATGTCACTCGCCGGATGTACCGAACATGTAGCCGTGCGGCCCAACTGCGAGGGCTGTACGCCAGCCCGGCGCAACGCGACGCCCATGCGGATCGCACACTGATTGTGAAATACGGGATATCCCGCCTGCACCGCTTCCCCTGCCATATTGGTCAGGTCATGGGGCGCGATACATGGCGTTTGCACGCTCTCATTGATCGGATGGCCGCGCCAGAGATCGGCAAAAACTAACATGGTTGACTCCCAGTCTGCGCACAGTCGCTTGAACGGCACGCAGAGTATAGGACGGCGCGGGGGCCATTGGCCAGACAGGACCTCTTACTTCAGGTGAGCCCGGCAGAACCGGCACAAAACCGGTTGTAACTGCCGCGCCAGAGCCCCCTATCAGGCCCCGGGCTTTTTAGCCCTGACGATTGTTCAAGCCCTGAGCGGACCCGTCACGGGCTCGACCGCGCGGGCGTCGCGGCCTAACGCCTGGAACACAGCCGCCACGATGCCCGCCGCATCAAGTCCTGCCTTGGCATACATGACCTCGGGCTTATCGTGATCGATAAAGACATCGGGCAGCACCAGAGGCTTGACCTTGAGTCCCGCCGAAAAAAGGTTGGCCTCAGCCAGATACTGGAGCACATGGCTGGCAAATCCGCCGACGCTGCCTTCCTCAACAGTGACCAAAACCTCGTGGTTCTGCACCAGCCGCCGGATCAAATCGTGATCGAGCGGTTTCATGAAGCGGGCGTCTGCAACCGTTGCAGATAGTCCGAAGGCCGCCAACTGGTCGGCCGCTTTGAGCACTTCGGTCAGCCGGGTGCCGAGCGACAGAATGGCCACGGCCGAGCCCTCGCGCAGGATGCGGCCACGGCCAATTTCCAGAGGCACACCCACGGCCGGCAGCACGACTCCGGTGCCTTCTCCACGGGGATAGCGGAACGCCGACGGCCGGTCGTCGATCTGAACCGCCGTAGCAACCATGTGTTTGAGTTCAGCTTCATCAGCCGCAGCCATGATCACGAAATCGGGCAGGCAGCCGAGATAGGCCAAGTCGAATGAGCCCGCATGCGTGGGGCCATCGGCCCCCACCAGTCCGGCGCGATCGATGGCAAACCGCACCGGCAGCTTTTGGATGGCAACATCGTGCACCACTTGATCGTAGCCGCGTTGCAGGAACGTTGAGTAGATTGCGGCAAATGGCTTTAAGCCCTCGGTTGCCATTCCGGCCGCGAACGTTACTGCGTGCTGCTCGGCAATGCCCACATCGAACATGCGATCGGGAAAGGCCTTGCCAAAGATATCCATGCCGGTGCCATCGGGCATCGCCGCCGTGACACCCACAATGCGCTCGTCTTTCCGTGCCTCTTCGACGAGGCTGTCACCGAAGACGCGGGTATACGCCGGAGCCCCTGGCTTGGGTTTGATTTGCGCACCAGTCACCACATTGAATTTGGCGACGCCGTGATACTTGTCGTCGGAAGCTTCAGCGGGGGCGTACCCCTTGCCCTTCTTGGTCACGACATGTACCAGCACCGGCGCCTGTCCGGCATCGCGAACATTGCGCAACACAGGCAGCAGCTGATTGAGATCGTGTCCATCGATCGGGCCGACGTAATAAAAGCCCAACTCCTCAAACCACATACCGCCAGACCAGGCTGTGCGTGACATCTCTTCCACCCGCGCCGCGCGCCGCTCCCACTTTTTTGGCAGCATTTTGGCCAATTGCTTGGCGTAATCGCGCAGGTGCAGATAGGTGCCGCTCGAGGTCGCGCGCGCCAGATATTTTGAAAGGGCGCCCGTCGGCGGGGCAATCGACATGTCATTGTCGTTGAGAATAACAATCAAGCGCTCGTCACGCGCGCCTGCGTTGTTCATGGCTTCATAGGCCATGCCCGCGCTCATGGCACCGTCGCCAATGACCGCGATGACATTGTTCTTGCCGCCCTTGAGGTCGCGAGCCACCGCCATTCCTAGACCCGCTGATATCGAGGTCGACGAATGGGCCGCACCAAAGGGATCGTACTCGCTCTCCACCCGCCGCGTGAAACCCGACAGCCCGCCGCCCTGGCGAAGAGTGCGGATGCGGTCGCGGCGGCCGGTGAGAATTTTGTGGGGATAGGCTTGGTGCCCCACATCCCAGATGAGACGGTCACGCGGCGTATCGAACAGGTAGTGCAACGCCACCGTGAGTTCGACGACGCCCAGCCCCGCTCCCAGATGCCCGCCTGTCTCCGACACGGCCTCGATCATCTCCTGGCGCAACTCATCGGCGAACTGGCGCAAATCGCTTTCAGGTAATTTGCGCAGATCCTCAGGAAAATTGACCTGGTCGAGCAGCGGTTTCGCACGGGTGCCAGTGTTGTGCGAATGGGATGTCATTGCATGGGCTCCAAGGCGGCAGAAAGAGTCATACCGGTGTCACCACAAATAGCCCCGTCTGTCGACCATTATAGGTTCGATTTTGCTTTTGAGCGCGTGGGGTTGCCGCAGCATAGCGCCACTTTTCGTCCATAATGCCCGTATCAGCGGCTCTTGAACAAAATCTGGCAACCAATAGCCCCGATGCCCGATCCATTGGCAAACGGCAAAGCCGGCACACTTCAGTAAAGTTTAGCCACCCCGCCATGGCTTGCCATATCCGGGGCTACTGAATTTGGGACCGATGAGCTTAATCGCACCAGAAAACTTAAGACCGGACGGCCGGTTCAGCGTTTCGCCAATGCGTAATCGCGCAGCACGTTGGCCTCGTATTGGACCTCGTCGAGACGATACTTGAGCACGTCGCCTATGCTTACCAACCCCACCAGGTCCCCGCGCTCCACGACTGGCAAGTGGCGAATGCGGCGCTGCGTCATGATTTTCGAGATGTTGGCGATGCTGTCTCCGGGCGCGCACGTGATCACGGCCGTGGTCATCAGGCTCGAGACCGGCAAACCTGGTAACGCGGCCCCGTACTGAGCCACTCCGCGCGCCACGTCGCGCTCGGAAATGATGCCGGCAAGCTGCCCGCTCTCGGAAACAACCACCATAGCACCGATCGCTTCCGTGCTAAGCTGCTGCGATAGCTCCCGCATGCTGGCTGCGGCAGTAATCGACTTCACAGCCGATCCTTTTGACTGCAGGATGTTAGAGACTTTCAAAGGGCTGCTCCTATCACTACTACCTTCCGGTCCGCTATGGCCAGCGTGCAGCCTTTGCAGAGCCGCTATCAGCTCGGAACGCTGCTGGCCCGTAAACGGATCCAATCGCGAATTCCGTGTAAGCCCGATTAGTGCGGGCACGTCGTCGGCGACAAAAACTGCCTTATCAAGAGGTGCATCGCTAGCGAACGCGCTGCGAAATACGAGAGTCCGCAAGCCCACTGACGCCGCAGCCTCTAAGCCCTGCGATTTGCATTCGAGGACCAGACAATGATCGGCAGGGATGCCCAGTTTCTCAAGCACTTGGGCGTAAACCTTATCAAGCGGCAAGTCTGTGGCGGTTGGCGGTGCGGTAATTATAACGTCGAAGCGGCTACGCCCATCCTGCCCTAACGTAGCGTTCGCAATGCATTCGGCATCGGCGGGCGGCAACGGTGTTGCGAGAACCAGCCGAAGTCCTTCCGCCTTGGCCGCAACAATCAAATCGCGCATACCTGGCCGGGTGGTCAGCGCCGCCGTCTGCAACATCTCACTGAGAATTGAAGCCATGCGCCGGACCATGGCGGACGCCAATTGCTCGGCATCACCGGATGCGCGCTGATATCCCAGGCGCGGCATAAAGAACGAGATCATGCGCTGTTGGGGAGCGCCAAACTTAAGCGAAGTGGCATAAGTTGCCCGATCACACTGCCATGCAAAACCGGCATCAGAAATCATGCGGTTGAGGGCAGCGCGGCGCAGTTCGTCGAGGTCAGTCAACACCCCATCGGCGCGGATAATAATCGCCTCAAGCGTCACAACAACCCCAACCCGTTAATCGGGACTGTGCCCCAGCCATTCGTTAGTGTGGCATCTCGCAATTGCCGGAAAGTGCTTGCCGCAACCTGACCGGCAATTCGGAGACGGGACACCAGTGAACATTCCTCTAGACCGTTCAACCAGGAACTCCTCGTGAAGCGTACCGGCAACCACATGCGTCACACGCACCGCAATCCGCCTGGGCAAATTCAAACACGGCGTCAGGCTGCACTGATTGAGGTGCGAGGGGCAGTGCTTAAAGTGTCGCTGCCGAAGGGACTTAGGCTAAAACGTGCAATATCTTTGCAGACAATTGGCCGCCACTGCGCCAATCGAGGACCAGACATGATCCATCCCCCTGGATCGAGGCTTGGACACAATTGCCTGGATCTAAAATCTCGTTCTGATTCATACAGATAAGATCGGCCCATGGCGGCATCGCCAAGCCGCCGGCCACAACTGACCCTGTGGACTGCCGCCTTTCAGACACCCGCAGGTCATGGCGCACCCCGAATCGAGGCGCTGTTTACATGCCGTTAGCCGAATCGGCGTGCTATGGTGGGAGCCGGGCACGCTTCTTCCAGTCTGGCGTTGCGTGGAGATTGAGCCCGATGTTCATGAGTGTTGTTGATACCGTTCCTGGCGTTTCGGTCTATCCGGAGTTGGCGGGTAGCCGGGTTCTCGTTACCGGCGTAACTGCTGAGGCGGGCGTTGATGTTGCGCGCGCTTTTGCGAGCCACCGCACCTATTTGGTCGTACACTCGTGCGACCCTTCTCCGGCCATGACAGAGGTCGGCAGCCTTTTGGCCGAAAGCGCCACAAACCTCCAACTTTTCAACGGTCCAATTGACGACCGGGACAGGGCACGCCGGTTTGCGCAGACAGCCAGTCAAGTCCACGGTGGCATTGATGCCGCGATCAATCTGATATCGATTTCCTCGGAAGAAGTTGCTGCCTTGAACAGCGAAGCCGATGTCGAGAACTTTATTTCTGATAAGCTCAATTCTCAGCTCGAAATCACGCGCGTCATCGCCAATCGCATGCGCCTAGCATGGATCGAGGGTTCGATTCTCAATGTGGTCTTGATGCCGGAAGCCGCTACCCAGCGCGAAGCCACCGTTGGCGGGCTCGTCCACGCCGCCCTGGCTGCCATGACCCGCGGCGAGGCACAAACCTGGGCAGAACATGCCATTCGCATCAATGCTATTGGTCCGCGTGGCACCAAACCAGCGGGTGCCGCTCTGTCGAGCGAGCCCGAAGTCGCCTCTCTTGCCATTTATCTCGCGAGCAAGAAGGGACGCCAGCTCTCGGGCCAGATGTTTGACGCCGCTCACCTATGTGGCCGTAGGAGCCGCGACTAGTGTCCTGTCTCCGAAATGCCTTCCTGTTTCGCCGCACCCTCGCAAAGGCATTTCGGAGACTGAAGGACACTAGAAAACCTATGTGTCTAGTGTGTTTCTAGTCTCGCAATTGCCTTGCCTGTCCAAGCCGCGAAAGGAGAAGGCAATTGCGAGACGCCA
>JBEBJD010000174.1:0-1556 GCA_040080075.1 Hyphomicrobium sp. | reverse complement strand
GAGATCTATCCGAAGCTCGCCTGCGCCTACCACAACCGCGGCCTCGCCTACGCGGCCAAGGGCGACCACGACCGGGCCATCGCCGACTACACCAAGTTGATCGAGATCAATCCCAAGAGCTCCCGCTTTGCCCTTTGGCTTGGTCTCGCCAGATACAACAATGGCGACTTCAAGGGCGCGGCCACGGATCTGTTACGCGCCGTGGAATTAGAGGACGACGTCTACGCCATGCTGTTCCGCTATCTGGCCAGGACCCGCGCCGGCGCGACGGCCGAGGCCGAGCTCGAAGCCAACGCCGGCCGCTTGAAGACCAAGGAATGGCCGTATGCGGTCATTGAGCTCTACCTCGGCAAGCGCTCGCCGGCCGCCACGCTCGATGCCGCAGTCAAACCCGACGATCGCTGCAAGGCACAGTTCTACATTGGGCAATGGCACGTGCTGAAGGGCAACGTGGCGGATGCCCAGACCGCGCTCACGGTCGCCGTCGAGACCTGCCCGAAGACCTTCAGCGAATACGTGACGGCTGTCGCCGAGCTGAAGCGGCTGAAACCCTAACCGCCCACCCTACGGCGTGCGGCGTTGATGTGCGCGGCTGTCAATCGTCGCGCGTTCTGTGATCGTTCCAGAAGTCGTACACTCAGAGCACTTTCGTGTAGTGATCCCTCTATGGGGATTTCGCGGGCACTGGTGGTGCAGCGGGCGCCGGTCGCGGGCGCGCATGATGCGGCGGGCCGAGCGCGCTATCGCCAGGGGCAGGAAGATCAACTCGGCGCCCTGGGCCTGATCGTGAACGTGATCGTGCTCTGGAACACCATCTACATCGATGCAGCCCTGGCACAGTTGCTTGCTAGCCTCGCGCACCAGCTGCGCCACCTCGCGCCGCACGGTAATCGCCTCATTCGTCGCCTGCCCGTGTGTGTCCAGGCGCCGTTGCTTTGCCTTCAAGTGCTCCCGCCTCCGCCTAATGAAGCCCCTTCCAAGCGAACCTGCCCGCCCGGGCGTATCACTATGCGCATGTCCACGCCCCGAACGATACAAGCCTTTCCGCCGAAGAAATCGTCCGACGACAAAGCTGCACCGGCATTATCAAGTAACTGCCGGAAGTCAAACGAAATGATGTAAATGATATCTTGTCCGAAGTGCCGCTCTACCATGCGGCTGAAAGCGCCAAACTGGCTCTGCGATAATTGGCACGCAAAGCCATAACTAAAATCATGCAACTCATCCCTATTGGCATCAATCCATACAGTGCCAACATCGTCACCATCCCCGACACCCCGTCCAAGAATATTCACGTACCCCAAATATTTAGGTGGCGAGTTTGGTCCGTAAAATCGAATATCATCGAGAGGCCCATAAAACTCACTTGCCTTTGACCCAATTGACATGCTCAAGGCTTTCAAGTGTCCCACTAATGCGCACGACATCATGGCTTGCCTCTACTATCCGGTCACACAGTCTCATACCCTTTGGGCTGCTTCTTGAGAATGGCTGACCTGCTCCCCGTCTTCCCTCCAGTCGTAACTTTACACTGTTCTGGCTTTCTTCCCTTCCTT
>JBEBJD010000066.1:0-7630 GCA_040080075.1 Hyphomicrobium sp. | reverse complement strand
CCTCTTGCCCGCGCTCGCCCACTTGCACGCCGCACTCAAAAAGAAATCATCCGAATTCAATCACATCGTAAAAATCGGGCGCACGCACACACAGGACGCGACGCCTCTAACGCTGGGTCAAGAATTCGGCGGATACGCGGCGCAGGTTTCCTCATCGATCCACCGCATAAAACAGACGCTGGAAGGCTTGTATCAGCTCGCACAAGGCGGCACCGCCGTCGGGACGGGGTTGAACGCACCCAAGGGCTTTGCCGAGAAAGTGGCCGAGCGCATTGCCACCATCACACACTTGCCCTTTATAACTGCCCCCAACAAGTTCGAGGCCTTGGCAGCGCACGATGCCATGGTGTTTTCGCACGGAGCCATCAATGCCGCAGCGGCGGCGCTGTTCAAGATCGCCAACGATATTCGCCTTTTAGGTAGTGGCCCACGCTCGGGCCTTGGCGAACTGGCGCTGCCAGAAAACGAGCCTGGCTCGTCGATCATGCCAGGCAAGGTCAATCCCACGCAATGCGAAGCCATGACTCAAGTCTGTGCACACATCTTCGGCAACCATGCCGCAATCACTTTTGCCGGCAGTCAAGGCCATTTCGAATTGAACGTTTACAATCCGGTCATGGCCTACAATTTCCTGCAATCGGTACGTTTGATGAGCGACGCGGCAATGTCCTTCACCGACAACTGTGTCGCCGGCATTGAGGCTCGTGAAGACAACATCAGGGCAGGCCTGGAACGCTCGCTGATGCTGGTGACGGCGCTGGCACCAAAGATCGGCTACGACAACGCTGCCAAGATCGCCAAGACCGCCCATAAAAACGGCACCACATTGCGCGAGGAAGCCGTTGGCGGCGGGTACGTAACCGACGCGGAATTTGATGCCATCGTGCGGCCGGAAAAGATGATTGGGCCAGAGTAAGACCCGCCTAAGCGTGAAGGCCTGGGTCATTTGTGGCCGTGAGCTTGCGTTTAAACGGTGGCCATTCTCGCCACTCTGCCGGGTTCAGACGCCGGCACTGGATCGCTCGCACCGGCTGAAGCATCGTCAAAAGCCAATCCATGATCCGAAGCAAAGTGGATCATGGCGCGCTCTGCCAGGGCCGTGATGGTGAACAGCGGGTTGACGCCGAGCGAGCGTGGAATGATCGAGCCATCAATAACATAGAGCCCCTTATGGACCGCCGCCGGTCCCGCCGCGCCAGCATCGAATACCTGCGACTTATGATTGACGACGCCCGTTGCTACGTCACGCCCCATACCCGCACCGCCCAGCGGATGTGCGGTTGCCGGCTGATGCCCCATGACCGTGCCCGCCATTGGGTTCTTCACATAGTCGCCGCCCGCCTGGCTCACGATAGCGCGCAACGTTTCGTCAAGCCGCTTATAGACCGGCTCGTCCTTGGCGCCGGGCCATGAAAGTGCCAGCCTGTCGTCTTCGAGCCGGAGCCGGCCGGCAGCTCGGTCGTGCGATACGGCAAAAAAGGTCTGCAAGCTGGCGAATGGACCTTTATAGACGCCGCTGATCAAACTCTGCAACGCACCCAACAAACGTCCGTTTGGCAGGAACATGAGCGGCAGTGCCGGCGCCAGAGCGGAAGGCATAGCCCCTTCCTGCACGCACATTTCATTGTCTAGGTTGGCGGCATCGCGCACCTCAATCTGCCCCGATACCGCGGCTCCGATTTCCAAACCTTCGATCTTTGAAGGATAGCCGACTCCGATGGCGTTGACCGGCGTTTTCGAGCCATATCCGAACGCGATGATATCGCCATTGGCCGAAAAGCCTTGCCCCAATCGATCTGAAAGTTTTAGGCCCTTGTTGGCCGAGCGCAGCAGAATTTCCGTCGAACCCAGGGTGCCGGCTGCAAGCACGACCACGGCAGCATCGATCACAATCTCCGCATCACCCGATTGACCGTCAGCATTTGAGTTCACCGCATGTACGCACCAAGTGCCGTCCGCGCGTTTTTCAAGATGGCGCACAGTGATATGCGTAAAGAGCTCCGCGCCATGGCGCACGGCATCTGGCAGATACGTCAACGACACCGTATTTTTAGCGCCAACGTTGCAGCCGCCGCAGCAATCGCCGCACCGGGTGCAGGCCGTCTGCGCAACGCCAGCCGGATTGGTATTGTCCTCAAAGCTGACTGCGACACGCGGCGCCACCATGGGATGGGACATGGAACGGGCCGCGCTCTCAAGCACTTTGTATTTAGTCAACTCTCCAGCACGAGGATCGCTTGCCGGGCGCAACCAGCGTTCGGCACGGGCAAAGCCCTCGTCCAGAGTGCCGTCCTGTACGATCTGGCCGGGCCAGACGCCGTCGGCAAATACGCGCGCATCGGGCCGCAGCGTGACACCGGCGTTAACCAGCGAGCCGCCGCCCAATCCGCATCCCACCAGCACATGCATATCGGCGCCGAGCCGCACATCGAAGAGCGCCGTGTTGGGCCCCGTACGCAAACTCTTGCCACGCACTTGCATATCGTTCTTGAGATCGGGGAACTTGCCGGGAAACTCGCCGGTCAGGATTTCGCGGCCCCGCTCCAGAACCGCCACACGCTTGCCTGCACGCGACAGGCGCGAGGCCGTGACGCCCCCACCATAACCGGAGCCGACGACGACCACATCATAGAAACCCTTAATGACGTCGTGATTGCGCGCTAGCTTCAACATATCGATCACCTCAAGCGCCCTGCCTAGCGTGACGCGGGGCGATGCGGCAAGTGCTGAAGTCTGCTAAATGCGCTGTTTTTCAACCCTTTACACCATTTCGTCAGATTTTTATCAGTTCGGGGGCGTTATAGTGCGAACTTGATCTCAGCGATATGTGAACGCGCCGCCCAGAATAAGGAACATTGAATCATGGCACGTAAGCGAGGAACATCAGGCGACGACACATCGCGAGGTTCAAGCGGCGACGACGTCATTTTTGGTTTGGGCGGCGATGACCGGATCACCGGCAACAGCGGCAATGACGACATTTTCGGCGGCTCTGGAAACGACCGCATCAACGGCAACAACGGCAACGACGAACTTCACGGTGATGGCGGCCGCGACCGTATCAACGGCAACAACGGCGATGATGAACTCTCCGGAGGCAACGGCGACGACAATCTGATGGGCGGCAACGGCCTGGATGAACTCATTGGCGGCGCGGGCAACGACGTCCTTTCGGGCGGCGCTCGCGACGACGAGTTGACGGGCGGCACAGGCGTCGATGTCTTGAGCGGCGGTGCAGGCGCTGACGAGTTCAATTTTGGTCCTGGCGATACGGGCGTGGGTGCGGGGCTGCGCGACGTAATCACCGATTTCGAGACCTTCGTCGACGATATCGACCTGCGGCCCATCGATGCTATTGCCTCGACCGCAGGTGTCGACGATGCTTTTGTCTTCCTGACCGCCGCCAACTCCGCCTTCACGAACACGGCTGGCGAGTTGCGCTTTGTAATCGATGTAGGGGCTAACCAGACCATCATCGAAGGTGACACCGATGGCAACGGGGTTGCCGATTTCCAGATTCAGCTCAGCGGGCAGATCACGCTGTCGCACGAGGACTTCAACCTCTAAGCTGACCGCCATCCAGGTGGGGTAAGCGATTGCAGGGGCGGGTCCGGCATTGGGCCCAGCCTTCTTGCGTCTTAGCGCCTTGACAATCCCTAGCCCACATGCGCTTTTCCGGCTCAAATCCCCTGATTTGTGACCAAGGATATGGGCCATGGCTGAGGCCAAGACACACCGTTACCGTTCGACCACCTGCGGCGGCTTGAACAAGTCGAATGCAGGGCAAACCGCCCGGCTTTCCGGTTGGGTACACCGGGTGCGCGACCACGGTGGTTTGCTGTTCATCGACCTGCGCGACCACTACGGCATCACCCAGGTGGTGGCGGACCCCGATAGCCCGGCCTTCAAAATGGCCGAAAGTGTGCGCTCCGAGTGGGTGATCCGCGTCGATGGCAAGGTCAAGCTGCGCTTGGAGGGCACAGTCAACACCGATCTCGCCACGGGCGAAATCGAATTGTTCGCCACCGAAATCGAAGTTCTGTCAGTGGCCAAGGAATTGCCGATCCCTGTGTTTGGCGAACCGGATTATCCCGAAGACCTGCGCCTCACCTATCGCTTCCTCGATTTGCGGCGCGAAACGCTGCACGCCAACATCATGAAGCGGCTGGCGGTGACGAAATCAATTCGCGAGCGCATGCATCAGGCTGGCTTCTTCGAATTCTCGACGCCAATCCTTACGGCCTCTTCGCCCGAAGGCGCGCGCGACTTCTTGGTTCCCTCGCGCATCCATCCCGGCAAATTTTACGCTCTGCCGCAAGCCCCGCAGCAATATAAGCAACTACTGATGGTTTCGGGCTTTGACCGCTACTTCCAGATTGCACCGTGTTTCCGCGATGAAGACCCGCGTGCCGACCGCCTGCCGGGCGAGTTCTACCAGCTCGACGTCGAGATGAGCTTCGTTGAGCAGGAAGATATTTTCCAGACCATGGAACCTGTCATCACCGGCGTGTTCGAGGAATTCGCCAACGGCAAAGCCGTAACTCAAGAGTGGCCGCGCATTCCTTATGACGAGAGCTTAGCGAAGTACGGTTCCGACAAGCCCGACCTGCGCAACCCCATAGAAATGCAGGATGTGACCGAGCACTTCCGTGGTTCGGGCTTCAAAGTTTTCGCCGGCATGATCGAGAAGGACCCGAAGGTGCGCGTCTGGGGCATCCCCGCGCCAACGGGCGGTTCGCGCGCATTCTGCGACCGCATGAACTCGTGGGCGCAAGGCGAAGGCCAGCCAGGGCTCGGCTACATCATGTGGCGCGAGGAAGAAGGCGCCGCAGGTGCCGGCCCCGTTGCCAAAAACATTGGTGCCGATCGTGCAAGCGCAATCCAAAAGCAGCTTGGCCTCAAGACCGGCGATGCAGCATTCTTTACGGCCGGCAACCCCGCCAACTTTTATAAGTTCGCCGGTCTCGCGCGCGACCGCGTTGGGTCCGAACTGAAGTTGATCGACGAGAAACAGTTCGCGCTCGCCTGGATCGTCGATTTCCCGCAATACGAGTGGAACGAAGACGAGAAGAAGATCGACTTCTCGCACAATCCGTTTTCGATGCCGCAAGGCGGACGGGCAGCGCTTGAGGCGGCGAAGTCGAACGACGATCTGCTGGCGCTTAAAGCCTATCAGTACGATATCGTCTGCAACGGCTTTGAAATTGCCTCGGGCGGCATTCGCAACCACGAGCCCGAGACCATGATCAAGGCGTTCGGCATCGCGGGCCTCGGGCCCGAAGTGGTCGAAGAACGCTTCGGCGGAATGTACCGCGCCTTCCAGTATGGCGCACCTCCGCATGGCGGCATGGCGGCCGGCATCGACCGCATGGTCATGCTGATCGTTGGGGCCAAGAATTTGCGCGAGATTTCATTGTTCCCGATGAACCAGCAAGCCAACGATTTGCTCATGGGAGCGCCCAGTGAAGTGGCGCCCAAGCAGTTGCGTGAACTGTCGATGCGCGTGGTGCTGCCGGAAAAAAAATAGCATGACGCCAACGGGAACGGCAGGCCTAGGGCACTTTGCGATCTGATGGAATCAGATCGGCGCTCAAGTGTCCTTGATTCCGGTGTGATTCAGATCGAGAAGTCCGCTGTTGAGCCTAGCCGCAACAAAGAAGCGGACTTCTCGATCATCACACTAGGCTTTTGTTTTGTCGCATTTTCTACGAAGAACCGGGATCCACTTCGCAGGACAAATGCTCAAGGCAAAGCGTGAAGTCTAGCAAGGCCTTATTGACAATGGTCAACCCGGCTTTCCAATTGCTTAGTTTATGATAGCCTTGGAGCATCGCTGGGGAGCGATGGGTTGTAACGTTAATGAGGACAAGGCCATGAAAATCAAATTGGCGCTCATGCTGGCAGCTTTCACCGGTTCGGTGCTGGCTATGACACCAGCTTCCGCAGCTCCTGTCGGCGCGGCGGGTCAGAGCGCAAAAGCTGACCAGATTGAGACCGGTCTGGTGGAACAAGTTCGGCACCGCCGATGGTATCGCCATACTCGACATCATTACCGGCATAGCTACGCGTACCGTTACCGGCCGCGCTACTATTCTTCGTATTCGTATGAGCCTTACTATTACAGGCCATACTCATACAGACCGTACTATGCTCCGTATTACTCGTCCTACTATTCGCCCTATTCCTACGGGTATTCGGGGTACTATGGTGGGTATTACGGACGCCACTTCGGCCGCCCCGGCATTTCAATCCGCCTAGGGTTCTAGAGCTTGATTGTTCAACGTTGAATCGAGTTGGCTCGTCATAAACACCAACTCGATTCTACTTTTCGTGGATCTATTTTCGCTTTCAAGCGTTGTCTCTATGATCGCACCTCCGCAAGGGGGCTGGCGCGCTTAAATGATAGTGAGGATAAGGCCATGAACAGGAAAACTGCGCTGATACTAGGCGCCATTGCTGGCGCTTTGCTAGCCGCTTCACCGGCATCAGCTACTCCTTTGGGAGCAACTGCGCTGAGTGGGCAAGTCGCAACTTCAGCTGACAGAGTTGTGGACCAAGTGCATTATCGCCGTTGGCGCCACAATCATCGTCACGCCTATCGGAATTACGGTTACCGGAGCTATGGCTACAGGAGCTATGGCTACCGCCCCTACTATGGATACACGTCGCCTTACTACGGTTACAATAACTACGGCTACCGTAGATACGGGTATGGTTACGGCAACTACTACCGGCGGCCTGGTATCTCGTTCGGATTCACTTTTTAGATGTCCTGCAACAGCGAGGGCAGCCGGTTCTGCTGCCCCGATCTGATTGTATTGCTATCTCGCGGGCACATTCATGCGCGCTTGTGCAAGCCGCATCACGCTGGTTTTCAGTTTGGCCCGATCAAGCTGGCCTTTGGCGTCAGCCTCGATCAGACCAGAGAGAATGCCCGCCAAGTCTCTTTCACCCCATGACACCAGAACCAGATCGGCACCTGCGTTGAGCGACTTGATGGCTGCTCCGGCCATACCTTCGGATGCCCGAGTCACCGCGCCCATACTAAAATCGTCGGTGATCAACAGGCCCTGATGGTGCCACTCCTGCCGGATCAGCCCGCCAATGACAGCATCCGAAAACGAGGCCGGAGTCTTATCGTCAACGGCCGTTAGGCGCACGTGCCCCAGCATGGTGGTAATGCCAGGCTGCTGCATCAGCGCGCGATAAGGCGCCCAGTCGTGAGAGAGTAGGTCTTCACGGGTCGCACTTAAAGTCGCTTGGCGGCGATGTGTATCTACTGCGACGCGGCCCAGGCCCGGAAAATGCTTTAACGTGCACATGACGCTTTCTTGTACCAGCGCATTGCAATACCAAGTGGCCGTTTTGGTGACGAGATCGGCGTCGTCGCTAATGGCACGTCTGCTGAGTTTGGTTTCGCCATCCCTACGCGCCTTAAGTTTGGTCTTCAAATCGACAACAGGTGAGAAGTTGAGGGTAACGCCCATGGCCTTCAAGCCTGCGGCCTGAGCCTTGGCGAAGGCTTCAACCCGCACCTGCTTGGCGGCATCCGTTATGCCATTGGGAACCAAAAACGCCTGGATTATTCGGCCTGCCGCACCCCGGAAATTCCAGACCCTACCCGTTTCCA
>JBEBJD010000185.1:0-7693 GCA_040080075.1 Hyphomicrobium sp. | reverse complement strand
TCGTCAATTACTACCATGTCAGCATCTTCAAGGAACGCGTTGAACGACTTGGCCCCTTTTGCGAGATCGGCCGTGATGCTCGTTCCTTCAACTTTCATGACGGCATCTCGCGCGGCGGCAATCTCCTTGGAGTAGCGCACTTGGGCTGCGTCAAGCACCGTGTGCATTGCGGCGTGTGCCAGCTTGCCCGCATCCTCGAGCAAGCCATCTTCGGCCAACTCATGCGCGAGCGCGGTCAGGCGCTTTGCCGGTTTGGCGCCTGGTTGCGGCCGGGTCTGTGATGGCAAGGACAGGAACCTTTCCCATACCGCTTCCGGTATAGCCGGGTTCGGCCTCATGTTCTTCGGATTGATGAGTACCCGCTTCAGCGGCGATTCGCCAGTATCTGAGCCGCCAGTCGTCAAAGCGTCAACCACTGCCACTACCGCACCCTTGTCGAACTTCGGCAACAGGCAGTCAACGGAATTGAGCCGGTCATTGCCCGGAATGCGCCGCGCCAAGGGAGTGCGGACCATACGCCCGAGCAGCTGTGTGATGTGGGTGCGGTCCTGTACGGAACGAAATGACACCATGACTTCCGCCCGCGGGCAGTCCCAGCCGGTGCTTATGGCGTCTTTGGCGATAAGGATGCGGACTTCCTTGGTGTCCTGGACGCGCTGCGGCTCAATATAAGGCACTTTCCGATTGCCGAATTGCTGCGTCGTATGCTCTCCAAAGACGTGCGCGATGCTGTCGGCGGGCAGGTCCGGCCACGTTTGAAAGATCGTGTCCAGCCATTTGCCTACATCATTCGGGTTTGGCGTGTTCGGGACCTGAAGAACCATAAGTGGGATTACTACCTCTGGTTCGTCTTGTTCCTTGGCGTACTGGGCCCATGCTTCATGGGACTCCCGAAGCTTTTCCGCCGCACGACGCAACAGGACAGTTTCAAACGGGCCGTCTTCCGATGGAATGTCCAGAATGATAGTGTCTTTCAAGAGGCCGGAATCTTGTACCCGCGTGGCGTCCACTTTCACGTCTGGCAGCGTGGTACGCCCCTGTACGTCCTTCATCGCTTGGCTGAATCGTTCCACAGTTGCGGAGATTCCCAACACCACGGGTATACCCGGCACCCCACCTGCGCCATTGATTAAGCGCGTTACGATCGTCGACTTCTCAGTTACTTGGGCGCGCGATGGTGTACCCATGCCCCGGTGCGCCTCATCCAACACGAGGTATAGCGTCCGTTCTGGGTCATCAATTGTGTTCTTGATTGTGTCCCAAATGGTGTACGCCCGATCATCAGGCCGCGTCACGGCGTCAAGCTGTCCGCCCTCAGCTGGCTCGAAGCCCCGAACAAGCAGACTGTTCTTTGATAACTTTTGTGTATTGAGAAAGTAGATCTTTCCCGCTTCGAACTTCTCACGACCGAAAGTGTTATCCACCACCACCATGTCAGTGTGTCGGATGCGGTCCGACGCCTGCATGATGCGGTAACGGGTCTGCTCATTCAGCGACGGATCATCGCTGAACCAGATGACCACCGCACCAGTATCCGGGTCAAAGCTGTATTCCTCGTCTCCGTGAAAAAGCGCCTCGAAGGCGGCGGCGGCCATAACGGTCTTTCCGGCACCCGTCGGCGCGGTTAACGCAATGGCGCTCTTTTCCTGTTCGTTCTTCCAGTCCCGCCGCGCCCTACGCAGATTCTTGAGGACCGCCCTGACGGCATCAGTCTGATAATCCTTGAGCGTGAATTTCACGACTATTCCCCGCTCGCAAAGCTGAAGTTTGTCAGGTACGACTCATACAACCTGACCGGCTCCACATTGGCTGGCAGGCGGCGCACGATAGCTTGAAATCTCCGCTCATCGTCCGTGACGATGTATGCGATGCGGAAGTTCACCACCTTGGTAACGGCCTTCGTGAATGGGCTAGCTTGATCCAAGTCAATCAGTAGTCCGTAGGTATCCACCACATCCCAGCCCTTCTGCGGCAGCTTGTGGATACGCGCACCCTTCGATCCAGCGCGCAGCCACAGCAGCGGCGCAATGCGCGAGAAGGCGAGGTTGTTGCTAACAGCTACCGGCGATTCGTACGTCAGCGTGAAGAACTCTGCGTTCTCATGAAAGCCATGAGCCATCGGGAACTCATCGGTGAACTTGTAATCACCGGGTATGGGCGCGCCTTCTGGCGTCTTTCCAGTTATGGCCGATTCAACGCGCGGCTTAGTAATGAGGTCACAGATACCCCGCTCTTCCCACTCAGCATCGCCGGGTCGAAGCTTTCTCTTTCGGAGATCGGCAGATTCATCCGCACCAACCTCATTGTTGGTCACACTGATGCACTGCCGTTGACCGCCGTCCTGATGATTCAACCGCATAACAGCATGGGCTGTGGTGCCGGAGCCCGAAAAGAAGTCAAGGACAATTGCGTTAGGCTTGTCCCCAACAAAAAGCCGTAGAGAGTCTTCCACGGCATAAAGTGACTTTGGGAAGGGGAACGCGCGGCCCGGAATCATGGCGCGCAGGAGTGAGGTTCCATATGCACCCGCGTCGTGTCTTGATTCACGCCATACTGTGGCCGGCCGCGTCGCCCGCCCGCCGGGAATTACGACAACCTTTGAACCGTCCTCCCTGGTGCCGGTGACTCGGTATTCCCCGCGTTCCACACGCCGAATATCCTGCGTCGAAAGGTAAGCAATTGTGTAGGGTTGATGCTCATTCCCAGGCGTAACGCGAACATATCCACCTTCTAGCACCCGCTGAAGGCTTGGACCCGTTAGACCCCAGATCAGTGCCGTGCCATCGGGCGCAATGGGAAAGACAGGGACGGCGCCTTTGATGGTCGGCACTTCCCCAACCTTGTCTTCCATGCTCATGGGCGCACCTATATGCACAATGCGCTCCGTCTTTCGGTCTACATATACTGGGTAAAACTGCCTTGGGCGCGAACCCCGTATTAGGGAGCGCTGTGTGCGCCGAAGATAAAGCCATCTGACTTCCGAGTCTTCGCCTGTGCGCTCTCCGGCTCCAATCTCAACGGCACCAAAGAAGATGAAGAAGGCGTATTCATCCACACGCGAAAACTCATTGGCTCGGCTAGTGCTGCGCGGGCTAATCGTAATGCTGACCATCTGAATTCGCGCTGCCGGAAAGGTCTGCTCTAGCAACAGTCCGAGCCGCAAGTATTCCTTCTCATCGATCGTAACGATGAGGACCGAATCGGCCGGATTCAAAAGCTCCTTTGCCAACAGCAGCCGCCGTTCCATCATGGCAAGCCACTTGGAATGCCGATACAGGTCATCTCCTTCAACGTAATCGTTGTTGTACTTCCAATCCCGCGCGCCGGTGTTGTAAGGTGGATCAATATAGATGGCGTCGACCTTGCCACGATGCGTAAAGCTAAGAGCCTTTAGCGCGTGGTAGTTCTCGGCGTTGATGACGGTATGAAACGGCTTGTCTGCACCGCGCTCTACTCTGCCGGTGCTCACCAAGCCGGGATAGATGATGTCCCGGAATTCAGCGACGACTACAAGGTCATCAATGGATGCAGTCTTCGCTTCTGATTCCTTAGAGCCAATCAATTCAAGGGCTGCATTCCCATGCGCTACAGTGCGATCAATCTTCTTGACCAGCCATAGCCGCGGGTCACCCTTTTTCGTGTCTCCCCGTGGCGGCAAGACGCGCACCTTGTCGCCCCTGCGAATTGGCCGCCGTGGAAGCTCGACAGCCTCGGGACGATGCCGCTCGAAGTTCAGCCCGAATGCCAAGCGCGACGACAGTGCCTTGAATTCGCGCTCCAGGTCCGCTCCCATCTGCGGATCTTTTGTTTTCGTCTGTGCGATGAGAACAGTCAGTCGTGACAAGGCTTCACCAAATTTGGAGCATGATTACCGGCCCTATTGTACGCAGCGCTTAAAGACAGCACTACCTGCGCGCCGTCCGGCACTTGGTCGAGAAGGTCTGCTCATTTCTGCTTCATCTTCTGCTGCGGCCCCAGATTAGCAGCCTTGTTTTCAGTCCCCGAATCCGCCCACGATACGCCGACGGTGCCGGTGCACGGGGTCGGGGGTGGAAGGCGAGGAGTCTCGTCCATCTACCCTCGATTTACCCGCATCCTGAGATGTGGCCAGCAGCTCTATTGCTCCGATACTCGCCCGATCGGCCGGCTACTCACGACGATTATGCCCCGAACCAAAGCTTGAAGTACTGCCAAGCCCTATCCATCCAGTCGGGTCGCCCGTGAGTCTGGCCGGTCTGCGTTTCAGCCCACGGCGCATTGATCTCTTTCTGTCTGTTGGCCTCGGCGAAGTACCTATCTCGGATCCTTTGATCGGCAATTCGCCCTCGCTGGACTTCCTGCGCGCTCATTGTGCCTGCCCATTCAACCCCGCCATTCCTAATCCAATAGTGCGACCGGCAAGGAAGACTCCAGTTTCCGATTGATGGATAGAGAGTTACGGCCCCTCCGGTAACCTGCAAGGACCAGTTCGTTGGACCAATCGGGGTGACAACTTCCTGACCGCAGCCACAGCAGCACCTGTGCGTGGCAGTCCCGTATTTCCGGGAAACATAGATCACTCCGTCTTCAAGACTCTCCGGAATGAATTGTACAAACTGGGCTTTCAGGAATCTCTGTTTCATGTGCTGCCCGTTTCGTCCCGGGTTAGCTGATGGGCGTTGATCGCGTACACAGACTGATGCTCTTGATAGCAGTCTTGATAGAAGGTGTAGAACTTCTTCCATTTGACGACGGCTAGCGCGGCGTTCAGCGCGTTCATGTCGGCAACCTGAATGTTAGTCCCGTAGATGTCATCCACGACTGGGCCTTCAAGGGAAACGTGCCTGGAAAGGTGGTCTCGCTTGGTCGGCGTGCTGAGCGTTACCCTGGAAGAACCGACAAGACATGCGGATTCCTCGATCAACTCCAGCTCCATTCCGACATCCACAAACGGAGTGCCTTGACCAGTGAGAAATTCCGAGATCGTCTTTCGTACAGCAGGCCGGTCAACACAGACAAACACGAAATCAAAGCCCTCAAGATGCTGGATCGTGTCCGCCTCGATGTACTCCAGGTGCGGGATCACTCCACGCCTCATCCGACTGTAGATTTGCGTGTAGTAGTCCACCTTCGAAAGGCCCTTCCGCAAGTCTTCCAGTGATGCTGCACCCGGAGCGCGGAAGGCGTTGTGCTGGAAAAAGCGGTCACCGTCAAACAGGTGAATTTCAAGAACACCCGTCTTTGCGACCAGGTCCAGAACATAGGACCCGGTTCCGCCAAGACCGACAATAGCGATCTTGGGCATCGCCAGCTTCTGGGCCACGGCAACAATCCCAGCTCGGCTGGATGCCGAATCGGTATAGAGGAACACGGACTCTGCTTCTGTTGCCTCGACAGGCCGGTGGGTCTTGGCCGTAGCCTCGGGATTGAGGGACCGGGCTGGATTGGAGAGCATTTCGACGTATTGTGCGATCTTGGCGTAATAGTCCGGGTATCCATCTGCAGGCTTCGATGAAAACCGAAAATCTACCTGTACGCTCTCGCATATTGTCTGGGCACAGGGCTGCGCTCCGATTGCGGCGAGTACCGATCCATCGGCGTGGCACGGCTGCACACCGCTGAACCAAACCTGATGGTCGCCGGGCTTCTGGGTGATGTCGTCGTTCAGCATGAGGTCGGTGACGACCGTACCGAACGCGACGGTCCTTGCGGCATTGACATAGGGGACGGAGCGGACGATCAAGTACGCGCTCCGAACCTCAATCTCGTAGCCTTCGTCTTGCAACCTCTTGAGATCTGGACTACGAGCGATCAGTCTTGTGGACATTGAAGATCATCCCCTCGTGAACCTTCACGTCCTGGCCAGCCACGAGCGACCCGTCCTTCCCATGCGGATTGGAGTACGTTACGGTGAAGGACACCGTCTCGGAAGGCTGTTCGCCGGGATAGACCAAGTGGACGACTTCGATGTAGCTGAGTTTTTCCTTCCTCACCTCGCGCTGTCGCCCGTTGACGATGACCGTGACGGTCTTCTCGTGACCTGGCAGGTCATGATGCTTTTTCCCAGTCTCAATATTCATTCCTGTGTACCTCACTGTTTACGCATTTGGTTAAAGCCATGCTTAGCCCTTGGGCGGATTGGGGTCGTTGCCGTGGCTGTCGCTGCTGGCAATCCGACCATCAAGATTGTGGATGCGCAGCTCCGTGCCCTGACTGCGGCTAACTTCCCGCCCCTGCCCAATGGCCTGCTGCTTCGTCTCGTGATGCCCAGTGGCGCGTGTGCTTCCGCCTCGCTTTACGTCCCAACCGCCACCGGGATTGGGAACGACGTGGTGTGTGTCCGGACCTCTTCTTACTGCCATAAAATCAACTCCTATAGGGATATAAGCATAAAAAGTATCGCTACTCCGAACTTGAAGATAGCAATGAGGCTTTCGCTAGTCAAGTGGGTATTGTATTGTTACTCCGAACTTCAGCTATGGGGGTAAGGATGGCGACATCTATTGGTCAGAAAATCAGGGACTTACGCCGAGAAAAGGGCTATACGCTGGAAAAGCTAGCGGAGTTGACCGAGTCCAGTAAGAGCTACATCTGGGAACTGGAAAACAAAGATCCACCTCGCCCGTCGGCGGAGAAAGTGGCAAGAATCGCTAAGGCGCTGGGCGTTACCTCGGATTACTTGGTAAACGAAGCCGAGGCGTCCCCTACTGAGGACGTTATCGACCGAGCTTTCTTTCGCAAATATCAAGATATGGATCCCACCACGAAGAAGCGCTTTCAGGAACTTGCGAACCTATGGGGTGACAAGAAGGAATGACTGCACCACGTTCTCCGACACGATGGGCAACGGACATTTCCGCCATCCTTAATCGGGTGCGAGGGGCAGATCATTTCCCCATCGTCGTGCCCGAAATTGCGCACGAGTATTCAAAGTCCGTATTTCCTGATGACCCGATTTCACTGATTCAGGGAGATAACCTTCCTGGCTTCGATGGCGCGCTCCTGCGTGCGCCACCAGGTAAGCGTGGGTGGGGCATCATCTACAACAATGGAATCACCTCGAAGGGGCGAATCAATTTCACGCTTGCTCACGAGTTTGGTCACTACCTTAATCACCGACTCCAGCATCCGAATGGAATGCAGTGCAGCCAGCAGGATGTTGTCCGGTGGGATTCGGCGTACGGGCAGATCGAGCAGGAGGCGAACACCTTTGCCGCCTATCTGCTTATGCCTCTTGATGACTACCGACGCCAGATCGGAGCTGGTGAGGCGGCGACGCTGGAGCTATTGACCCACTGCGCTAACCGCTACGAAGTCTCTCTGGTCGCAGCGACTTTGCGTTGGCTGGCATACACAGAGAAACGTGCTGTACTTGCCGTTTCGCGCGCCGGATTCATTCTGTGGGCCCGTTCAAGCGGACCGGCCTTCAATTCCGGAGTGTTCATTAAAACCTCAGGTCGCCCTCCTATTCCAGTTCCGGAGGGATCAGTCGCTAACCGACCGGCTGCATTCGCCGCGACCCGCACGGGCGTCGATCATCCGCCAGGCCTCTGGTTTAAGGAGTCGTGCCGAGAGCTGAGCATCGTTTCAGAAAATTACGACTTCACGCTTTCGTTACTGCAACTTTCGAGCAGTAGCGGTGTTTGGGCTGGTTACAACGAGGACGAAGCTGAGCCAGAAGGGTTGGACAACACCATTCGACGCATCCACAACA
>JBEBJD010000089.1:0-7711 GCA_040080075.1 Hyphomicrobium sp. | reverse complement strand
GCAAGACTTGCCCATTCTCAGGCGATCAGGCGCCAAAGATCGACTACAAGGATGTGCGCACACTCGGCCGCTACATTTCAGAGCGCGGCAAGATCGTGCCCAGCCGCATTACGGCCGTGTCGGCCAAGAAGCAGCGTGAACTGTCGCGTGCCATCAAGCGCGCCCGCTTCCTCGGCCTTCTGCCTTACGTCTTGAAGTAAGAATATCAATCCGGAGGCGGGCCACATTTTGGTTCGTCTCCGGCCTTCGACGAGTGTGGTGTCTCGCAATTTCCTTCTCCTTCCGCGCCTTAAATAGGCTAGGCAATCGCAAGACAAAAACCCCACTAGAATATTGAGTTTTCGAGTGCCCTTCAGTCTCCCGAATGCCTTGTAGTAAGGTGCGGCGAAACATGAAGGCATTTGAGAGATAGAACACTAGGTTGGGACTGCCGGCTCCCCGGTGTCTCTAACCGCGCAATCCGCGGGACAGCTGGACACATGACACGAGATAGTCTTATCGCCCTCGCATTGGGGCTAGTCGCCGCCGTCGCGTTCGTATCCGCGACCGCCGGGCCGCTGCCCATGCGCCTCATACTTTTTCTCGTTACACCTTTGCCGTTGCTGATGGCCGGCCTCGGCTGGGGCGTGCGCGCATGCTTGATCGCAGGCTTGGCCGGCGCCGTGGTGCTCGCCGCATTCGGTCCCATGGTGGCAGCGGTATTCGCAGTCAGCCAAGCCGTACCCGCGGCCGTCCTTTCGCATCTGGCCATGCTGAGCCGCCCAGCTGCATCGGGGCCCACGTCAGATTCAGCCCAAGCGCTCAACAGAGAACCAACGTCTGCACCCGCGGCTGATCCCGTAGCCCGTGAATGGTATCCGCCCGGCCGCCTTGTCATCTGGGCCGCGATCTTGGCTGCAATTCCGGCACTGATCTGGACAATCGTTGCCGATGCCAACAGCGAAGACATCAAAACAGCTCTCACCGCCGCCCTTGAAGCTGCCTTTAAAGCCGGTTCGATTGAAGCACCCGGCGGCGGACCATGGACGCCCGAAGGCATTGCCCGCATTTCCTCCATCGTTTATGCGGCCTTGCCCGGCGGCTCGGCCATTGCCTGGATGTCGTCTCTTCTGCTGACCCTTTGGATGGCCGGTCGCATCATGCGCTCCGCGGGGCTGTTGACGCGCCCCTGGCCTGATCTTGCCAGCCTCGAATTTCCTAAGAGTGTGGCGCTTGTTTTTGCAGCCGTGTCACTGGCCGCAATCCTCGACGGACCAGCCGGCATTGCCGGTCGCGCCTTTTTCGGAGCATTCCTACTGGCCTACCTTCTGCTCGGCCTTGCCATCATCCATTTCATCACACGCGGCGCCAATTGGCGGCCATTTGCGTTGTGGGCACTTTACACTGGCCTTCTCTTCATCAGCGGACTCGTTGCCGTTCCGGTCGCGCTGATTGGCTTGACCGACAGTTTGCTTCAACTTCGCCGCAGGTACGGGCAGCCCCCCGGCACAACATAAACATCAACAATTCTTGATCAAACAAAACCAGGAGACTAGAAAATGAAGGTTGTACTTATGCAGCGCATCGGCCGCCTCGGCCAAATGGGCGACGTCGTCACCGTCAAGGATGGCTTTGCACGCAACTTCCTGCTGCCGCAGAACAAGGCTCTGCGTGCCACCAAAGAAAACATCGCGCACTTTGAAAGCCAGCGCGCGCAGCTCGAAGCCACCAACCTCGAACACAAGAAGGAAGCCGAAGCCGTGGCCGCCAAGCTCGAAGGTCAG
Organism: Hyphomicrobium sp.; assembly: GCA_040080075.1. Lineage (GTDB taxonomy): Bacteria > Pseudomonadota > Alphaproteobacteria > Rhizobiales > Hyphomicrobiaceae > JANNFX01. Next base: position 5,948 of record JBEBJD010000089.1, on the reverse strand, counting down.
ACCTTCGTGGCTATCCGCACCGCTGGCGACACCGGTCAGCTCTATGGCTCGGTCTCGACGCGCGACATTTCAGAGGCTGTGACGGCGGGTGGCTTCACAGTTCACCGCAATATGATCGTCATGGACAAACCCATCAAGACATTGGGCGTTCACGCCACCAAAGTTCAGTTGCATCCGGAAGTTCTGGTCAACGTCAAACTCAACGTTGCCCGTTCGGCTGACGAAGCCGAACGTCAGTCACGCGGCGAGAACGTGACGGTGGTCAAGGAAGAGAAGATGGAAATCGAAACTTACAAGCCCGACGACATGTTCGAAGAAGGCGGCGCTCGTGATGAGGGCGGCGAGGCTTAAGCCTTTATCTTCCATCGTCTTAGAGGATGAAGGCCGGGGGCGGGCGGTCCCCGGCCTTTTTCGTGCGCGCAGACCGCGTTGAGCCCTTTGCTCTTAACCGGCAAGATCCATCAACGTGCGCACGTGAACGGCGGTGGATTTGGCCAGTCCTTCCAGATCGTAGCCGCCCTCCAACAGCGATACGATGCGCCCTTGAGCATGCTTATGCGCGATCAGACCCACCTGCTCGGTCGCCCACATGAAATCGGCCTCAACCAGCCGCAACCCGCCGAGCGGATCGCGCTTGTGAGCGTCGAAGCCAGCCGAAATCACAATGAAATCAGGGGAGAAGTTGTGTAGCGGATCGAGGATGCGCTGCGTGAAGGCTTCGCGGAACACCACGCCATCGTCGCCTTCGCGCAACGGCGCATTGAAGACATTGCCCACGCCTGTTTCGCTTAAGGCGCCGGTGCCGGGGAAGAGTGGCATTTGATGTGTCGAACCGTAGAATGCATTCTTGTCGGACCAGAAAATATCCTGTGTGCCGTTGCCATGATGCACATCGAAATCAATAACGGCGACGCGCCCGGCACCGTGAGCCTTGCGGGCATGGAGCGCTGCGATGGCGGCATTGGAAAAAAAGCAAAAGCCCATAGCCCGGTCGCTCTCGGCGTGATGTCCGGGCGGGCGCACCTGACAAAAGGCATTACCTGCCTTGCCGCTCATGACCTGATCGACAGCCTCTAGACCAGCGCCAACCGCCCGCAACGCAGCCTGCCATGTGCCCTGCGAGACGACGGTGTCTCCATCGATGCGGCCAAGCGTTTCGCCCGTGATCGTTGCTGCCGCCTTCTCGATCGATTTGAAATATGCCGGCGGATGCGCGAGCCCAATGGCCTCTTCGACGCCGTCACGCAGTGGTGCATCAATGCGGGTCAGCGGTGCGAACGTCTCATGAGCCAGAACTTTGTCGATGGCACGCATGCGATCGGGGCGCTCGGGATGACCGGGTCCGGTTAGGTGATTGACAAAACAGGGGTGTGAGATCAGCAGCGTGGTCATGACAAGGGCAACAAAGTTAACGGGCGGGAGCCGCACTGTAGCCCAGCCGTTGCCGCCTGTCAGGCGCCTGGCCCCAATTTGATATTGGCGATCACGACGCCCGGCGGCGGCGGACTGCTCTTTGGAACAAAGAAATCCGGCGCCAAAGGTTTTCCCGGCGTAACGCTAAAACGGTCAAAGTTGGTGACCCCACCCGCCCCTGCTAGAAATGTATCGTCGATCAGGAATTGGCCGGTGAAACTGGCAGGCGCCTGTTGAAAGATAAGATACGCCGCTTCAGCCAGAATTTCGGGCGTGCGGCTCATGGCGGCCAGTTTTTCGCCACCCAACAGATTGCGCACGGCGGCCGTTGCAATGGCCGTCCGTGGCCACAGCGCATTGACGGCAACACCGAACGGTTTGAATTCTTCTGCCATGCCCAGCACACACAGGCTCATGGCGTACTTGGCAACCGAGTAGGCAACATGCGGTGCGAACCATTGCGGACTCATGTCGAGTGGCGGCGACATCATCAGAATATGCGGGTGTGGGGCCTTCTTCAAATGCGGCAGACAGGTCTTGGAAACGAGAAAGGTTCCGCGCGCGTTGATGCCCATCATTAAATCGAAGCGCTTCATCGCGGTATCTTGGGTGCCGGTTAAAGAAATCGCGCTCGCATTATTTATGCAAATATCGATCCCGCCGAATGTCTCGACCGTCATGGCGACAGCCGCTTCAACTTGATCATCTGAGCGGATGTCACAGACAAGCGGCAGAGCCCGGCCACCCGCCTTTTCGATCTCGGCCGCCGCAGTGAATATTGTGCCCTCAAGCTTGGGTTGGGGCTCCGCTGATTTGGCGGCAATAGCAATGTTGGCGCCATCGGCGGCGGCTCTCAGCGCGATTGCTAAACCAATGCCACGGCTGGCGCCAGTAATGAACAGCGTCTTGCCCTTAAGTGTCATATGAGATCGTTCCCTAACATATCCGGTTCAAGCCGCTTTGCGGCCGTTGAGCCAGCCGCGCACGCTGCGGTACCAGCGCGCGGGCGCGTGCAGGGCATCCCATACCAACAGCGCCATGAGCCAGACAAAACCAAGACTGCCTATAATGGGCAGGAAAATGAACAGATAGCCGGACAACCGTACAAGGCGCGCCGCATGATAACCAAGCGCGCTAGAATACTCGTTACGGACTTCGGGCGGCCAGAGTTTACTCCACCACGGCCACGTGACCTCGTAAGAGATCATTCCTGCAATAATGTTGATAGCCGCCATAATCTGCAGCCACGATGGGATGCCGGGTATGACGCGCGCATCGAGTTCCCTTTCGCGATTGCTTTCGCGCACGAACGCCGACACCGAATGAACACCAATATTGCCGAACCATTCACCCGCCACATCGCCCGCCCACGGAACAAAGTCGCCCGTCAACAAATTGCCTGAAGGTGCTGGCGGCAACGCCTGCAAAAGAGTGCGGCCGGCCCCGTCAGGAATAGCCGTCACCGAAAGAGAGCCGCGTGAAGTGCCCAGCGCATTGAAGAAATCGGCATAGGTTGTCTGTTGCAGAGCATCTTTCAAACCTTCGATTTCGGCCTTCTGCCACAGCCAGTTGCGGGCACCGGGCTGGCGCGGCGAGGACTGGTGCAAGACAACAAGGTTGACGTCGGCGGCCTCGGCAGCATCGCGCAGCTTGCCAATCGACAGAGCGTCCGCCGCTCTCCCGGATGGCATCACATGCAGCGCGTCGCCTTCGACGCGGCCGGTGACGAGCACGGTTTGACCGCGCACCCTGCCGAAGGCCGAACTGACTACAGCCGGGTCGATGCGGTCGACAAGAGTGGTTTTGTCGGCCTTGTCGAACATAGGCACCGATGTAAGCTGTTTGGGTCCGCCTGGCTCAATCGCCAACATACGCACATTGGACTTATTGAGCGGCCGGCCGAGCAAAAATACGGCCTCCTCGAAGGCCGCCTGAGATGTGAGATCAACGGTGAGGTTAGGCCGTACTTGCGCCCTCAAGGGTGCTTCACCGGCAGCCCCACTGCCTCGCACCAGTGGATAGCTGTCACGCCCAACAACCACATGAATTTCGGCGTTGACCGGGAGGGCCTTGAGTGATTGCGCCTGCGCAAACGCACTCTCTTCACTTAAATACAGAGCTAGTTTCCCATCACTGGGAAGTTCAGGAATAAGGGCCGCGGGAAGCCTTTCCATTTCATTGGGGTAGGCGGCGGTGAAACTATCACCTTGCTTGTTGACGAAGGTCCAATGGCCCTCCGGCGTCACATGGGCTGCAAGGGCCGCCTTGTTGGGGACGGTGGGCAACCTCGCCACCAGACCGGCTGCATCCTCCAGCGCGTAAAGGCCCACGCCCAATTTTCCGGCCTTGGCACCTGCTCCCGCAGACTTGGCCGCGCCCTTGCCGAGAATGGACCACCATCCTGCATTGGCATCGCTCATGGCGAACACGAGGGCCGCGAGCCCGATGGCAACCCACCATGACCGTCGTTCAACGCCCATCAAACGATCTCCCCTGGCACGCATCAATCCTATACAAAGCCCCAAGCATATTCAGCCTCGCGATTTGTTCAGGAAACTTTCAAACGCGGCTTTGGCCTCGGGCGTGGCGAGTTGCTGCGCAAACGCCTTCGCCTCTTCTCCAGTCCGCTTCAAAATAGGTGCCGCATCCCCACGCATCAGGCGGCGCGCGGCGGCGAGAGCCGCCGCTGGCTTACCGGCAAGGCGGCGTGCAGCATCCATGACGGTGGCCTCTAATTCGTTAGCTGGCACAACGGCATTGACGAGACCAGCTTGCAGCGCTTGGGCGGCCGAAAAGGTGTTACCCAGAACCAGCAGCTCAAAAGCGCGCGCGTATCCCATGCGTTGCGGCATAAGCCAGCTGGAGGCAGCTTCAGGTACCAGTCCAAGATTGAGGAAAGGCGTTGAGAATTGGGCCCTATCCGAGGCATAGACAAGATCGCAATGCAACAGCAGTGTGGTTCCAATGCCAATGGCCGCTCCATCGGCCCCGGCTATCAGTGGTTTTCCCACAATGGGCAACAGGTGGATGAAGCGCAGCACCTCCACACCCAACCCTGGACTGCCTTGCGCGGTCTTTAAGAAATCGTGGATATCGTTGCCCGCAGTGAATACGCCGCCAGATCCCAAGATAACGTGCGCGCTCACATCGCTATCGGCGTCACCGTCTTCAAGAGCCGAAGACAGGGCCGCATACATTTCTGAAGTCAGCGCATTTTTTTTGGCAGGCCGGTTGATCCGCAAGACCTGGATGCGGTCAACGAGACTAATTTCGATGTCGGGCATGGAGGCAATCCGCAAGCCAGATGTTTAGAAACTCGGAAGGCAACTTACTTCAAGTCCGCAGCACATCACGCACCACATCTGCTCCCTCCATGACGGTTGCAGCGAGACCGGGTCCCGCAGTGCTGACATGCTCGGCAAAGTAGCGTGCCACACGGACGCGCCGCGCGTCCGCTCCGGCCATCAGCGCTCCCTTGGCGAGGTAGTGCCCACCGGCAGCTATGCCAAACAAACGCGCATAGACTGTGGCACTGGCCAACGCCGCCTCGGGATTTTGCCCAATTGCCTGAGCCATCCAACGGGTAGACTTCTCGAGTGCACCAAGCGTCTCGCGCATCCGGCGTCCCATTTGACCAAAAGCCGGATCGTTTTCGGCTTCAACAGCAGCGATGGTACGTCCCAATTCGCCAAGATAACCGGCGACCGTGGCGCCACCTTCGAGGGGTAGCTTGCGCATGATGAGATCGATGGCCTGAATGCCATTGGTGCCTTCGTAAATCGGCAGGATGCGAGCATCGCGCAGATGCTGGGCGGCGCCAGCCTCTTCCACAAACCCCATGCCGCCGTGAACTTGGATACCCATCGATGCGACGCCGACCGCTGTATCCGTGGCAAATGCTTTGGCGATGGGCGTCAGCAGCGCAACACGCATTGCTGCCGACTTGCGCTCCGTCTCATCGGCGCCATGTTTGGCCAAGTCTGCCGCCGCAGCGGTGGCATAGCAGATTCCGCGCGCAGCCGCAGTCATGGCCTGCATGTCAATCAGCATGCGGCGCACATCCGGGTGCACGGCAATGGGGTCCATTGCTTTCGACACCGAGCCCAACGCCCGCCCCTGGCGCCGCTCGTGTGCGAACGCCACGGCGCGCTGTGTGGCCCGCTCGGCAATGGCGACGCCCTGCACGCCCACCGCAAGACGGGCGGCATTCATCATCACAAACATGGTGGCGAGGCCCTGATTTTCCTGACCCACCAAATAGCCTGTGGCCCCACCCTGCTCGCCAAACTTCATCACACACGTGGGGCTCGCCATGATTCCGAGTTTGTGCTCAATCCCCGCACACACAACATCGTTGCGCGCACCCATAGAGCCGTCGTCGTTGACGACAAACTTGGGCACAACGAACAGCGAGATCCCGCGCGTTCCTGGCGGAGCATCGGGAAGCCGCGCCAAAACGAGATGGATGATGTTGCCCGTCAACTCGTGCTCGCCGTAGCTGATGAAGATTTTTGTGCCCGATATCTTGTAAGTGC
>JBEBJD010000119.1:0-1599 GCA_040080075.1 Hyphomicrobium sp. | reverse complement strand
CGAGGACAGCGGTCTCGTTCTGCTGGACGTAATCAATGAGATTGGCAGGCGGCTTGGCTTCGAGGTTGAGGACGGAAGGTATCGCGGGAAGCAGGGACTTGTCGGCTTTGACGGCGTATGGCGCGCCGGAGCTGACCAGGCCATCATCCTCGAAGTAAAAACGACCGACACATACAATGTCCGACTCGACGACATTGCGGGGTACCGCGACGCGCTCTTCAAGGATGGACGTGTCCCGCAAGACGCCTCCACACTGTTCGTTGTCGGGCGCAAGGACACAGGTGCGTTGGAAGCACAGATCCGTGGCTCGCGATATGCTTGGGACATGCGCGTCGTCGGTGTAGATAGCCTTGTCAAGCTGATGCGCATCGCGGTGAAATCAAACGAGGCTTCAACGATCCGACAAATCCGCGAGTTGCTGCGACCATTTGAATACACACGCGTTGATCGGATTGTCGATGTCGTGTTCGACACTGCGGCAGACGTTGAATTCTCGACCGATGCAGGCGAGGCCGAAACGGTCGAGCCCGCAAGCGCTGATAGTCAAGGGCCGCAGGCACAGGCTCGGACAGCGCCGAGTGATATGAACGAGATGCGCAGCCGTATAGTCTCCGCCATGCAGACCAAGCTAGGCGTGCAACTGGTTCAACGGCGCCGAGCATTTTTTGAAAGTGCTGATGGGAGTGCTCGCGTCTGCGTATCGATATCGAAGCGCTACGACCGTGAATACCAGCCATATTGGTATGCCTATCACCCGGCTTGGGATGAGTTCTTGCGAGAAGCACCTACCAGCTTCTTTGTTCTCGGCTGCATGGATCTCAAGGAAGCATTTGCGATCCCGCTCTCAGCATTTTCGGAATTCTTGCCGAAGCTCAATCAAACCAATCGGGATGACGGGAAGTCTTATTGGCATGTCGTCATAACAACGCTGGAGGGATCACAACTGGCTCTGTACTCTTCGCGCACAGGCGATACGATCCCCCTCAGTCCGTATTCGGTTTCGCTACCTTGAACCATACTTCGGTGCAGAAGGGCGTAGACGAGACCCGCCTCGTAGGGTCATCCCGCCGTCGGTAGTCTGCTTCCGGAGTAGGAATTGACTAAACTTTAGCTCGAGACTGAATTGGTGTGCTGCGCAAGCCAAGCACGCATTCTCGGCGGTACGCTCGACTGCGTGCCCCGCATGCTGCAACTGCTCAGGTCGGCACAGGGTCAATAGGCACGCCGATCAACATGGTTGTCGCACGCCTCTTGCTCCTTCATTTGCAGACACAGCGAGGATAACCGGGAAGTTACCCGACGTGAAGAGGGCTCGGCGCCATCGCAACACCGAGCCCCGTCGCGTCATCGCAGGTCACGCCGACTTCGCCAACCGATACACTGACCCGTTCCGACCCGCCTCGATCACGAGCAAACCAGCGTGGGCCAATTCACCCGCGGCCCCATGCATCGTCGTCGCCGTGGTGCCGATCGCGCACGCCAGCGAACGCACGCTGCCCTCGATCTGTCCGCCGCGTTCGCGAACGAGCCTCAGCAACCGATCGGCGGCTTCGTTCCGGGATGCCGCGCGAACAGGCTGCATCGGTACCACGTTCGCGG
>JBEBJD010000342.1:0-32928 GCA_040080075.1 Hyphomicrobium sp. | reverse complement strand
CGAGACTTTGTTTAGGATCAAAGTTTGCAACACCTGTAGTTTTACGCATCCATCCGCTCTCGCGCTCATGGATAGAGGCGCGTCTTGCTCCATTCGGCGCCCGGTTCCGATCGTCTGAACACAACGCGGTCATGCAATCGAAACGGCCGGTCGTGCCAGAATTCGATTTCAAGCGGTGTGAGACGGAACCCCGACCAGTGCTTGGGCCGGGGGATGCTGCCTCGTTCGCCGTAAAGCATGGATATGGCCGAAATTGCGCTTTCAAACAGTCCTCGGCTTTCAAGCGGCTGCGATTGCTTGGACACCCAGGCACCAAAGCGGCTCATCCGCGGGCGCGAGTCGAAATAGGCGTCGGCTTCTGCACTCGAAACGGTTGAAATGCTGCCTCGCACGCGAATTTGCCGGCGCAGGCTCTTCCAGTGAAAAAGGATAGCGGCCTGCGGATTGGCGGTGAGTTCGCGTCCCTTGGCGCTGCCAAGGTTGGTATAAAAAACAAAGCCCCGGTTGGGCACGCCGGTCTCATCCAACCCTTTCAGCAGTACCATGCGCACATTGGGCAGGCCGTGCGTATCGGCGGTGGCCAGTGCCATTGCATTGGGGTCATTGGGTTCTGAGCGGCTTGCATCGTCAAACCAGGTATTAAAAAGCTCAAATGGTTCTGAGGCGGCCGTGAAGTCGGCTGGTACGGCAGGCTCAGATGTCATAGCGGTCACGTCGTTGTCTCCTCGTCAATGTCCGCACCAGCATGGCACAGACGGCACAGCTGTTCAGACGCTTTTAAGAGTCTTGCGGCACGATGGACCTGTGTTTCCGTTTTATTTTAAGCGGACCAGCGTTTGTCCTAGTTTGTGTAGAGTGATCAGTCATGCGTGCAAATAGTAGCTTCCTGCCCGGCTTGGCCGTGCTCGCAACCGGCGTTGGCTTGGTAGCCTCTGTCTTCATTTCCCCCGATTTCGTATGGGCCGGCGAGCCGAAAGCCGCCAAAGGGCCCCAGACCGGGGTGACAACACTGGAGCCATTTGCGGACCCATTGGGCGTTCAGCCCCAAGGTTCGGGCGGCGAACAGCAGTCCGCCGCACCGTCGTGTTCGTGCCCAGAAAGCAGGGAGAAAGCTGGTAAACCTAAATTTGCAGGTCTTGCAGAAGGACAGCCCGTCGCGCTGGATGAAAGCGACGAGATCGCAGCCCTCGCCAGCGTGCAACAGGCTTTGAATGGGGTTGGTGACGGTTCGGCCTATGTCTGGGCGCGCGCCAACGGCCGGCTTTCGGGATTGGTGCGCCCAATTTCATCGTTCCGGAATGACGAGGGCCAAATTTGCCGCCATGTTGTGGTCATGCTGACCACCGGTGCTCGGACCCAAAAAACCGAGAGTACGGCCTGCCGCTTGGCGGGTGGGCGCTGGCAGTTGGGTGGTTGACACCGCACCCAGGGCACAAAAAAGGCCGCAGCGAAGGGAAGCGCGCCGCGGCCTGTCTTTGATCTAGGCTGTCATTGCGAGCTTATATTAAGCCTTCCGACTTGAGGGCAGCCTGCACGGTTGGGCGTGCGGCAATTCGGGCAGCATAGGCCTGGATCTTTGGATATGCCGACAAATCGACCTTCAGCATCGGCGCCCAGCCGAGCACTGCAAAGATGTAGGCATCGGGCAGCGTAAAGTTCGTGCCAGTGACAAAATCGTTGGTGGTAAGGTGGTTCTCAAGGTGATTGAAGCGAGCCGTGAGCTTAGTGCGGGCAAGGGCCTTGGCGGCTTCGGGCATGGTGCTGCTCCACAATGCCCCGAACGGCCCATGCAACTCGGTGCTGGCAAACGTGAGCCAGCTTAGCATCTTATAACGTTCAGGCGTGCCAACGGCCGGAGAGACGGAGGTGTTGCCGGCTTTGTCGGCGATATATTGCAGCACCGAGGGGCCTTCGGTGATGATAGTCCCGTCATCGAGTTCCAGGGCAGGGACGTAGCCGAGCGGATTGATTTTGCTGAAATCGCCGCCACCTTCATAGGTCTTGCTGCCAATGTCGGTCTTAACCAAGGTGACCGGCGTGTTTGTCTCCCGCGCTATGATGTTGGACGCCAGCGAACAGGCGCCGGGTGAATAGTAAAGCTTCATGAGTTTCTCCTGTGTGGAAGGACGCTGCGCTTCGCGACAACACAACGTCAAATGGCTCGAGCGGAGCGGACACTACAGCCAAGCTTTCTATTGATCCAGTACCAACCTTTGGGTAAGTTAGGCGTGCTGATTTTTGCTGAGGTTGTGCAAGCGCTATGCTCAAAGCCGATGTCTTCTGTGCTCAGTGCGCTTCACGTAATGTCATTGAATTGCTTGCAGAAAAATGGTCACTGCTGATCATTCATTCGCTGTCCCAGAGCCCAAAGAGAACGGGCGAATTGCGGCGTCACGTAGGTGGCATATCTGAAAAGATGCTGATCCAGACCCTGCGCGGACTAGAGCGGCATGGCTTCGTATCTCGCCATGCCTTCCCCGAGGTGCCGCCCAGGGTCGAGTATGTGTTGACGCCATTGGGGGACCGGTTGTCGGCGCTGGTTAAGGCGCTCGATGGCTGGGTTGAAGAGAACTGCGCTGAAATTCTAGCCGCCCAACGGGCTTTTGACGCTCAAAAGGACGTTCCTGCGTAAATTGAAGTGGTCTAACGCAGCAGGGTGCGGCCTGCGTTCGTTTGGCCATCTGGACCGCGGGACACATTTGTGTAGGATGCCGCAAAATCAATCTCAGAGCGAAGGACGGCCAGTTCATGGCGGATCAGGACGCGGGGGCAGGTGTGCCAACCGGTAATCTTATGGCCGGGAAACGCGGCCTGATTATGGGGGTCGCCAATAACCGGTCGATCGCCTGGGGCATTGCCAAAGCTGTTGCCGCGCAAGGCGGAGAAATCGCGCTGACTTACCAAGGAGACGCCTTGAAGAAGCGGGTAGAGCCGCTGGCTGCTGAGTTGGGCTCCAAGGTCGTGATACCCTGCGATGTAACCGATAAGGCCTCGGTGGATGCCCTTTTCGCCGAACTTGAGCGTCAGTGGGGGAGGCTGGACTTCCTCGTTCACGCCATTGCTTTTTCAGACAAAAATGAACTCGACGGCCGCTATGTCGATACGACCGAAGCCAATTTCACCCAGACGATGCTCGTTTCCTGTTATTCGCTGACGGCTCTGGCACAGCGGGCAGACAAGCTGATGACCAACGGCGGCTCGATCATTACGCTCACCTATTACGGCGCCGAAAAGGTCATGCCGCACTACAATGTCATGGGTGTAGCCAAGGCCGCACTTGAAGCCAGTGTCCGCTATCTCGCGGCTGACCTTGGCAAGACCGGCATTCGCGTCAATGCGGTTTCTGCCGGTCCCATCAAGACGCTCGCCGCATCTGGTATCTCTGATTTCCGCTACATATTGAAGTGGAACGAATACAACTCGCCTCTGCGCCGCACGGTGACCATCGAAGATGTCGGTGGGGCGGGCTTGTACCTGCTGTCGGATCTATCGCGAGGAGTGACAGGAGAGATCCATCATGTCGACTCGGGTTATCATGTGCAGGGGATGAAGAACGAAGACGCGCCCGATATTTCGGTCGTCAAAAGCGACCCGGCCTAATGGACTCTAGAGCATTTGTCCTGCGAACCGGCCACGGCTTCGTCTGAAAATGTACTGTCGGGCGTTCGAGTTTCCATGCGGGACGGCATTACACTATACTTTGTGCGCCACGGCGAAACCGATTGGAACGCCGAGCGGCGCTATCAGGGGCAGCGCGACATTCCATTGAATGCCAAAGGCCGTGAGCAGGCCCGCCGCAATGGCCAGACTTTGGCTACCGCCGCTGCAACGCTCTTCGCCGCAAAGTTTGTAGCAAGCCCGCTAGGCCGCGCTCGCGAAACCATGGAAATTCTGCGGGCTGAGATGGGGCTGCCCGTTAGCGATTACACACTCGAAGACCGGCTCAAGGAACTAAGCTACGGCACCTGGGAAGGACAGCTTCAAGATGAGCTGCCTCAGGTCGATCCCGGTAGCTGGTCGGCACGCTCGCTCGATCCTTATCGCTGGCGCCCACACGGAGGCGAGAGCTATGCCGACCTGTTGAAGCGTAGTGCGGGTTGGCTGGCTAGTGTCGAGCACGATACTGTTGTGGCTTCGCATGGCGGAGTAAGCCGCTGCCTGCGGGGGCACGTGCTCGGCCTCGATCCTGCATCTATTCCCGAGCTCGAAAGCCCACAGGACCGAGTGCTGGTGCTGACCAGCCGGGGTATGAGCTGGCTCTGAGCGTGGGGCGATTGGCTCGAACCCGAAGCAATAGCAAAGCGTATTGCACCTTAACTCTTCCGCGCATGAGATCCTCAAGAAACGGCGCAATACGCCTGCCAAACAGGCAGGCTGTTGACACCCTACGAATGCGGATTGGGTGCCACCACGTCTATTTCAATAACCGCCCCTCGATTTGCAGGATACAGCTCTCGATATTGTGCGAGACGTGTTCCAAATTGCGTAAATCGGATTCGATTGTGGCAAGGTCGGCCGTATGCGCTGAGCTACTTTTGAAGACGCGTGACAGCCGAGTTGCCATGCCCGTCAGCCCACCTTTCTTGATCTTGCGGGTCTGGCTGGCTTCTTGTCTATCAGCCGCGGCTCTGGCGTCGCGCTGCTGGCGCACGAGGCGCTTTCTCAACAAGCCCAGTTCCTTCTTGCGGTGGCGCAATTCCTTGATGGCCGCCTTGGCTTCGAGCCCTGTGGCGACATGCACCATCACCTCGGTGCCTTCGATCTTGGCATATTTCATGGGGCGCAATTGCATGGGGCGTCCGGGTGGTTTGTCTCAATCGATCCTAAATCAGTCTTATGGAGCCCTAGTGTGGCGTCGCGCCAAAGTTGACCAGTGGTGCGGCAAGGCTGGTGTCAACTATGGCGCGATGAACGCCACACGAAGCCCATGATATTGCTAGTGGCCCTTATGTCGCGCCAAAATCGGAACGGGTTGGGGCCATGATGCGATTTTGGCGCGACGGGCCACTAGTACACCAGCCAGGCCACTTCGTCAGTACCGTCATCTGGCGTCCCTGTTACATCTCGTCTATGGAGGGGGCTACTCCAATCCTCGAATTTGAAAAGTTCCACCTTGTATGATCCCAACGCCTCCTGCTCAAACGACCTTCAAGGTCGCGATCATTCCGGTGACGCCGTTTCAGCAAAATTGCTCGCTGATTTGGGATGAGGCGAGCAAAGTTGGAGCGGTGGTCGATCCGGGTGGCGATCTAGAAGACATTCATGCTGCCATCGCTCAACTTGGCATCACGATAGAAAAAATTCTACTGACCCACGGGCACATCGATCATGCTGGCGGTGCGCAGGACCTGCGGCAAGCGCTGGGCGTCAAGATCGAGGGGCCGCACCGGGCCGACAAGATATTGCTCGACGCTCTCGAAAAGCAGGGCGCCGCCTACTCAATCCCTGCCAAAAACGTAACTCCGGATCGCTGGCTCAGCGAAGGCGATACGGTCACGGTGGGCGGGCATGTCTTCGAGATCTTGCATTGTCCGGGTCATTCGCCAGGATCAGTCGTGATGGTCAACCGTGCACAGAAGTTCATGTTTGCGGGTGATGTGATTTTTCAAGGATCGATAGGGCGCACGGACTTCCCTTATGGGGATCACGACGCGCTGATCAACGCCATCAAGTCCAAACTATTTCCGCTCGGCGACGACATGCAGTTTTTGTGTGGTCACGGCCCCGCAAGCACGATCGGATTCGAGCGCCGCAGCAATCCGTTCTTGACTTAACCGCCTAAAGCTTCAGCGCGGGTAGTGGATATCCAGGCAGCCGAAAATGCCGCACTCATTGGCGGCAGAGCCCGCCCCCACAAGCCGCCCGTCGTTTTCCCAAAAGTCAACGGTTTCGACGCGCAATGTTTCGGAGCAACTCCGCCGGCACGCGGTCCAGGTGCCGCCTGGCAGCCGGACTTCGAATCCGGTGCGGCCGGCGCGAACCGGGCCAGTCACAGCTCCGTTGCCATGGCGGCTTTGCGCGGTCACGACTCCAGGTTCGTCCTGGTTGCGGTGCCGCCAACCCGCCTCGGCGGCGTGCGACCCGGCTATCAGCGCGATAAGGCAAGCTAGGCTCCGCACTTGTGTGTTCAGCATCGTGCGTGGTCCTCGTATCAATTGCGATTGAAACTAATATTGACGGTGCGCAGCGTCGACCCGGTAGTGGAAATGGCGACCGTCTGGCTCGATTGCGAGAACGAGAGTGACATGTTGCCGGTAATGGTGCCAGTGATGCCGATCTTGAGACTTCCGGCAGACGCTGATCCCGCAATGTCGCCGCCGGCATTATAAGTGCGTTCTTCCCACGCTCCCGAGACCTTGCCGCCCGAATTTTTCATGGTGCCGCGCAATTCGATCTTGGCGCCGCCGGCGCTGGCGCACTTGATCGCCATGGATAGGGCATCGCCGCCACTCTTGTAATAGCCGTTGCAGCGTAGTTTTTCTTTGGCACCGCCATCAAAGGTGACATTGCCGCCGCCGGCCCAGCTCCCGTCGAGACTGTCGAGCACTCCGGCTGAAACTGGGGTGGACATCAGAAGCGCTGCTGCGCCAATCACCGCGCTGAAGGCATTGGTACTCAAGACACTGGCACGCGTAAGACCGCACACTTGGCGGCGGGATGGAGTGATGTGATGAGCCACGAAACAAAACCTCCGCTGAAGCAGCCTTGAACTCGAGGTGTTTCTCGAGCGATGCCCCTCGTGTGAGCTGGCAAAACAAGCCGGCGCACTATAGCCCGGGCTGTGAGAGAACCATACCGTTGACCTATGGGCAACTAAGACCAAGGCCACAAAAACCAAGCAACTGTGGCCGATTAGCCGACACTTTAGCCATTAGCCGATCAGGGCACCGGGGGATGCCCGGCGCGTTTACGCGCCCTTGGGTCCGCCATAACTGGCCAGGGCCCTGCGGTCGACTATTTGTAAGCTGCCACGCGCCGTGCGAATCCAGCCCGCTCGCTCCCACTCGCTCAATTGACGGCTGATGACCTCACGAACACTGCCCAGATCAGCAGCTAATTGCTGATGAGTCTTGGCAACGGTCCCCTCTGCGTCGGCTTCTGCAAGCAGGCGCTGGGCCAAACGCTTGTCGAGGCTGGAGAAAGCCACTTCGTCGACAAGCGACAGGATGCTGGAGAGCAAGGTACTGTAATCATCAAGGACGAAGCGCCGGAATTCGGGCGAAATGCCCATTAATTCATGAAAAGTCGCCGCGGGTAGTGCCGCAAAACGGGTTGGAGCTTCAGCAACACTTTCTGCGGGAAATTTGCCGCCTGCCAATAAGCATTGGGTGGTGAAAACACAAGTGCTGCCAGGGACCACGCGGTACAACAGCAGTTCCCGCCCCGAGCTCGACGTCTTGAAGGACCGGGTACCACCTTCCAGGCACATGACATAGTTTGGGCACTCCCAGCCCTCACGGTAGGCGACCGCACCGCCTTGCAGCTCTGGAAACATGACTCGCTCGGCGAGCAAGGCGCGGTGCTGATCGGACAGGTCACGAAGACTGGGAAAACGCTCGAACCAAGTCTCTATCAGGGCGGTGTTGGGCATGAGACTTTCGCGGACTTAATCGGCAAGATTGATGTACGTGACCCAAGTTACATACGCCAGAATGGCGCGCTTCTAAATGGCGTTATCTAAGGAAAAGTCAGGGTTGTCGCGCGAGGGAGGCCGAACAGGCCTTTCCATGCGCCATTACAACCCAAGCAAGCATGCAATTATTTCGGCACGAGCCTCCGGATTGCGATCCTGCACTTACCGGTGCCGATGCCAAGCCTAGGGATGAACCATCATGATTGTGGAATTCAAGATGCGCCGTTTGTTTGGTGTGATTGCCGCCAGTTTTTGGGTTGCCAGCATGGGCCTGGAGCCGGCCCGCGCCCAGAACATGATCGACATGGTCGATCTGTCGACCGACGAGTTCACAAAGGCGGTGATGAGCAGAGCCGATATCGAAGCGGCAATCGCAAAATTGCCTGCCGGTGAAAAGCTCGACCTTTATGCGAAGCCTCTCAACGGCCTCGATCTGTCAAATATGGACCTGCGGCGCACCAATCTGCAGCAGGCCCGCTTAATGGGGGCGAACCTGTCGGGTGCCAATCTCGAAGGCGTGGTGCTCGATCAGGTGTGGGCGCTCAAGGCGAATCTTAAAGGCGCCAATCTGCAGAAGGCCAATATGTTCGGCACGCAGCTCGTTGGCGCCAATCTCGATGGTGCGGATCTGCGAGGCGCACGACTGGCAGGTGACTTTTCAAAGGCCAGCATGGTCAAGGCCAATCTCGAGGGCGCCAATCTGTCAGCCGACGAGGCCAATCAATCCATGGGGTTGATGCGCGGCGTGTTTTCAAGTGCCAACCTGGAAGGGGCCAACTTGAAGAATGCCAATCTGGCGCGTGCGCTTCTGGAATACGCCAGCTTGAAAGACGCCAACCTAACCGGCGTCTCGTTACGCGGCAGTGAAGCTGCAGGCGCGGATTTTTCCGGTGCTGACGTGACCGGTGTTGATTTCATTGACGCTGACGTCAACTCGGCCAAGCTCGGTCAAATGAAAAACGCTGCATCAGCCAAGAATCTCGACAAGTCCAAGAACCTCGAAAAGGCCTACCGGAAGTAATCCCGGTCACCAGATGGGCGTTTCCAGGTGCGGCCGCAATGGGCTGATGCCGGCGCCGGGAGGCTCAATCGCGTTTTAAAAATAATAAAACAATATCAGGTATTTGTAAGATGTTTTGGATGGGCATACTAATGTCCTAAGAAAAGTGCGCATACCCATCAAGCACTGCCATAAGAACCTCCTTGCAAAACTATTCGCGATCACTCCGGTGTAGGGACCCTCTCCTCATGGCTAAAATCAAAGGCAACACGCGCAACAACGTTTTGATCGGCACGACCGTTGCCGACCAAATCTTTGGCCTTGCCGGCAACGATACTCTGATCGGGCGCGCTGGAAACGACAAGCTATCCGGTGGCCTTGGCAGTGACAAGCTGAGCGGTGGCGCGGGAAACGATAAGTTGTTTGGCGACGCGGGTGCTGATCGCCTGACCGGTGGTTCGGGTAACGATACCATTAGTCCCGGCGACGACACGGAGGCCGACGCGGTCAACGGCGGCGCTGGCAGTGATACCGTTAGCTATGCAGGCAGCACAGCAGCATTTGGCGCGGTTATTGATCTTGCCTTCAACGTGAACAACGCTGGCACCGCCCTAAACGACACTTATATTTCGATTGAGAATGTCATCGGCACGAGCAAGGCCGACGCGCTAACCGGTGACAACAACGACAATGTCTTAACCGGTGACTTCGGTAGCGATACGCTTCGAGGCGCGGGCGGCAATGATACCCTATTGGGCGGCGACGGTGCCGACGACATGTTTGGCGGTTCAGGTGTCAATGCCATCAATTGCGGCAACGATATTCAGACCGATCGCGTTCGCCTCGACCCCAACGGCGTCGCCAATATTTCGAACTTCGACCATGCTGGTGACGTTGATTTGATTTCGGTTCAATCGTCGCTCTTCGGCGGCATCAACGCGACGAATTTCGCCGCGACTGACAGCGCCCAGAGATTTTTCGAGGGAACGGCGCCCCTTCCTGCCAATGGATTTGGTGCGGCTTCGTGTTTCTTACACGTGATTGGCAGCACAGAATTCTACTATGATCCAGACGGGTCTGGTGCTGCCGCGCCCGTTCTCGTCGCAATCGATGCTAGTTTCGCCAATGGCATTCCGACTTCGGGGCCGGCCCTCTTTTTCGAATTCTTCTGAGGCACCTCAACCCGCACGAAAGCCGCAACCAAGCGGGCCCCGGGGCGGTGCCCGTTTTTTGCCCGTTTCACACCCTGGCCACCATGTGGCGAGGTAAGCCTTTTTTTTGAGCGGCATAGGCCCTATATACAGGGTGCCGGATTCGTCCGGCTATGGTGATAAACGCGGTCGTAATAAGCCATTCGGACCCGGGGGCGGTACCCGGCGCCTCCACCAAATCTAGCCGCGCCGTGCGGCCGGCTCTCCGGAGGAGAGTCGCACGGCGCAGCTCATATGGGGGCGAAATAGGATCGACGAGGGTGTAAAGGATTTAGCTTTTGCCCGGCATGATTCCGCCGTTATCGGGTCATCCAGAATAGTTGCCAATGACAACTATGCTGAGGCCGCTCTCGCTGCTTAATGCAGTGCGAAAAGCCTGAACTTAAGCCCTTGCCCCTAGCCGGGTAAGGCGCGGTCCGGAGGGCACCGGGCAACAGAAAGCCCTCCACTTCACGTGTTAATCCGGCATTGTAAGCGGGGCCTTGTGGAGTAAAGTAAGCAAAAATGGCAAGTGCCCGATGATTAGCTTTGAGACGGATTGCGGATGACGGCAGGGCCGACGATAGACTACGAGACGCTGGCGCAAGATGCGATGCGCGGTGTCGTTCGCACTGTGCTTCAGCGTGCTGCCAAATCCGGTCTGCCAGGCGACCATCATTTTTATATTTCGTTCGATACCGAGGCCCCGGGCGCCTCAATTTCGAAGCGGCTCAAAGAAAAATATCCCAATGAAATGACGATCGTGCTGCAGCACCGGTTCTGGGATTTGCTGGTCAGCGACGACCGTTTTGAAGTGAAACTGACGTTTGATGGAATTCCAGAGCGTCTGATCGTGCCGTTCGCGTCCATCAAGGTCTTTTTCGATCCATCCGTGCGCTACGGCCTGCAATTTGAAGAGCCCGATAGTGAAGATGGCACTGGCACCCTCGCACCATCGTCTAGGCCTGGACTTGCCGGAGATCCGCGGGTGCCGCGTGCCGCGCGCAAGGCCCGGACCAGCAAGAAGCCACGTGTGGTCGAGCGCGACAACAATGATCCAGCGGTCGCTCCAATTCCGATGGCGCCAACGGCTACCACACGGCCAAACCTAACCGCCGCTCCCACCCTCTCGAGCGTGGAAACACCGCCAAAATCCTCAACGGAGGGGCACGTTTCGGCCATCAAGTCGGTTGACGATAAGCCCGCCAACGGGGGCGGCGCCGAGATCGTCAGTCTCGACCAGTTTCGCAAGAAATAGCCGGTTCGCCGAAAACGGTGACGCCTCAGGATTTGGAGCCGGAGTTGGCGAACCAGAGGCTGTGGCCGCGTGCGCTGTAAGCCTTGAGATTATCATGGCGCTCGGCGGCTGTTCTGACCGGCGCTTCAAAGAATGGACACAGGCAGCTTGTGACGGTCGCCCACACCGTCGCGTCTGCCGCGCAGGGTTCTGATCCCATCAGCCAATCCTTGGTTCCCAGGAAATTGGATATGGCGGCTAAGTCTTGTCCGGCGAGTTCGGCAATCTCGCTTTTACTGTGGCGGCCAAAGCCCTGGCCTTTCAATGTGCGGCGCACCTGCCGGTTCATGACCGCGATAATAATGGGTCGCATTGGGGCAGGGGCATCATCAAAAAAATGCCGGGGGCCCTTGTTGAAGTTGGCGTCATCCATCCAGCGATCATTGACGATTGCCCAATACAAATGGTCTTCGCACATCCGCTCGAAGGCCAAGGCGACGGCCTTGTCAGCAGCGCTCAAGCCCTTGTCGAAATCGGCGCTGTATTTGGACTCGATATGCTTGCGGATGAATGCTGAGTCACCGAGCAGCGGCCCGCCATCTTCGATGTATGGGATCTTGCCCTTCGGCGCTTTTCTGAAGTTGGCCTTTTCGAAACGATAGGGCACGCCTGCCATCTTGAGCAGTACGTGCACTTTGGTCACAAACGGGCTGCCGTCGGGCAAGCCGAACATTGGTCCGCCGCCATAGAGTGTCAGCATGGTTGGTCCACTTCGCACTTTGTTGTTTAACGCTAGCCGCGATTGTTCGTGACGGCCACCCACGTTGGGTCGTTCTGGGCACGCCTCTCGAAGGTTAGAAAATCATAATAACCGCAGCGGCCTTCGCCGGGGAAGGCGCGGCATGCGTTTGGCCGCGCCGTGTAGATCGTGCAGCAGCGCTTATCCGTATCGAAAAAGCGGCAGATCTTGCCAAAATGGACGTCCTTTTTGCGCCGCATCACATAGGCGTGACCATGTGCCGATTTGGTAAATTTGGTCCGTGCCTGGTCAAAGGTCAGTTTGTGGTGCTTTGCCAGCCGCTGGACATCACGTTTGTCGAGTTCGATCACCGGATACGAGCAGCAGTAGCCGGGACATTTCTTGCAATTATACACGGGGTTGGCCGGAACCTGTATTGTTGAGACGAGACCCCACGTTGCAGGAAGAGTGGCCGTTTATCAACGGCGATGGGCCGGTGGCAGCACAGGATAACTCCCACTCATCACTCAATAGCGGCAATCGCATGAACCATTTGCATCGATGAGTGGCGCTATCGCCACACTTTTTCCTCTATGGTTTGCTGAGGATTATAGGGGCCGGCGGAATGGGAACCGGCATCTGATGACATCGCGTATGACTGGGCCTGAGACAGGGTCAGATGAGTTTTGAGTGAAGTGGGGTTTGAGGGAAAATGACGGATTTGGGCCGCAGCACGCCGGAGGTAGAGACCCCCGTCAATCCCTATAGCCTGCTTGAAGCCGTTAACCACTCGTCGGATACGGCGCATACAGGTTGGCTGATCTTTCTCGCCATCATGACCTATCTCATGATTGCGGTTGCGGGTGTGACGCACACTGATTTGCTGCTGCAAATTCCTGTTGAGCTGCCCATCCTGCAGGTCAAGATACAGCTGACGCAGTTCTTTCAGTTCGCAACAGTCGTTCTTGTGCTAATGCATTTGGGACTGATTTCGCAGCTTGTCCTGCTCGCCAAGGAAACGCTTGAGTTCGATCATGCCGTGCGGCTTCTTGAAATTACGGACCAGCGCACGCACCCTCTGCGCCTTGAACTCAACAACTTCTTCTTCGTTCAAGCGATCGCCGGGCCACAGCGCAGTATGATCATGAGCGGCTTTCTGCACGGAATGTCGTGGCTGACCTTAGTGGTGCTGCCGGTAGTGCTGCTGCTCTATGTGCAGGTCGTGTTTCTGCCCTATCACGATATCAAAATTACCTGGACGCATCGCTGCGCTTTGCTTGTCGACATTGCCATGCTGATTTCCATCGGTGTATTTCTGATGCGGGCGGAGACATCGTTTTCAAGCGCGTTTCTGCGCACAACCGCAGCCCATCCATTCAGCTTTGTTTCCACGACAATTGTACTGGCGCTGGTTGCTCTGTTTTCGTTTTTTGTGGCGACAATCCCTGGCGAAGCGCTTGACCGGATCACGCAGTCCGTTTCAGGCCGCCACCAGGATAATGAAGCCGGGCAACGTTATGCGGGCGGCTTTGCTTGGCCGTTCATGGCGGCCAGTGCCGACGGCTCGTTGTTCGGCATTTTCCGGCGTAACATCGTCGTCACCGATACCGATCTCGTTCCCGACAAGGACCTGACATCGGGTGAACCAAGCCTGTCGCTGCGCAACCGCGATTTACGTTTTGCCCGGCTCGATCGTTCCGATCTGCATCAGGCCGACCTGACGGGCGCCGACCTCGATGATGCGAGCCTTGCGGGCACGGATCTGCGCGGGGCGTGGCTGCAGTGCGCCGATGTCAACGAGCTGTTGTTGAGCGAGGATCGCGCCGCAGCGAAGTGCACCTCCGCCGAACGCGCAAATCTGTCGCGTGCGCGGCTCGACGATGCCCACATGAGCGGAATCGACTTGCGTGCCGCCAAGCTGAACGACGCCCGTCTTGAGCAGGCGGATCTCGCCTATGCCCTCATCAGTGGGGCCGACTTTTCCAGCGCGCACCTCGATAAGGCCGATTTGACAGGGGGCGTTTCCGGGCAGGGCGCGCAATTTCTGATCGCGTCATTGCAAGGCGCAGATCTGACGGGCGCGCAGTTGCAAGGTGCCGATTTTTCGTCGGCAAGTTTGCAGGGCGCGCTATTTAATTATGCGCACTTGCAAGGTGCGGTGCTCAAAGATGCGCAACTTGATGCGGGTTCGTTTAATCAGGCCCATTTGCAGGGAGCCGACATGACCGGCGCCAGCGTGCCGGCTACTGATTTTCGCGGCGCATCGCTGTGGATGACCAAGGTTCCGCAATTGGAGGCGGGGGGAGTGGCCGACTACGGCGATGTTGTGATCAAGCCGATCGAAGAAAACGACGCTGCCAGCCTGTCGCTCATGATCAAGGCTATGCCGGTGCGCCGCGTGGCGGAACATCTATCCGAGACACTGGCACCGCTCCTCGATCCTGCGCAGACGGCAGGCTGGAATAGCAATCCTGACTTGGCCCGTTGGCAGGGCATGGCGCAGCAAACTCAAACGGTGTTACCCGATCAGTTCAAAGTCAATCTGACCGAGTATCTGGGTAAACTCATGTGCCGGCCGCGCTGGAGCAACGGGGCCATCGCGACCGGTGTGGCGCGGCGCGCGCAGACACCGCAATTCAAGGGCGACATTGTGGGGCTCCACGACCGGCTGAAAGACCCTTCGTGCCAGGCGTCGGGCAACGTGCCGGCCAAGGTTCTCAAAGACTTTGGAGCAGCAGCCGACACGGCGCGCGGCAGCTAGGTTGGTTTTGGCAGACCGTTATTGCTCTGGAGTTGGCTGCCCGTCACATCGGGGGCAACGCCCCAAATCATCGCCACCGGTCCGGCACGAGGCTGTTACCTATGTCTCCGGTACGGACAAAGGAAAAAATGGCTCCGTGGGTAGGATTCGAACCTACGACCGTCCGATTAACAGTCGGATGCTCTACCACTGAGCTACCACGGAATAGACGTCTCGCAAACGCGAGGAGCGCAGCGTCTAGCACAACGATTTGCGGCTGGCGAGAGGGTTTTATAGGACCCGGCAAATGGCGTCACGGCGGCGTTCAAGACATTGATTGCACTTGTCGTTGTTGATGCTGGGCGCCGCGCCTCCTGCTGCGCGGGCTGGGCAAGTTGTGACGTTGCGGGAGGTTTCTGGTACGAGCCAGAGGGGCGAGACACAGAAGTTCTATGAATGAAATCGTCACGAGAACGGGATGGACGCCGGTCAGAATGCCCGCCTCATGCCTAAATGACCACGAGGCGGTAACTCGGGTTGTCATCAACGCCTTCTGCTTACTACTGCTTACCTATGTGTGTCCAATTGGGCCGGGCAACTTCGGAAATGCATGCCAGGGCTCGGGCGACCTCGGTTTCAGTTCGCCACGCCAGCACCGGCCAACGTGAAATGCCTTTGACTTTTCCTATTCTTGATTCCGATCTGGTGGTTTCGATAGTGGAATTCACCCCGGCAAAATCGACGGGATAGGGGAGTACAGCACCAAGTCTCAGCCGAAGGTGAAGTGCACGGTCAAAGGCGTGATCGTAGGGTACGGCCATTGGCAGCAGCCGCTCAAGATAGCGCTGTGCCGCTTTGCGGTTCAGGATGTAGCCCGTTGAACCAGTCACGCGGGTGGCGTGCACCTTTATCCTCCAACGCTCGTTTCGGATTGATGTTATGCCGAGCCCTTGGCGCCGGCCCTGCAGGCGCAACATGTCAAACCCATACAGCTTGCGGTCAACGAGTTCACTGACGATGGCGGGGAAGTCTGCCGCCAATCGGGCGTCGTCTTCTAAGATCACGCAACAGGGCTGCGCAGTCTCGAGAAAATGCGACATCGCTTTGAGGTGGCTGACATAGCATCCAACCTCGGAAGCGCGCAGGTTGCGGCCATGGCATCGGCGGTAGAGATCTGCATCGGCATATTTGTTCAGATCTATCTGAGTGCCATCGATGGCGGTAATGCGCTGGTAAGCGATGCCACGTGCCGTAAGATGCTCATTGATGGCCGACAGGCGGTCAGGTGAGCGATCTAAATTTATCACTAGGACCGGGGGTGTACTCATCTCTGACGGCTCATGTCCTAGAACGTCTGCCTATTGCCGCCTGAGTTGCAGCGTGGCTTGAAAATCCAGCGGTCGCGGCATTAGTCCGTGGGACCGCAGACCCGGTCAGGACCGCGAACGCACTGGACATTTTGCACCCGGTTGAAGCTCAACGTAACGAAAAAATTAGCAGCCTTCACCGCCGGCGATTGTCGACTGCCGGGACACAAATCCCACCTAGCCACCTGTTGTCAAAAGAAAAAATCGCGCCATCTTTTCAAGAATCAAAAGACTGTGCGGTTCAAATGGAAAATTTGGAGGCCACGCCCGGAATTGAACCGGGGTACGCGGATTTGCAGTCCGCTACGTAACCACTCCGCCACGTGGCCTCATTGCTGGACCAAAAGGCCCAGCACAACTTGCGGTATCACCTATAAAGGTTTGGTGAAGCGGTCTCCTATCATGGGAGCCCCGCACTGCACAAGATGCACGTAGTTTCCTGAGGCGTGCTGGCATTTTGAGGGCTGGTGTCGTGGCTCCCAAATACCCGAAAGCGCCCGCCACGAGTTTGCCGGTATTTGGGAGACGCCACACTGGCCCGGGGCATGCCAATCGCTGACTTGCGGCTTTTGCACATTTGCGTGCTGCGCCCTTTGGTTACATAAGGTGTTCGCGCGCTGGGCAGTTGCCCTTGCGTTTGGGGTCAGGAGGGCAGGCTATGGCCGATATGGTGCTGCAACGCAAGAATATGGTCGAAAGCCAGATTCGGCCCAGCGACATCACCGACAGGCGCATTATTCGCGCCATGTTAGAAGTGCCGCGGGAGGCTTTTGTGCCCGCTTCACAGACCACAATTGCCTACGGTGATCTCGACGTCCGGCTGGACGGGGCTGACGTCTCGAAAAAGTTTCTCCCCCGCGCGCTGATGGCGCCGCGAGTGTTTGCGAAACTCGTGCAGTTGTGCGCCATCGAATCCCATGACGACGTGCTGATCATCGGAGGTGGCACTGGGTATTCTGCTGCCATCGTGGCCCGTCTGGCCAAAACTGTAACCGTGCTTGAAGAGAATCCCGCTCTGGCCGCCAGCGCTAAGAAAAATCTTGCCGGCCAAAGTGTTTCCGCAGCCGATATCCACATCGGCCCGCTCGCCGGGGGGCTACCTGCCAAGGCTCCGTTCGACGTCATCCTCGTAGAAGGCGCAGCCGCGCAGATTCCCCAGGCCCTGCTCGATCAACTCGCGGTCAATGGCCGCTTGGCGGTGATCCTGGCCGCTGGTGCTGCGGGCAAAGCCACGCTGTGGCGCCGCCATGCGGCCAGCTTTGATGCCACTGAGGCCTTTGATGCAGGTGGTTTCCCATTGCCTGGCTTTGCCAAAGTGCCCGAGTTCAGCTTTTAATTTTTTTTGGGTATCTACGGGCTGTGCCGGTGGCGGCACGGGGAGCCACCAGGGGTCCCAAATTGGTGCAGTGTTTACTTTTCCTTCAGTGAATCAGCGTCCACTACGGTCAGGCCAAAGGTGCATCCGGGCCGTGTTGGGAGCTGTTAGATGCCTGGAGTGAACGACCACGCGAACCGGTGGCAAACCGCCGTGCGAGCCTGTGTCAGGGTCATGGGTACGGTGGCGGCAATGGCAGCCTTGCAACCCTTTGTTGCTGTATCCAGTAGAGCCGAGTCGTTGAACGACGCCCTGGCGGCGGCCTATCTTTCCAATCCCCGTTTGGATGCGGAGCGGGCGCGCCTCAGAGCGACTGACGAAGACGTTCCACGAGAGATGTCGGGTTTCCGGCCTCGGGTGTCCCTCGACGCAGATACGGGCTCCCGTCACACGGAGACCAAGCCCGCGAGCACGGGAAATGGCTCATTCAATCCTTGGGCTTATCAGATCAGCATGACGCAGCCTGTTTTCTCGGGCTGGCGCACTGTCAACGGCGTCAACGAGGCTGAAGCCTTGGTCCGAGGTGGGCGCGAAAATCTTCGTCTTGTCGAATCCGATACGCTTTTGGCGGCAGTGACGGCTTATGCCGATGTGGTTCGCGACCAGGAGATCCTCAAAGCGCGCCTGGCCAACGTTGCTTTCCTAAACGAAGAATTGCGGGCCACCCGCGTGCGCCGGGAGTCTCAGGAAGTCACCGTCACGGATGTGGCTCAAGCGCAGGCGCGCAGTGCGCGCGCGGCATCGGATGCGGATCTGGCGCAGGCCAACTTGAAAATTTCCCGTTCAACATATGCACGCATTATTGGTCATCAGCCCGCCAGCGTGTCACCGCCACCGCTGACATCCAAGTTGCTGCCCAGCTCGATGGAGATGGCAATCGACATCGCAAGCCGCGAGAGTCCGGCTATTGTAGGCGCTCTCTATCGCGAGGAAGCGGCTCGCTACAATGTTGAGAAGACTTGGGGTGAATTGTTGCCCGAGGTTCGCGTGGAAGCCAATTTCACGCAAAGCGGAGGGAACAGCAACTTCATCGACCGGCAAGAGGAGGCCAGCGTTACCGGCCGGTTCAGCATGCCCCTCTATGAAGGTGGTGAGGTGCAGGCGCGCGTGCGCCAAGCCAAGCATATCCAGGTGAGCCGCCTGCAGGAAATTGAAGAGGTTCGGGATCAGACGATCTCGGATGTAACGGCGGCGTGGTCGCGCATGATCGCGGCGCGGGCGCAGCTCAAGTCCGATCAAATTCAGATTGAAGCGAATAAGACCGCTCTCAATGGTGTGCGTGAAGAAGAACGGGTGGGCCAGCGCACCCTTCTCGATGTTCTCAATGCGCAGCAGGAATATCTCGATGCGCAAGTGCAGATGGCCATTACGCGCCGGGATCAGGTCGTAGCCAATTACGCGCTTCTGGCCACCATGGGGCACCTGACGGGGGAGATTATTACAGCAGTCTCATCGATCTATGATGCCGAGGCGCACTACAACGAGGTCCGCCGCAAGTGGTTTGGTATCAGTATTACCCATGAAGATGGGCGCACCGAGACGGTCGAGGCCGGTGCGGGCGAGCAAGACCCTGGTCCCGTCAAATAATCGTGCCGCTTCGCGGGTTGCCCACCTGGGTGGGCTGGTTGCCAACCTGTGCCCATTATATTTTGAACATCATATTTTGAACATCAATTTTTCCGGGCATGGATGGCCTGGAATAATGCCGCAGATTTGACAGCATTGAGCACAGTGTTATGTTTCTGCTTATAAAGCAGTGACTTACATGATTGTTTTTAGTGTTTTCCTTGGCTCGGAGCAAGCCGCGGGCCGCACTCCTGTGTGAAACGGGCAACGCCATCCTGGTCTTTGATAATACAAGAGCTTTCTGCGCCCCGCGAATCACTGACAGTGCTTTCTTAGAGGGTAATTTTGATGTTAACAGGATGCGTGTTCGTCACATTGCGCCGTTGGCCAGCAAGATTGCTGATTGGCGGGTGTATGGTGCCGGGTGCCGCGGTCTTGAGGGATGGATGTTGAAGCTCTTTCGGCTTGGCTTCGGAATGACTATGCTGGTCCTTGCCTTTGCGGGCTTGTCCGGCGTGACGCCTGCGCGCGCCGAGTCGCTCAATGAAGCGCTTGCCTCTGCTTATCAATACAATCCGCGGCTCGATGCCGAGCGGGCTAGGTTGCGTGCAACGGACGAAGATGTTGCCCGTGCCATGTCTGGTTACCGTCCCCGCGTCGACGGCTCGGCTGACATAAACTACCAGAATATCAACACGCGCCCAATCACCACCACTGAAGGCGTAGCTCACCCCAAGAATTACGCGGTGAGCGCCGAACAGAATGTCTTCAATGGCTTTCAAACTGTAAACGCCGTCAAGGGCGCGGAAGCAGGCGTGAGGGCTGGGCGCGAGCAGTTGCGATTTGTGGAACAGAGTGTATTGCTCGAAGCTGTCACTGCCTACATGAATACCGTGCGTGATCAGGAGATCGTGCGGTTGAGCGAGAGCAATGTTGGTTTTTTGACAACAGAGCTGAAGGCGACCCAGGACCGGTTCGCTGTCGGTGAAGTGACACGTACGGACGTAGCGCAGTCCCAGGCGCGCCGTGCAGGCGCCATAGGTGAACTCGATGTGGCGCAAGCTAATCTCAAGGCAAGCCGCGCGAGTTATGAGCAGATTATCGGCCACCCGCCCGCAGTACTCACTGAGCCAGTGGGTTATGCAGCAAGTCTTCCGCGCTCACTCGATGAGGCCTCCAGCATTGCGACGAAGGAGAATCCAAGTGTTGTGGCCGCGCTCTACGTAGAAGAGCAGGCTCGCTACGGTGTGGATCAAATTCGCGGTGAATTGCTTCCTGAAGTGACCGTTTCAGCCACCTATAACAACACGCTGGACGCTAACCCGTTTCTTGAGCAGCAGGAGCGTACGACCGTTACGGGCCGGGTCACCATGCCAATTTATGAGGGCGGTGAAACCTATGCGCGTGTCCGCCAAGCCAAGCATACGCACATCAGCAAGCTGCAGGAAATTGAACAGAATCGCACTGAGGTGCAGTCCCGGGTCGTGGCGGCTTGGTCGCAGTTACAGGCTGCCCGCGCGCAATTGGAATCTGACAAGGTTCAGGTGGAGTCCAATCAGGTCGCCCTTGCCGGCGTTCGCGAGGAAGAGCGCGTTGGTCAGCGCACGTTGGTTGACGTGCTGGATCAGCAGCGGGCTCTTGTCATCTCCCAGATCCAACTCGCAGCGACCAAGCGCAATATCGTAGTCAACAGTTTCACGGTGTTGGAGCGAATTGGGCGCCTAGAAATGACTCAACTCGGGTTGACATCTCCGGTCTATGATCCCGTCGTGCATGCCGATGAAGTGCGGCGCAAGTGGTTTGGCTTGTCGATAACCCATGACGATGGGCGGCTGGAACACGTCGACGTTTGGAACGGCAACGTTCCGGCTAAGTGACGCCTTAGCCCGGATTACTCCAATTCCGATAGCGTCGCTTTCATCGCGTCTATCAACTGGTCAGCGTGCTCATGCATGAAGCATAACGGTGGGCGGATTTTCAAAATATTTCCATTGAGACCGGCGGTGCCGATGAGGATGCCACGCTCGCGCAATGCGTTGACGGCAAACGTCGCTGCCCGCTGATCGGGTTCACGGGAGCCCTTCGACCGGACAAATTCAAAACCAACATAAAGCCCCGCTCCACGCACATCGCCAACGCGGTCATGGCCGCTAGTAGCATCCTGCAAACCAGCAAGCAGGTAGGAACCCGTTTCGCGCGCGTTAGCCTGCAAACCTTCGGACTCTAATACGTCAAGCACTGCGAGGCCGGCGGCTGCGGCCACGGGACTGCCGCCAAAGGTATTGAAGTAGCCCGAGCTGGCGCCGAAAGCTGCCAAGTGCGCGGGCTTTGCTACGACGCCGCCAATCGGATAGCCGTTACCCATGGGTTTGCCCATGACCACGAGATCAGGCACGATGCCATGTCGCTGGAAGCCCCACATGCTTTCTCCCGTGCGGCCAAACCCGGGTTGCACTTCGTCGGCAACGTAAAGCCCGCCCGCTTGGCGCATGAGGCTTGCCGCGTCGTTCAAGAAGCCTTTTTCGCCCGGATACACGCCATCGCTCGACAAGATGCTGTCGGCGATCATGGCAGCCGGTTTGATACTCGCTTCCTTCATCTGGCGCAGGGCTTGCGCAACGGATTGGGTGAAGCGGCGGCTGGCCTCCTCAACCCCGTGCCGGTAGGTGTCAGGAGCGGGCACCAGGAAAATATTTGCCGGGCGCTGCTCGGCACTAGCTGATGACGGCGAGACTTCAGTCACGAGTGAGGTGTTGCCGTGATAAGCGTTTTCAGTGGCTATGAATCCGGTGCCGCCCGTCACCGTGCGGGCGATGCGCAGGGCGAGATCAACACTTTCACTGCCGGTGCAGGTGAAGACTATGTTCGACAACTCGGCGGGAAACGTCGCCAATAGGCGCTCCGCGTATGTGTAGACGATGCCATATAGATAGCGGGTATGGGTGTTGAGCGTACCCATTTGATCAGTCACAGCACTTACGACTTTCGGGTGGCAATGCCCGCATGACGGCACGTTGTTATAGGCGTCGAGGTAGCGGGTGCCGTCGGCCTCAAAAAGCCAGACACCTTCACCCCGCACCAGATTCAACGGGCGCTTATAAAACAGCATGGACGTGGGCCCGAATGTCCGCCAGCGGCGGGCGATGAGGCTTGCGGCTTCAGGGCTCAACCCCTCGCTGGTGGCCATGTCGAAGGCGTTGAGTTCAAGAATTTTCTTGGTTGAGGTCATGATGGTGTCCAAGGCGTTTCATTACTCGATTCCCACTCACTGAATGGTGTCAACTTCGCGCCAAATGCGAAGCACGTCGTCAACATGACTTGCGCGAATCCATTCCTAGGCTTGTTCAGCCTTCAAGGCCGGCGGGTTACCTGGCAGCGAAATCATCCCGGTTTATATTCGAGATTGCGGCACAATGGGTGCTCGCGACAAGCGGGAGGTTGGCAATTGTCTTTTTGATTGGACCCGGTGCTCCGCTGAGTGACCTTAGACTCTGTCAAAATCGCCCGCAGTGGGCTAGGCTTAATGCGGACCGATGGCCATTAGACTGATCTTGTAAAGCGGACCACCCCTCGTGACCGAACCCCTGCCCCCCGCGGCAAATCGCTGGAAACGCTTCTCCGACTGGGACGAGCGCCCGTTGCGGCTCGACAAGTTCGCGGCCGAAGATGCAAATCACGGGTTCGCCGCCTTCAAGAGCCCTCACGATCCTGCGCCTAGCCTTGTACTGGGAACCGGCGCCGTCACCGCCATGGATGGTTGCCCGTCCGCCGATTTCGACATGATCGACGCTTTCATTGCGCGCTATCATATTGACCCCGAGATAGCGCCTGAGGCGATGGCCATGCCATCACTGCAAGTGGCTCGCATGCTGGTTGACATGAATGTGCCGCGTGCCGATCTCGTGCGGCTTGCTCGTGGGATGACGCCGGCCAAATTGGCAGAAGTGGTGACGCACCTGTCGTCGTTGGAGATTGCGTTCGCTTACAGCAAGATGCGCGCCCGCAAGACGCCAGGAAATCAGGCCCACGTCACCAATGCCAAGGACGATCCACTGCAGATGGCCGCCGACGCTGCCACTGCCGTGGCGTTTGGTTTCGATGAAGTCGAAACGACCATGCGGGTAGCGCGTAACGCCTGGTCAAATGCGGTTGCGTGCGCGGTCGGTGCCAGCGTCGGGCGCTGGGGAACACTATTCCAGTGCTCGAGTGAAGAAGCCGAAGAGTTGCGGATTGGCATGGCGGGGTTCACGTCTTATGCCGAGACGGTCTCAGTTTATGGCACAGAGAAAAGCTTCATTGATGGCGACGATACGCCTTGGTCGAAGGCCTTCCTGGCCGCGGCCTATGCATCGCGTGGAATTAAGATGCGGTGCACGTCGGGTGCGGGGTCCGAGCTTCTCATGGGCTTCCATGAAAAGAAGTCGCTTTTGTATCTTGAAGCCCGTTGTCTGTGCCTGCAACGCGCCATGGGTGTGCAAGGCACCCAGAACGGCGGCATTGACGGTGCCCCTGTCGCCTGCACGGTGCCGGGTGGTATGCGTGAGCTGATGGCTGAAAACCTGATCGCCGTCTGGCTCGATCTCGAATGCGCGTCGGGCAACGATGCTCGGCCAACTGAATCTGAAATCCGCGTTGGCGCCAAGATTGTGCCGTTTCTTATGGCCGGGTCTGATCTTATATGCTCTGGCTTTGGCTCAATCCTGAAATACGACAACTCGTTCAATGCTTCGCTGCTCAACGGCGAGGAACTAGAAGATTATCTCGTTTTACAACGCGACTTCGAGGCCGACGGTGGTTTGACGCCGGTCGAGGAAACCCGCGTCCTTGAACTGCGCACGCGCGCCGTTGAAGCAATTAGTGCGGTGTTTGAGGAATTAGACCTGGGCAATCCGACAGCTGCGATGAAGGCGAGCGTTGTGGCGGCATCGGGTTCAGATGAAACGCGAAGTTATGTCCCGCGCGATGTGACCCTGATCAGTGAAGCCATCCAAACCCGCGGCATTACCGTGATCGATGTTATCAAGGCACTAGCCAATCGCGGTTTCAAGGACGAGGCCGAAAACCTTCTGCAGCTCGTGCGCTTGCGCATTTCGGGTGACTACCTGCAAACCTCGGCCATGGTGCGCGGCGGCCGCGTAATGAGCGCCATCAATGATGCCAATGATTATCTGGGACCTGGCAGCGGCTACCGGGTAAGCGCCGAACGGCGGAAAGAAATTATCTCAATTCGCGATGTGCTGACCAGAGAGGAGGTGCTGCGCGCCGAGGGCGTTCATAAGGCGGCCGAGGCCCTTCGCATTGGATATAAGGTCATGGGTCCAGCTACTGTGGGGACGGCCCGGCACGAAGTCGTCATCGGTCTTAGTCCGTCCTTCGGACTGAAACTATTCCAGACAGTCGCCGGGCATCCGCTGTCGAGTATCTTGCGCGAGTTAACGGCCGGAATTCTTGAAGCTGGTGGCAGCCCTCGCGTCGTTCGCATGTGGCATACGGCCGACACCTCATTTTTGGGTCTCAGCGCCGCACGCTTGGCAGGTTCTGGCATCGGCATCGGTATCCAGGCCAAGGGTACTGCCGTCATTCATCAAAAAGATCGCTTGCCGCACAACAATCTCGAACTGTTTTCAAACTCGCCCATCACCACACTTGAGCACTACCACCGCATGGGGGCAAACGCGGCGGTCTACGCCAAGGGCGAGTTACCTGAGCCGGTTGTTGTGCCGACGCGCGGAGAGGCGATGGGCGCGCGCTTTCATGCCCGTGTGTCGCTGATCTATGCCATCGAGACGGAAATGACCGTGGAAGGGGGCGTCCCCGAAGAGATCGCTATCACAATGCTGGGGGGCAGCACATGAGCAGCAAACCGCTTGGCGTATCCGACTATCCGCTTGCCGAAAAGCGCCCCGAGCTTGTGCGCGGCAAACGCGGCAAACAGCTCGATGAAATAACGCTGCCCGCTGTTCTAGACGGCACGGTGACGCTCGATGATCTCGGTATCACACCGGGCGCACTGTTGCAGCAGGCCCAGATCTCACGCGCGGCTGGCCGCTCCACATTGGCACAAAATTTGGAGCGATCCGCCGAGCTGGTAAACGTGCCGCAAGAAACGATTATGCGCATGTACGAACTTTTGCGGCCAGGGAGGGCGCAGTCGAAGTCTGAACTGCTTGCGGCTGCGCAGGACTTGCGCGTAACGTATGGCGCTGAAAAAGTGTCAGACTTCATCGAAGAAGCCGCTGAAGTTTATGAGCGGCGCGGATTGTTCAAGGCGAGGTATTAAAGCGTGGGGACATCCAAATAATATGTCATCCTCGGGCTTGTCCCGAGGACCCAGTTATCCGCACGTTCCACCTTCAGGAGCGGCATACGTGGTGGCTGCACTGCGCTAATTCACTGTCCGAGTTCGCTGAACCATGGGTCCTCGGGACAAGCCCGAGGATGACACCTCTTGTTGGGTGTTGCCCGAAATTTTCTTATCATGACGCTAAACAAAGAGAGTCGCTCATGTCCTGGAAGTCGTCTTATCGTTCGATCTATTATGACGGCGCGCCCGAACCCGCCGATCCGGATTTGACGCCCGCGCACACTGCGCTGCTCGTCATCGATGTCCAGAACACCTATCTCGAACGGCCAGACCGAGCCGGGCTTAGCGCGGAAGAGCAGCGCCGCTGGGATGCCTGGACGCCATTCCACGAACGTATGCAAAACACGGTCATCCCGCGCACGGCTGACATGTTGGCGCGTTTGCGCAAGGCAGGGATCGAGTGCCTGTTCGCGCGCATTGCTTGTCACACGCTCGATGGCCGCGATCGATCCCTGTCTCAGAAGATGCCCGGTTGGAATAATCTGTTGTTGCCCAAGGCGGGCTTGCCGTCACAAATCATCCCGCAATTGGCCCCGCTAGGTGATGAGATCGAGGTCACCAAAACCACCGACAGCGCCCTGACCGGAACTAACCTGCGCCTGATCCTCACGAATCTCGGTATCAAGACAGTGGTATGCTGCGGAATTTTTACCGACCAATGTGTGTCATCGACCGTTCGTAGTCTGGCTGACGAGAGCTTTGCCGTGGTCATCATCGAAGATTGCTGCGCTGCAGGATCAGACGAGTTGCACCGCAAGGAACTCGAAATCATGAATATGATCTACGGTCATGTGATGTCGAGCCACGAGCTGTTGGCGCTGATGAAGCTGTCGTAAGAGAGAACATTGTATCGCTTGGGGGCCGGCAGCGTTAAGCTTATTCAATTGTGCCAACGCAATTCTGCCCAAGCAACTTGCAAGTTGTGCCTGTTTGACAGTCTCTTAAGGCCGCTTGCCTTCGCCCGCAAGCCGGACCATTATCCGCGTCCGTAGCCACGGGGGTGGCTTGTGACGAATCGCAGGCCAAGGCGCAAAAAGCTTCTGGCGAATTTCGCAACTTGACGAGGGGAGACATCAACGTGAGCCAGACTACAGCAAGCGCAGTAGCCGCGCCCGAGAGCTACGATATTGCCAATGATAAGAGTGTCGAGAAGCTGCAGGGCAAGGCCCTTGGACTTGTCGGGGTCCTCTTTCTTACGGTGACTGGGGCGGCGCCAATGTCGGCGATGCTCGGCAACGTGCCATTCGCTGCCGGGTTCGGTAACAGCATCTATGTGCCCGCGGCTTTCATGCTCGCAACGATCGTCTTGACGATCTTTTCCGTCGCCTACGCCGCGATGGCATCCAAGGTGTCGTCGGTGGGTGGTTTTTACTCGTTCATTAGTCTCGGTCTGGGCCGTGAGTTTGGTATGGCAGCAGGCTTTGCATCGCTGGCTTGTTACAGTGTGTTCGAAGCGTCGCTCTGTGGTCTGTTCGCATTCTTCGGCAACTCCTGGATACAAACCCACTTCGGGGTCAATGTCCCATGGATCTGGCTCGGGCTTTTCGCCGTCGTGTTGGCATCGTTGTTCAGCTATCGCGATGTAAAACTGTCCGCCGCCATTCTCGGTGTCGCGCTTATCCTTGAAGTCATCATTCTGACAATCTTCGATATCGGCGTTTTGACCGCCAAGTCGGGGACAAGCTTCACGACCGAAGCCTTGAACCTTCTCAATGTTGCAACTCCAGTCGCTGAACAAAAAATCGGCGATGCCGATATCGCCGCTGGTGCGGCCGCTGTCGGCATCTTCATGGCGTTCTGGTCGTGGGTTGGTTTCGAGATGGCTCCGAATTACGCGGAAGAATCGCGTGATCCCAAGCACATCATTCCACGCTCGCTTTACATCTCCGTGATCGGCCTTGGCTTGTTCTATATTTTAACGAGCTGGTGCGCGGTTTCCGCGTTCCCGACAGAAGCCGACATGGTCAAAATGGCCGTTAAGGATTCCGGCAACTTCTTCCTGACGCCGATTGAACAGTTCGTTGGTCCCTGGGCCAAAGAGCTCATGAGCTTCCTCATTCTGACGAGTTCGTTTGCCTGCGGCATGGCCTTCCACAACACTGCCGCTCGCTACCTCTACTCGCTTGGCCGCGAAGGCGTGTTGCCATCCTTCCTGGGCAATACCCACAATACCTACAAGAGCCCGCATGCAGCCTCGACCGCCCAGTCGGTACTGGCGGCAACTTGGCTGGGACTGTTTGCGTACTTCCTTGGTACGGATGATCCGAACGCCCAGGCCTATGTGGCTGTGTACACAATGCTCGCCATCCTCGGAACGATGCTGCTGCTCGTCCTTCAGGCTATCGTCTCGATCGCGATCATTGTGTATTTCCGCAAGCACCACGCGGAAGATACGAGCTTCTTCTCCACGCTGTTGGCACCCGCGATTGCCTTCGTGGCGCAGATGTATCTCGTCTACATGCTGGTTGCCAACCTCGCGACCTTCGGGGGCGGCGGTACCTTTGGCGGCAATATCCCGCTCATTGCCTTGGCCATACTTGCTTTCGGGTTTGTCTGGGGATTGGTATTGCGCGTTGTTTCTCCCGACACCCACAATCGCATCGGCCGTCTCGTCTTTAACGATTAGACCCATAGCCTGACGGCAACGTGACAGGACAGTGGGCACCGCATATCATGTGGTGCCCGCTTTTTATTGAAGTCAGGCGATCAAGACGTGACGCCAGGAGGACGAAATGCTGACATCAGTTGCAGGGCGACCGGTCATTGTGACGGGCGGTACTAAGGGTATCGGCAAGGGCATCGCAAGGGTGTTTGCGCAAAATGGCGCCAAGGTCATGGTGGTTTCCCGTCACCAATCTGAGGCCGACGCGGTGGCTGCCGAACTGAGAAATTCTGGTGGCATTGCTCAAGGCTTTGCCGCTGACATTTCGCAAATTGGTGACATGCAACGCTTGGCCGATGCCACGGCCACAGCTTTTGGCGGTATCGATATTTTGTGCACCAACGCCGGCATTTTTCCCCAAGCCAAGATCGAAGATCTATCTCCGGAGGAATGGGATCTGGTAATGGGGACAAACTTGAAGGGCACCTTCTTGCCCATCAAGGCCTGTCTGCCGCATCTGAAAAAATCCAATCAGGGACGCATTGTCATCACGTCGTCGATCACGGGGCCGGTCACAGGCTATCCCGGTTGGACGCACTATGGCGCGTCGAAGGCGGGTCAGCTTGGCTTCATGCGCACGGCCTGCATCGAACTCGCCAAATACGGCATTACCGTAAACGCAGTGCTACCTGGAAATATTCTTACCGAGGGGCTCATAGCGCTTGGTGAAGAATACCAGAATTCTATGGCCGCATCGGTACCACTCAAAAAACTCGGCACTGTCGAAGATATCGGTTATGCGGCGCTGTTTCTGGCTTCGAAGGAAGCTGGCTACATCACAGGACAAACAATCATTGTCGATGGTGGGCAGATATTACCTGAAAGCTTGGATGCGCTGGCGCAGGCGTGATCATTTTGAGTTACTTACCGCTGTCTGACCCAAAGTATCAGACACTGGCGCAGAGCTATCCAAACATTCGCTTCCAGAATCCGGATCTGCTGTTAGTGGGGGCGGCCCCGCGCTTCTGGCCAAACCGGGAAAGATAGCGCTCGCATAACGGGATGGTAGTTGCGGTATAGCCGGCGCCCATAGACTGTGCGAGTTCGGTTTCCGAATGCGAACCTATCCACGCCACCAGCAGCAACCGCCGCAACATGACGAAAGTATCGATCTCGGCTTCCTCGTCGCTGCTCAAGGTCTCTACGCGGCGGTAACCGCGCACCCAGGCTTGGATGAGTCCGGACACTTCTGGCTGATGCTCGAAGAACGAAACAGTTGTGGCGCAGTCGTAGAGGAACCAAGAAAACCCGCAGTCATCGAAGTCGATGACCTTGACCGCGCGGTCATCCATCAGCAGGTTGGCAAGCCTCATGTCACCATGGATGAGATTGAAGCGAGACGGAGCCTTGCCGAAGTTTTCGAGCCGCTTCTCGATTAGCGCGGCGGTCTCACCAATGGCCGCGCGCGCCTCTTCCGTCATGCCCATGCCGTCCTGCCAGCGGCCCCAATGGGGGGTGGCGCCAAGGCTCGTGTCAAAATCCCAAGTGTGGCGGGTGAACCAGGGCGGTCGCTGCCAGCCTTTGACATGCTGGTGCATGCGGGCCGCAGTTTCGCCCAAGAGTTCAAAGCCGGCGACATCGTTAGTGGCCGGTTCGGAGCCGGCCTCCCAGTCAAAAAGCACGACATTTCGGGGCTCTGGCAGACCGCGGTGCTCGACGCTTTGAATAAATTCGCCATCGCGACCCTTGAGTGCCGATGGCGTGATAATTGTCTGACTGTCTTTGAGGGCCGCTTGCCAGGCGAGTTCCGACGCTACAGCCGTGCGCGAGTGATAACCGGCACGATGGACGCGTAGCGCCCACTTTTTGCCTGTGGCTGGGTCGTCAACACGGTACGTCGCATTTTCGGAAACGTTTATGAGGCGCAAGGTGACGCCGTCTGGCAAATCATACCGGTGAATCGCGCGTCCGGCCAATTGGCCAAGTTTGGCCAAGATTTCATCGTGCGAATTTTGCGCGCTGCCGGTCATGCCGCCCCCGTCTATAAACCGTTCAGTTCAACTCTTGCGAGGGGATTATAAAGCCGCTGAAGCAGATCGCCAGGGGCTGAACAATATTCCGCAAGGCCACCGCGGGGGGAGGGGCACTTTACGTCTACTATTTGAAAAGCTTGACCAACAAGCTTTGTTCCTTGGGCTTAGGGCCTGCAAAGCGCGATGGCGCCCGCTTTGGAACGGTGCGTGCTGGTGACAGGTAACGCAGGCCCAGCATGGTGCCTTTGCGCCAGGTTACCCGGCACTCAACCTCCATCCGGTCCATCGGCATCACCAGCGTGATATGGTCGGGTATGCGCTCTGTGCCAGCTGAAAAGGCGTTGCGCGCCCCCGACAGCTCTACCCGCGCACCGCTCGACGATGTATCGCGCACGACACACGCTATTGGCGAGGGCAGCGAGAGATGCGAAATTTCGGCCGCGATGCGGCAGTTCTGACGGCGTGCCCAGCGATGATCCTTCGCCGTGTCATTCGCGGCTACGGAATCCTCCGCGGCACCTGACTGTCCTGATTGGCTGACAAGCATGGATTTAGAAACTCCCCGAAAACACAGATCACGGTTTTAATACGGGATGCCTAAAGGGGGCGTTGAGATGTTGCCTAAAATTGCAATTAATTCTTATTTACTGTCGTGCCGAGATAGGATGTCTGTTTCTTGATCCTCCGGCTCGGATACGGAAAAGAAACGAGCCGCCCGGGGCGACAGCAGAGATAGAACGGCTGCGGCGCTGAGGACTAGAAGTCCAATGATTGTGGGGATTCCAGCGCCAGAGCCCAGAAAGCGGGTGATGACAGCGATCATCAAATCATACTTGAAAACGGCAATTGTACTGGCCATAACGCCGGCCATTTTGCCGAGAATTTCCAAGTCCCGGTCGTGACGCCTGTAAAAGAACATTAGCAGCAATAGTGCCCATACGGCAAAAGCGACACTCATCGCGTTGACAATGGGTTTGAAGCCAGCGTTTTGTGATGTGCCGTACAGCGCATCGGCGGTCTGAACGAAGCCCTGGCTCATTAGCGGGAAAAACAGCATCGCCCCGGCGCCGATCACAACACCAAGATCAACGCGCGCAATGTCGCGCGGATAGTGGCGGGTGACACCCTGATAGCGAAGTGCAAGCAGTACGCTAATGGCGGCGAGTAACAATAAAAAGAATACTTTGAGCGGGAGGAGGGCGGCATGGACAAGCCCGGTCAGCGAGCGCTGATCGTAGGGGCCGGACATCTCCAGAATCGTATCCTTCAAGCGTCTCTGGGCCTGGCAACAATCGTCCTTGGATGACATCAACGGTGTCGCCGACAAGGGGGTCGAAGCAAAGCAGAATCGGCGCGGCTCGGGAGTGGCCGAGGCCTCGATCAGTGGGTCGGCGTCGCATTGGCGAATGAATTCTTTCAAGCCGTAGTGTGTGCTCGATACCTTGCGCACGGCTTCCAAAGCCTGCAATAGGGCGACCCGCGCACACGGCACGGCTGGTGCTGGGCCGCATCCAGTTGGTTCATTCTTGTCAGCGAGCAGTACCCGCGGGGCGATATCCCAAATGGGCCTGAATGGACTGGAATTCAACGTGGAGGCGATCATCCACGATAGTGCGCCAAGGGCGATAAAGCCGAGGACAAAGCGAACACGTCCGTGGCGCACGTGCTGCCAGTACATATCCGTGAAGGCGAGGGCCGGTACGTAGAATGCCGCCAGCGCAACTAAGCCGAGGGTTGGAAAAAACAAAAACAGATGGCTGTCGTGTGTGGCCATCGTGAACCAGCTTGCATCCCAGAATTCCCACATAAGCACGCCCGTCTCGGCCAGAAACGAAAGGCCAAGAAGTGTGAAGACGGCTAGCGTGCCTGCACGGGATTCGATGAGCATACGATTGAACTCAACTTTCGTCGACGACGCCTACCACGGCATATCGCGGGCGGAATTTGCGCAATGTTAGCGTGACTCTCTTGCCCGGTTCCACCAGCGGCTGGTTTTGAGTGCTGAAGATGATCATCAGGCCGCTGTCGGTCACGAGTTCCCCCGAGCGTTCGTTCCACGATTTGACGACTCCCGAGTAGGCGTGGCTGCCCGGTTCAAAAGGATCGCTGTCTGACATAGTGTCCCCGCATAAGTGGTGATGCTTCGAATTCGCGGCGCAAGTCAACAATAGCTAAGCAAGGGCCCGCAAGCCCTTCAATTTCTTCCCCGCCGAGCCCACTTCGCCGAACAATTGTGGCAAATGCATTACGGGTACTCTTTTGTAGACTTATGCTAGTGTGACTGCCGAGAAGTCCGCTGCATTGTTGCGGCCAAGCTTAACAGCCGCCTTCTCGATCTGGTTCATACTAGAATCATGAGCTTCTAGTGTCCTTGCCGGATCCTAAGTTTACAAAGCGCCCGCCGGGGAAGGAAATGAACGTCCGGCTCGGGACACCACGTCGTGGCTTACGCAAAGGGCTGTTCCTGATTAGCGATTAACTCCGCCTCTTTTGGGTGACACTGGTAGCCGCGCCGGACGCGACGTCTGCTGCTTTTTCCGCAGGGAGGCGGCCACGCGGTCGAAGTCCCGGCGCGCATCGGGACGGCTCTTGGCAGCGGTGCTGGCGGCAAGCCGGGCCGGTACCCCGGGTTGGCTGGTCGCCGGCGTCTTGCTCGCCTGCATGACTGCGCTTGAACCGGTGGCGCTATTGGTTGTGCCTTTCGTGGTATTGTTGATCTGTGTTCGGGCGGTCAATGGCGGCATGTCGCGGGGGCGACGCGCACTCGGCGTCGTGGCGTTTGCAGGTGGCTGCGGGTTGGCACTCTCGGCATTGATCGAGGCCGGCAGCAGCGGCGGTTGTTTCCCTGATGAATGGGTCGGGCACGCGGCGCGACAGATGGCCGAGCGTATCGCCTTCAACGCTATTGATCCAAGGACGTGGCTGACGGGGCTGGTTCAGCCGGTTCCGTTCATCGGGCGCGTGGTCGGCTCGCTGGCGCCGGAGTCAAGCGTGATGAACCTCGGCAACTACGTGCCTGGAACGTACCTCTACGTCGGCTTGACCGAAATCCATCCGCGATCGATGGCGGACGGACGGGATG
>JBEBJD010000103.1:0-7839 GCA_040080075.1 Hyphomicrobium sp. | reverse complement strand
ATCGCCTCATCACCGACGTCTCAAATGCGTCGAGGCTCGATGCCGAACTTGCCCGTAAACAGATGCGGCCGGTTGACATGACATCGGTGGTCGCAACGGTTGCAACCATCTTTCGCGACGATGCAACCACCGGCGGACGTCACATGCGCACCGCAATCGAGCCGTCCCGGTTGGATGGGGCCTTTATCGTTGAGGGAGATGAAGGCCGTCTCGGCCAGGTGCTGACCAATCTGGTCGATAACGCATTATCGTTTTCACCCGCAGGAGGTACCGTGACGCTGCGTGCCCAATCGCGCGCCAATTTTGTTGAACTCTATGTGGACGACGAAGGTACGGGCATTCCGGAAGATCGCCTCGATAGGATCTTCGAGCGCTTTTACACTGACAGACCGGGCACTGAAAATTTGAGAGGCAAGAATTCGGGACTGGGATTGTCGATTTCGCGTGATATTGTGGCGGCTCATAACGGACGTATCTGGGCGGAAAATTTGACCGGCGATGGTCGCATAACCGGTGCGCGCTTTGTGGTGCGGCTGCCCGTTCACGAGGGTGGCACCCGCGGGACAGGGGCCGGCAGTGGAAGGCGCGGTTGAAGTTGTTCACGCCACATGCATCGCGGTTGATGGCCGGGGTGTCCTGATTCGCGGACCATCTGGTGCTGGCAAATCTGATTTGGCGTTGCGCTGTTTGGCGCAGGTGCCCAATTCACTCATTTTACAGCCAGCGGCACTTGTTGCTGATGACCGGGTCCACGTCACGAATACGGGGGGGAGGCTTCTGGCGCGGGCGCCAGAGGTGCTGCGCGGCCGACTGGAGGTTCGCGGTCAAGGAGTAGTGGCTCTGGCTTCAGTAGAGACGGTTGATATTATGCTCATTGCCGATTTAGTACCCGCGGCCGTGCCCGTGGAAAGACTGCCCGATCCCATTATTTACGATCGGCTTTGCGGGGTCCGTCTGCCTGTTGTGCGAATGCACGCCTTTGAAGCTTCCGCGGCCGTTAAGTTATTAGTCGCGTTGGTCACGAGATACGGTCAAAGTGCAGAATGACCAGGCCAATGCAAAAGCGCTTGCTTCTCAACCGATCCCCTGTAAGTCTCCCGGCGAATACCGTTGGCTTAGGCGCGGGAACGGGCTTTGGGGAACGGTTAGGTTTGCCACCGCGGCCACGATGATCACAGTCAAATTCGATAACACCAGCATGACAACGAGCGGCTTACCCGAATGATAGGGCTCGTCATCGTTACCCACGGCGGCTTGGCGGTCGAGTTCCGCTCCGCAATGGAGCACGTCGTTGGTCCGCAATCCCAGCTCGAGACTGTGTCGATCGGACCTGACGACGATATGTCGGCGCGCCGTGTCGAGATTTTGGAGGCCGTGCGCCGCAATGACACCGGATCCGGGGTCATTGTCTTGACCGATATGTTCGGCGGCACACCTTCCAATCTGGCTATTTCAGTCCTCGACGAGGGGAATGTCGAAGTTCTTGCTGGCATTAACCTGCCAATTCTCGTCAAACTTGCCAGCCTGAGGCGCGAGTCTAGTCTGCAAGACGCAGTGGCTAAAGCCCGCGATGCAGGACGCAAATATATCAAAGTGGCGAGCCAAGAACTGACGGGCGAGACCTAATCAGCGATGCCCGAACTGAAGAACAGTCCTCGGCCCGAGGCCGTTGTTACGGTCGTCAACAGGAAGGGTTTGCACGCACGCGCCTCGGCCAAGTTCGTTCGAATGGCCGAGGGCTTCAGTGCTGTTATCACAGTGACCCGTGACGGGCAGAGTGTGGGCGGCACCTCCATCATGGGGCTCATGATGCTGGCGGCGGGACCAGGCTCACAACTCCATTTGACCGCCGAAGGGACGGAAGGGCCCGAAGCGCTCGAGGCGCTCGTCACGCTGGTTGAAACGGGTTTTGGCGAAGAACTCGCTGACGAAGGTTGAAGCCGTGTCCGGCCAGCGCTTTGGCTTCATCCTCGGTTTTCACTTTCTGGCCGGGGTTGCCAGGAATGCGGGGCAGCTGACGGCCTTTTGGCCAGTAACACTGTCTAGAATAGCAAGATCACACAATCCCTCCACAGTATCGCTATCAAATGATGCAATCGGGGCGAGTAAGCCTGCGAATCTCAGTCTGAATTTTTGAACCGATGGAATTGGTATGCGCAAGATTTCACAGACGGCCACGGTTCTGGTCATCGTCCTTTTCACTATTTGCGGGGCCGGCGTGGCACAGGTTTCAGGATCTCCAAATCTTGTGCGCATGGCACTCGATCTGGGGGGCTATCGTGGATATTGGCGCATCGAGAACGTAGATGGCTCCGAAGTCGCTCACGACGAATGTTTTACGCAACGTGTTTGCCGGGAGGCCATAAAGCCATTGCCAGAAGGCGATTACGTGCTGGTCTTAACCGGCCAGCCACAATCGGTTCAGTTTCGTTATAAATTGACAACCGGCGCGCTTATCGTCACCAGCGGGTCGAGCCTAGCTACGGCTGAAGGCCTGACACTTCGCTTGAATGGTTTGCGCCGGGTCGTGTTTGACACCAATGGTTACCGGGGGGCTTGGAGCCTCGATCTGTGGAAAGGCGCAGAGGCGACAGGCTTTTTCAAGCGTGATGCGGGCGAGCAGACCATCGAGCTTTTTCCCGATACCACTTACGCGTTAAATATCGGCCCCTTTACCGCCGAGCGTTTCCAGATCGGCCGTGACGACAAAATAGTAATCATCGACGGTAGCGGCGTTGTTCGTGTGCCTGCTGAGGCCCGGAACCGGCTCGTGTTCCAGACGATCGAAGTCGCATTTTATCCCTATCCGCTCCCCGACGCAGCGCTGTGGTCTATCGATGGCTTGGCGCCTCCAGACGGCCGGGCGGCATTTTCAGGCCCGGCGATTCTGCGGTTGGTTCAAGGCGGCAAATACCGCCTACTCGAAGCTACAAATGGCGCAGAAATTCCAGACGCTTTTCTCACCACGGGCAAGGCCTGCAACATGGTTTCTAAGGATATTAGACTCGAGCGCACGACGCTCTACGCCACACCGATTATGGCAAGCTGCAGCCGTCAGGTTGACGCCCTGGATGCGGCTGACAGTGCTATCCCGCGCCGCAATAAAGCCCCATAGCGAGGTTTGTGGGCGATCTGTACGGCGCGCTGCAAGGGTACCAAAATATGATTGCAATAGAGCCACTACATTGAATTTCATCGCTTATTAGGTGAAGCCGGGCAAGCATTGCTGCGCTGCGGCGAAACGATTCGTCGCAGCCCCCTGGCCAAGGAGGAAAATCCCCGTCAGGTTGCGCGTCATCCGGGACCATCCCGGTGGCAGTCTGGCGCCTTCAATAACGACAATCGCTCCCGCGATGTCACACCTCCGGTCAGTCTGCCCGCTTTCGATTGAGACCGTAGTTTTGGTCATTCGCATGTGGTGCTCCGGTCCCAGTAAGGCCGTTGCACAGTGCCGGCAAAACGCGGCTCGCGGCTGAGTCTCATGGGACTCCCGTCATCAGCCATCGATAGCCATCGCAAGAGCAACCCTAGAGAGGGGATAACCACAATGAACGTTCGGATTCTCAAGTCGCTGGCATGCGCCGCCTTGATCTCAGTTTTTGCTAACACGGCAGAAGCGCGCGTCGCGGCTGACAGCCTTTCGATGCCCGGTTTCGGCAACAAGTTTGGAGACAACTCAAAGCCCGATCAAGCTAAGAACTTCAAGACCTCTACCGGTAAGGTCTATGCCCTCGCTACAATTTCGGATGTATCCATCGGGTCGAGCCGCCCAAGCAAAAAGCACTCTGCCTCCAAATCTAGTTCGAAGAAGCACTACTCCTCGCACAAGTCTTCGAAGCGCAAAAACTACGCTTCCAAGTCTAAGAGCCGTTCGCGGCATGCTAGCCGTGGCAACGAGGGCGGTTCTTCGCGCTCGTGCCTGCAGACTTCAGCACGCGCGTTGCTCAATCGGATTGAATCTCGATTTGGTCCGGTTCGCATCATTTCGACTTGCCGCGCTGGAGCAACCATTGCCACGTCGGGTAAGCCCTCCAAGCATCGCTACGGCATGGCCATCGATTTCAGCGCTCCTGGCCGTAAGGCT
Organism: Hyphomicrobium sp.; assembly: GCA_040080075.1. GTDB lineage: Bacteria > Pseudomonadota > Alphaproteobacteria > Rhizobiales > Hyphomicrobiaceae > JANNFX01. Next base: position 3,755 of record JBEBJD010000103.1, on the reverse strand, counting down.
GCCGTCGTGCAGTGGTTGATCGCCAACCACCACTCGGGCGGTACCATGACCTATCGCGATATGGACCATATTCATGTCGACGTTGGTTACCGTTTCGTCTCGCTGGGCGCTAACAGCGGCCGCGGCTAACCACAAGATTTGGGCTATCAGGCCCAATTCAACAGGAAGGTGCGCCAGCTCGCGTTCCTTCCTGTATAACTTGTCATCCAAGCCGGCGTTTTGAGTGGCTGGACCGCCATTCTTGCGCCCCAATGCCGACCACAAATCCCGTGGCGGTAGGTTGCCATCGTGAGACACGGCGGCGCTATGGCGCACACCGGAAAGGCGCCGATTTTCTGGTCGTGATGCGGCGGCGAATAGGGTATTCGAAGCAGATCACGTGTCACGAGTGTGGTGTCTCGCAAATGCCTCCATCATTCGCCACTGGTTCTGTAAGGCATTTGCGAAACAAGTCACGAGGCGGGCAGTAAACATCCGATGACCAAAGCAAGTGCGAAGTCCTTCCGCACAGCCGTCGCTTCTCTGCTTGCGGTAACAGGAGTATTGCAAGCAGGACCCGCGCACGCCCAGCGGATCCCGCAAATACAAGACACGGAAATTGAAGCCCTGCTCGCGGATTACGCGCGCCCTATCCTGGAAAAGGCTGGGTTGGGAGGCGGGCGCATTCGGGTCAGGATCATCAACAATCCGACATTTAATGCCTTCGTGATCGATGGCCGTAATATCTATGTACACACTGGTACGCTGATGAGTTCGACGACGCCCAATCAGGTTATCGGTGTCTTGGCTCACGAAACCGGGCATATCACGGCCGCCCACATTTCCGCCCTGCGCAATCAGGCGACGACACTGCAAAACAGGTCTCTGCTTTTACAATTGCTCGGCATCGGCTTGATGGTTGGAGGGGCCTTTGCAGGCGGCAGCAGCGGAACGGGGATCGGCGGCGCGGGCCAGGCCGTGGCAGCTGGTGGTTCAGAAACGCTGATGCGCGCCTTCTTGCTTGAGCGCCAGGCTCAAGAATCTGCTGCGGATCAGGCCGGACTGGACTTGCTTCGCCGGAGCGGACAATCAGGCCGCGGCATGCTGGAGACGTTTGAGCGCCTTGCCGACGACAATCGCTATACGCTGGGCGAGAATTACCGCCGGACGCATCCTCTGGAGCGGACGCGCATCGCATTGCTGCGCGAGGGCGTGCAGAAGTCTCCGCATATGGGCGTTACCGATTCACCTGAATTGCAGGCGCGGCACGACATGATGCGTGCCAAGCTTGCGGGATACCTCAAGTCGCCACAGGACGTTTTGAATAGCTATCCCGCCACCGACACCAGTGTGGGAGCCCGCTATGCACGCTCGATTGCACGCCTGCGGCAGGGGCAATCGGGCGGTATGACTGCAGGGCTGGCAGAGATCGAAGCCCTCATCAAAGATAGGCCGAACAATCCCTATTTTTATGAGGTTAAGGCCGACTTTCTGATGAAGGCCGGACAGCCCGCCAAGGCCGTGGCGCCACTGCGTAAGGCGGTCGAACTCATGAAGTCGGCTCCGCAACTCGAAGTCATGTTGGCCAAGGCCATTGTTGAGTCAGGTGAGGTGTCGCAAACAGATGAGGCTATCAACCGGCTAAGGAACGCTTTGCGGGCCGAAGACGAGGCCGACAAGGATGCGGGCACGTTCATCGATGCCTACAGGCTTTTGTCGCAGGCCTATGGCGCCAAGCAGCAGATCGCTGAGGCCAATCTTATGCAGGCAGAAGTAGAAGTGAGACTTGGCGATTTCAAACGCGCCAAAGAACGGGCAGCAATTGCGCAGCAAAATCTAAAGCAAGGTTCGCCGGCCTGGTTGAGGGCCGACGATATTATCAATATCAGTCCACCCCGGCAGCAGGAATAACAGCGGTCCATCGTACCGCGCGATAGCCGGTTCAAACCGGTCTACTTGGAGATATCATGTCAGAGCCCACACTCGAAAACAGCACGGCCACTCCGGCTCGCACGTTTGTATTTGCGCGCAAGGGGCCGCTTGTGGCGATCCCTCTTCTGGCCGCTATTGCGGGTGCTGCGTTTGTGATGGCGCGCGCTGTCATCCCGGTCTCTGCCGGAGATAGTGCGCCCGCAGTTGCACCCGCCGCCAGTGCCGTTCCCGGCTTTACGGAAGAGCAGAAAAATTCCGTTGAGTCGATCGTGAAGTCTTATCTCTTGAGCCATCCCGAGTTACTGCTTGAAATGCAGGTGGCCTACGAAGCCAAGGCTCAAAAGGAACAGGAACAAAAAACCAAAGCCATGGTGGCTGAAAATGCCAAGGACATCTACAGGCAACCCGATGCAGCGATTGCCGGCAATCCTGACGGCGACATCACGGTCGTGGAGTTTTTCGACTACAACTGTGGCTATTGCAAAAGAGGCTTCCCGTCCGTAGCCAAACTGATCGAGAGCGACAAGAACGTGCGGGTTGTTTTCAAAGAGCTGCCAATCATCAGTGACGCCTCTGAGCCGGTGTCCCGCATCGCGCTCGCAGCGAAATTGCAGGGCAAGTATTGGGAAATGCACAAGGCACTTATCAGCCACAAAGGCACCACTACGGAAGCCGTAGCGCTAAAGGCCGCGCAAGACTTAGGGCTCGATATGGCCAAACTGAAAAACGATATGAATTCCGAGGCGGTTAAGGGAGAGCTCACCAAGGTCAAGGAACTCGCTCAAAAAATGGGGATAAACGGTACGCCGCATTTTCTTGTCGGAGATCGCAGCGTCGGCGGCGCACCTGAAAATCTCACTGAGACATTGGCAGGGCATATTGCTGAACTGCGCAAAAGCGGTTGTAACTACTGTTGAAGTCTCGGGCCGGCAGGCTGGATGGCCATTGTACGGGTTGATTTTCCTGCCCCCCAGAGGGGCATAGGGAGGTGTCACACCGGCTTAAATACGGATGGGCATGAGCGGGTTAGATCCCTTTCGCAACTGCGAAAAAGCTGTTAGACGGAGAAAGTTTGGTTGCACCTTGCAGGGGCGATGTTTCGTCGGCAATGTGCGCTGCACTTGAAGTCCGCTCACACAGTTGTTCCATGGCCAAACCCATTCTCGTCCTTAACGGACCAAATTTGAATATGCTGGGCGTTCGCGAACCGGCAGTTTACGGCAGCGACAGTCTGGACGACGTCCGTGCCTTGGCGCAAAAGCGCGCCGTGGAGTTGGGGCTTGGTATCGAGTTTCGTCAGACGAATCATGAAGGTGAATTGGTTGGCTGGATCCAGGATGCGCGTGGCACGGCAGCCGGAATTATCCTGAACGCCGGCGCCTTCACCCATACCTCGGTCGCGGTACTAGATGCCCTGCAAGCGGCAGAGCTGCCCGTCATCGAAGTTCATCTTTCAAATATCTTCCGCCGTGAAGCCTTCCGCCAGCATTCCTATGTGTCGCTGGCCGCCACGGGGTTGATTTGCGGATTGGGTGCCAAGGGATACGAGCTAGCGCTCGAAGCCATGGCAGATATACTCAGCAAAGTGCGCGCCTGACCGGGTTGAGCCGGTAAGCGTGTCAACACGACAGAAGGAACACCAAGGAATGACCGCGAAAGAGGATCCTGGCAAAGCTGATGCCGACCAAAAGCTGATCCGAGATCTGGCGCAACTCCTGAACGAGACGGGCCTCTCTGAGATAGAGATCGAAAAGAGCGGCCTCAAGATCAGGGTGGCGCGTACCCTTCACGTCACGGCTTCGGCTCCGGTCGCACATGCTTCTGGTGCGGCCCCGGCTGCAGCC
>JBEBJD010000323.1:0-1611 GCA_040080075.1 Hyphomicrobium sp. | reverse complement strand
GCGCGCACTTGATGCGCTTGTTAGGCATTTGCCACCGAGATCACCCCAAGGCAAACACCGCCCGCAAGAGACGCGAGTAGCCACAGCGCCAGCAGCGTCTTGGAATTCGCTAACTCTGTGGAAGGCTTGAATGGCCAAGTAAGCAGATTATGTGACTTGAGATCGATAGCTTTGCTCTGGAACGTAACTACCCAACCCAGCAATATGCAGCCAACAAATGGCACAAGAATCATGGGCAGTACCCACGCTGGGCTTGCCCACCTACCTATCAAGCCGCCAGTAACCGCGGCCACAAGGATCATGAATAGGGCGCTCTTATTCACCTTACTGCCTAACGACCTAGTTGAGCGGCCGCACGCCGACGCACATGACAGGGCGGTTTATCGTTCACGGCCGCTCCAACGACGGGTTAGACCCGGGCACGGTACGGTCCGGGGACATAGGTAACACTTCAGTCCAGAGACATGGGTGACAGTTTGGCCATACTCGGGGCACCGCAGGAGGTGCCCCATGCCTTGGAGTCAAACGACGCCCATGCATCAAAGAACTCTGTTCATTGCAGATCATCTGCGCGGCACTCGTTCGGTCACGGAACTGTGCGCCGATTTTGGGATCTCGCGCAAGACCGCGTACAAGTGGATCGACCGTTACATCCGACGGGGTCCCGCCGGCCTCGAAGATCAGTCGAGGCGGCCGCGATCCGCGCCAAATGCAACGCCCGAGAAGATCGTAAGCGCCTTGGTCGAACTGCGCCACCGCCATCCAACCTGGGGCGCTAAGAAGCTGCTGGCTTACCTCTCACGCCGTCACCCGGACTGGAAGCTGCCGGGTCGTTCGGTCACCTGCGCACTGCTAAAGCGCCGCGGCCTTGTGATGCGAAAGACGCCACGGCGCGTCATCGGGCATCCAGGAAAACCGACCACGCTCATCATCGCGCCCAATCATGTCTGGTGCGCAGACTTTAAGGGCCAGTTCCGGCTGGGGAACGGCCGTTACTGTTACCCACTGACCGTCACGGATGGCTACAGCCGCTTCCTGCTCGGCTGCCATGGTCTCTCCAGCACCGCCGTCGCCGGCGCGAAGCCAGTCTTTCAAAGACTTTTCCAAGAGCACGGACTGCCGCAGTACATCCGCACCGACAACGGCGTCCCTTTCGCCACCAACACCTTGGCAAGGCTCTCGCGGCTCTCCGCTTGGTGGATACGACTTGGCGTACTGCCTCAACTCATCGAGCCGGGCAAGCCACAGCAGAATGGTCGTCATGAGCGAATGCACCGCACCCTCAAGGCCGAGACGACGCGTCCAGCTGCCACGACCATGGGCGCTCAACAACTGAAGTTCGATCGCTTCCGCCGCGAGTTCAATCACGAACGGCCACACGAGGCGCTGGAACAGAGAACCCCGGCATCCGCCTATCAGCCTTCGCTCCGACCGATGCCAAGCAAGCTGCTGCCGCTCGAGTATCCCGATCGGTTCGAAGTCCGCTACGTCAGCGCCAATGGCGGAATCCGCTGGAACAACGCTTGGGTCAATGTCTCGACAACCTGCATCGGCGAGTATGTGGGCCTCGAGGAAATCGACGACGGAATATGGAACGTCTACTTCGGCGCG
>JBEBJD010000136.1:0-7907 GCA_040080075.1 Hyphomicrobium sp. | reverse complement strand
GGCAAAAGCTATGAAGCGGTTCACGGCGAACCAAGTCACCACATGGCAAGTGCCGCGTCGTTGGCTCTGATCGGAGACTTCTTTCAGAAAGTCGCGATGATTAATCAGTTTGCCGAATGACTGGCCGTCGTATCGCCGCGCACACATATTGTTGCTGATGCATGTGCAGGTGTTAGGCGACGTTTGATTTTTCCAGCCGATCACTTGCCGCTGGCCATTCTAATGGACGGGCGGCATCCAGCGCCGGTCACAAATAACGACGGTGCCAGCTTCTCTATTCAAATTTCTGGCGGGGGCAGCGCCGTACGCGTGGACCAATAAAGATAAAGGCCGGTCCCATCCGCAACTTTGGCCCCACCCCTGCCTTGGCGCGGTTCCGAGGGCCGGTGTGGCTTTCCCTATTGGCTGGCGTGGAATGGTATCTCGGGCACACTCGCTATTGCCTCGTCCGTCGCCGCTGTTCGTCCAACGTCTTGATGAAAGCCCGCACGTCGCTCGCAGGCCAGCCGATAGCACGCACACCAAGCCGCATAGGTCGTGGGAAGCGCCCGTCAGCCATCATCCTCTTGATCGTGGACTTCGTTATGCCGGTCAGGCGCTCAACGTCTGTCATTCTGAGCATGGTGTCGTCGGCAGGAAGTGGTTCAAGCATCTTGGTGTCGGCCGTCGATGCTCCTGTCGTTGTTTCATCGTCATTACATGGCGGCAGATCGCCGAAGACTTTGCACCACGCTTCGACTAGGCATCCGAATTCACGCTCAGTCAGCTTCTTGCCGTCCGTTCCTTTGCCTGTCTTCCACATCCGGACCAGATCATGGGCGCTGGCGTCTCGAAAGTATTCAGCTGAGGGCATGCGATCTTGATATTCGCGCTCTGCCTTCCATTGATCAGCGCGGGCTTCGGCTTCTTCGACAGTGATGCGCGCCACGTTGCTGCCCCTCGGTTGTTTGAGGTGTCAGTGTCAGTGATTTGCGGGCGTTCACGAAGGGTCATTTCAGGGGACTTTGGTGGCGTCGAATGCCACGGAAACGCCACAGCCGGGCAACCGCTCAGAATTTCTGAAACGCGAAAGCCTCTAAAGTTGCTGATTTTGTTGGGTTTTTATTGGTCGGAGCGAGAGGATTTGAACCTCCGACCCCCAGTCCCCCAGACTGGTGCGCTAACCAGGCTGCGCTACGCTCCGACTAAGCGGCCCTTTTGCCCGTCCCCAGCCCCGCGGTCAACCGTCAATCTCGGGAGTTGGCCTTTGATCCAATCTGTTGCGGCCACTCATAGTAATAATTTTCCGATTTCCGCTGCCGTTGTGGGCAACGTTTGTACGGTCAGGTCCGTTACCAGGCTATCTAGCGCAGCCGCCGCGACGCAGTCCTCGCCCACCAAGGCATCCTGAACATAAAAGCCCCTGGCAATCTCTTCGGCGTACGCTTCATTGAATTCCGGTCCCTCCGAGGGGTCGGCGCCGATGACGCCAAGTCCCGTCAGCAATCGCCCGATGCCGCGACCGTCAGCCTTGGCAACGGCTTCGAGCCTGACCCATGCCTGCAGAAATCGCGGCTGCCTTTCGAGCGGCAGAACTGCTCCTTTGGCGGCGGCGATCGCCGCGCTCTCGATGCGCAGCCGCCGGGTATCGGAAACGTTAGGCTGGCGTGGGGGTTCGAGATCAACGCCGATGGCGCCTGAGCGCGCCAGTCCAATGAGCGCGAAGCGGTCGACATGTGCCAGACTGAAGCCGCCGCCCAGTCCCGTCAACGTGGGCTTGCCCGATCCTTTGAGGGAGTAGGGAATAGAGCGCCAAGCCGGACCCCAAAATCGTTCGATCAGGATGCGCAGGGCGATGTAAGCCGCGCGGCGTTCTGACCGCAACGCGGTGGTGGCACTGCTGGAAATTTTCTTGAGCTCACTTGGTGCTAGCCTTGGTGACTGGTTCTCCAAGTCATCAAGTGCGGCACGGCTCGCATTGAGATCGATAAACCAGAGTTCGGCCGGAACTGGATTCGTGCCGATCAGGTGCGCCACCACTTCCTCCCGCATAGCCGGATTTGACTGATCGCGGGAGATGGCAAAGTCAGCCCCCGCCAGGACGATCCATTTCAAGGGGTTAGGATAGAGTGCTTCCGGGAAAAGTGTGAGCGGTTTTCCCGATAAGAAGCACGGCAAAACCGAGTGCTTCTGGGAAAAGTGTGAGCGGTTTTCCCGATAAGAAGCACGGCAAAACCGAGTGCTTCTGGGAAAAGTGTGAGCGGTTTTCCCGATAAGAAGCACGGCAAAGCTAAGGGCTGGGGTCGTTCCACGATTCAACAAAGACCGGATAAGACGGGCACGACCCTAACGTGTTGTGATGCTGAGGACCACACACTCATTGGCTATCATCTGGCGCAACAGCGGGGCTCCACCGCAGCCGTGACTGGCCGGTTGAGTGGAGGCGCCGGGGTTATCCAGCCTAACCGGCCGTCCGGCGGCGGTGCGGCTCACCTGCGCGCACCACAGGTGTTTCAGGTGTCGCTGTTCTGACAGGTCCCCCCAAAAGCTGACGGCACAACTCCAGTTCGGCTATTAGCGTGCCGATGATGTCGTGCGGCTGCTGAGGCTGCTTTGCTGTGGAGGCCACGTGCGGCTGGGTTTGGGGAGCAATTATGCGGTCAGTAATACCGCCATCTTTTAGGGCACGGCGGCCACGCTTGGCCTTGGGTACTGCAGACTGCAGTTGGGCCGACTTTTCTGCGAAGGCCTTGACCTGATCGATACCGTGCTCGCGCAGAATTTTCTGCACACCCTTGATTGTATAACCCTCTGCGTGCAGCAGATGACGGATGCCACGCAAAAGTTCAAGATCTTCCGGCCTGTAGTAGCGCCGGCCGCCGCCGCGTTTCATGGGCCGGATCTGGGGAAACTTGGCCTCCCAGAAACGCAGCACATGCTTTGGAACGTCAAGTTCGGCCGCAACCTCACTGATGGTCCGGAACGCTTCAGATGCTTTGGTCATCTCAACCCCTGGGGCTTTCTCGAACGGCGGCACTTCTAACGCGTGGATGCAGAAAAAGACTGAGCCTAAACCTAGCTAGCCCGCGCAGCCGCTCACGAATACATCGCTGCACTCTCAACCAGTGCGGCCGCGCCGTCACGGGTAAATGCACGGCTATCCGCAGTTTATTTTTTGTGCGCGCTGGAATGGATTGATTGGCGCGCATGCGCACGGCATTTTCCGCTGTTAGCGGGTTCAGTAGGCAAAACACGAATCGATAGCCATATGCCAGGGCTGGCCCGACCTTCTCAAAGGCTCGGGCTAGGGCGGGTCAAACCTTCATTTCGAAGATATTATTCAGCCGCCTTACGCCGCCCCAGGCCCGCGTTGATACGGTCTTTCATGATATTGCTGGGGCGGAACACGAGGACCCTGCGCGGCGTGATGGGCACTTCTTTGCCGGTCTTAGGGTTGCGTCCGATTCTCTCGCCCTTCTGGCGAATGCCAAAGGAACCGAACGACGACAACTTGACAGGCTCACCTTGCGACAGAGCCGTTGAAATCTCGTTCAGGACCAGCTCTACCAAATCCTGAGATTCATTGCGCGGAAGGCCGACTTTGCGCACGACCGCTTCAGCCAAATCCGCACGTGTCAGCGTCTTGTCGCTCATCTGTGTACGCCTCCCCACAACCACATTTTTTGGCAAATTACCGGGGGACACGTCTGAGGTCAACAGCACATAGTTGCAAGCAACTGAAATTAAACACGTATTTTAAAGGAGCTGCAAAATTGCACCAGCCCAGTGACCGGTATGCTTACCAGCGGACCAGCACGGCGCCCCAAGTGAAGCCGCCACCCATGGCCTCCATCAGTACGAGGCTACCTTCTTTGATCCTGTGCTCCTCGAAAGCGGTGTTCAAGGCCAGCGGGATCGACGCCGCGGATGTGTTGCCGTGCTTATTGAGTGTCATCACGATTTTTGAGGGTGAAACGCCCAGTTTCTTGGCAATTCCGTCGAGGATGCGGCCGTTGGCTTGGTGAGGCACATACAAGTCGATCTCGTCGGCGGCATATCCGGTCATCACCAGGGTCTCTTCGATGACGCCCGAAATTTTCTGTACGGCATGGCGGAACACTTCTCGGCCGTTCATGCGCAAATGGCCGACGGTCTTGGTCGAACCGGGGCCCCCATCCACATAAAGCAGATCTTCGTAGCGTCCATCGGAGCGGATGCGCGTGGCGATAATGCCGCGATCTTCGCGTGTGCCATGTTGGGGCTGGGCTTCGAGTACTACCGCGCCTGCGCCGTCGCCGAACAACACGCATGTACTGCGATCCGACCAATCGAGAATGCGCGAGAAAGTTTCGGCACCAATCACGAGGGCACGCTTGAACTGGCCGGTTTTGAGGAAGTTATCGGCAATCGTCATGGCATATACGAAGCCCGAGCAAACCGCCTGCACGTCGAAGGCAGCGCCCTTGGTGACGCCCAGTGCGGCTTGAATTTTTACAGCTGTGGCGGGGAAAGTTCTGTCGGGTGTGGCCGTGGCGCAAATGACGAGATCAATGTCGATTGGATCAATGCCCGCACGCACCAGGGCCTGATGGGCCGCAGCGGTGCCAAGAGTCGAAGTCAGCTCATCGTCGCTCGCAATATAGCGTTGTTCAATGCCCGACCGCTCGACAATCCACTCGTTTGTCGTATCGACGATCTTGCTCAGATCCTCATTTGTCACGACGCGCCGGGGCAAGCTCGCTCCGACACCGCGCACAACTGATCGAATGACTGCCACCCTAAACCTCTTATTCTTGTCTACGCGGCGGTTGCCGCCAGTTGCCCGTTATGATGCCGCGGGAGCCTGTTGTATTGGCGGCGGCGCGGCAGACGCGGCGAGTATGTGATGAAACGCCTCTGTGTCGGCGGCAAGCCGCTTCAACAGGCCGCTCTCAGCCATTTCGTAGCCAAGATCAACGGCGCTGGCAAAGCCCAAGGCATCCGTGCCGCCATGGCTCTTGATGGCGATACCGTTGAGGCCGAGGAATGTGCCGCCATTGATACGGCGCGGATCAAGCTTGTGCTTCAGTACCTTGAAACCGCCGCGGGCCAGCATCGCCCCCAATTTCGAAGCCCAAGAGCGGTTCATTGCGTCTTTGAGGTACTGGCTAATTTGGCGTGCAGTGCCTTCGGCCGTTTTGAGGGCGATATTGCCAGCGAAGCCCTCCACCACCACCACATCGACTTTGCCCAACCCAATTTCATTGCCTTCGACAAAGCCTCGGTAATCGAGCGGCAGGTCCGGTGCCTTGAGCAGGAGGTTGGCTTCGCGCACCTCATCGGCGCCTTTGATTTCTTCCGTACCGACATTGAGCAAGCCGACAGTTGGCCGTTCAACGTGAAACAGTGCGCGGGCCATGGCGGCCCCCATGAGGGCGAATTCAGCGAGTTGGAGAGAAGTGGCCCCGATGTTGGCGCCAACATCGAGAACAATGCATTCCGATTTTACTGTGGGCCACAACGCTGCAATTGCCGGCCGTTGCAGCCCGGCCATGGGGCGCAACACGAGCTTCGACATGGCCATCAGCGCGCCCGTGTTGCCAGCCGACACAGCTGCGTGCGCCTCGCCATTCTTCACCGCTTCCAAGGCCAGCCACATGCTGGATCCCTTGCCACGGCGCAGTGCCTGGCTCGGCTTCTCGTGCATCGAAACTGAAAGTGCCGTGTGGACCACGCGCGACTTTGCCGAAAGATGTGGCTGGTTAGCCAGCGCCGCGTTGATGCGCACCTCATCGCCGAAAAAAATGAAGCTCAGCTCAGGATGACGCACGAGCGAAATAGCGGCACCGGGAACAACGACCTCTGGGCCATGGTCCCCCCCCATAGCGTCGAGCGCGAGCGTTTTCGGCTGAGCCATCTCGTATCTTGCCTTCGAATTTTCATGTTGCAACGGACGCCTGTTGGCGAACGTGCCCCGCCCCGTTTGAAACAATCAGGTCAGCCTTGAGGCCGGGCGGACCATAGCCATTCGGCGGATCGAAAAAAACCGCTTTATATGGGCCAATCCACCGCAGGTTGGCCACCGCAGGCCGGCTACGGCAGGGCCAGTCAAGGTGGAACTTTCTCCGATTGCCGTTTCAATGAGTCGATTAGCGTTCGTTCTTGAGTTTTGACAGCGCTGCGAAGGGGTTGAGCTTTTCAGCAACGTCTGGCCCTGATTTGGGATCATTCCAGGAAAATTCGGCTTCGGCCTTGCGCGGATAAGGATCGATGGCCGCGCCGAGGAGTTCAAACAAGACCCGGCCTACTTCGATCTCATCACCTGTCAATACTTCGACGTCAGGCACGTCGAGAACGGGACGCTCCTTGCCTTCGGGTTCGGGGATCCTGTTGGGTGGGCAAAAGCTGATTGAAAAGGCTTCATCGAGAATCTGCGGCACAGGTTCCAGCGTCACAACACAGGCTTGTGTGAGTCGCGCTGTGTAGCCGCCGGTCAAAAGGAAGCAGTCACCGCTTTGCGGCGTGATCGTGTAGCGGGTTTCAAAAGCATCGACGGACAGCACATCTAGGTCCGTCGTCATGCGGGCGAGGTCGGCAGGTGTCGCCTCCCGTTCGGCTGTGATGACGCGCGAGCCTGCACTCTTTATTGAATAGTGCCAGGCCAACGGTGAAGTGGACTGTGTTGTCATGACGGCCTTCCTTTAGAGACGGGCAGCATGTTGACTAAATTGAGCGTGCCACTTGGTCACGCCAGTGGGGGCAATTCAGCAGGTTCGTCAGAAAATTTCAATTTGCCCGATGAAAGTTCGCTCCTGGTCAGGCCTGCCAGTTGTTTTATGTCGGCCCGGATGCTTATGGCCAGCAGAGCCGCAGCTCCAGGCGTTGAAGCGACTGCGGGAATATTGGCCTCCAGGGCCGCTTGTATGGCGCTGTCGTCCGCTGCCGCGAGGGCTGAGCGATAAAGGTCCATGCGTTCCATCAGCCCCGCCGCGGCCCGCTTGACCTTTTTGGGGACTGTGAGGTCACCCACTCCCATTTCCCGCATACAGTCGTCCATGTCGGTTACAAACGCTTCAATGATGAGGCGCTGCAGATCGATCGCAGCACCGGGCAGCTGGCGTAGCCGTTCCAGCACCAGGCTCATGGTCAGTACGATGAGTTCATAGCGCCCTTCGGGCGTGTCGGAAACGCCGCAGCGCCGGTAAAAACCCGGGTTTCGGGCCCGGGCCACGATCGCGCCATAAATTTCAGATGCGGTTGCTACCTGAGAACGGCGATTTCTCCACCAGTCGAACATGGTACGTTTCCGTTACAGGTTATCATCTTGAAAGCTGCTAGCCGGCGAAGTGCTTGACTGGGAGATTTGCCGGAGGCTGCTTGCAACATAAGTTGGGGATAGCTGCCAAGGTGAAAGTGTTGGGTTTGCATCCGGCGGTTGGGCGCGATACCCGGGCAAAAGTGTGATGCGCTGGATTTGATTCGACGAAGGTTTAATTGACTATGCGACGCCAGCTCCCGTTCCGCTACGTGCTGCGGCCATCGGACACCGGTACCGCCACGGCCGCCTCGCCTGCTAAGGTCCGCGGCGGGCAGGCACAGTGGATCATTCCCGTTTCGCTGGCCATATGCCTTGCTGCCGGCGGGTGTGCCGAGCAGATCACGAAACATGGCCACATGTTCCGCGAGACGGACGCCCAGACCGTTCAACCGGGCATGGGGCAAGATCAAGTGAAGATGTCGCTTGGCAGCCCGACGACGACCACCACCAGCGGTACAGGCAATATCTATTACTATATTTCCAGCACCACCAAGCAGGCGGCCTTCTTGAAGCCTACCGAGGTCGATCGCCAAGTTATGGCCGTCTATTTCACGCCAGAAGGCACCGTCGACCGCGTCGCCAATTACGGCATGAAGGATGGAAAGGTGTTCGACTACATTTCGAGCACCAC
>JBEBJD010000196.1:0-7972 GCA_040080075.1 Hyphomicrobium sp. | reverse complement strand
GTGCTTCTTGCCGGAAAACCGCTTCACACTTTTCCGGAAGCACTCTGTTTTGACGTGCTTCTTGCCGGAAAACCGCTTCACACTTTTCCGGAAGCACTCTGTTTTGACGTGCTTCTTGCCGGAAAACCGCTTCACACTTTTCCGGAAGCACTCAGGGCGCCTATGAGGTTCACGCGGTGCCTACCGCCACCCTCACTGGAAGAAGGAGAAGAAGGGCTTGGGTGCCGGGGGGGCCTTACGCAAATACGACGGCGCAGGCTTGGCGTAGGTCTTGGGATAGTAACCAAAGATACTGGGAACCTTGGTGGCGACGGTGACCCGCCCTAAAGCACTCGCCGGCCGAGGCTTGGGCCGCAGTGGGGCAATCGAGGCAACATTTTCCTGCATTTCCTTATTTTGCCGCTTCTGGATCAATGCAGGGTCAGCGGCGGCAATGGTGGCAATAGACTTGCCGTTGAGAGCGTCCAGCATTCGGCGGTCGTGGCCGTAGACGTCGCTGGATGACACCAATTTGCCGTCTGCACCCGCTGTCACGGTGAAGTAGGTGTTATGGACGGGCACAGGTGACCTGAGGATTACCTTATAGGTAGCGGGCTTGGCGAGTTGTGCTTTGACGTCCGCTTTGCTCCAGTCCTGGGTCTCGCCAAGGATTACCTCGGCAAACTGTTGGGGATTCTTGACACGAATACAGCCATGACTGTGCGTGCGCACCGCCGTCTCGAAAAGATCCTTCGAGGGCGTGTCGTGCATGTAGACATCGTGCTTGTTGGGGAAAATGAACTTCAAGCGGCCAAGCGGATTGTCTGAGCCCGCACCCTGCACAATCCAAACGTCCTTGATGTCGGTTTTTGACCAATTGAGCCGGGTCGAACGCATGCGGGTGCCGTCGGGGTTCTTGATATGCATGTTGCGCCGTTCGAGGACACCATAGTCGCCCCCCTTGAGACGCGGCAGAAGCTGCCGGATCTTGATCGACTCGGGAACGCCCCACTCGGGCTGGAAAATCACGTGGCTCATGATGTCGGAGAACACAGGCGTCTGGGTTGAGGATGTGCCGACAACGATTTTTTCCTGATGGATGATGGCGCCATCCTTCACCACACGGGTAACGAACTCGGGAAGATTGTTCCAGACATGAAGATTGCCCATGGTTGCTGGCATCAAACGCCAGCGCTCGAGATTGACAAGGATCTTGTCAATGAGTGCCTTGTTTCCACCCTGGCCGCCACGGCTGATCTTGCTAACTTCGCTGCGCACATCATCATCGATGGCGTTCTTGCGCTCATAGCCAGCGTTGTACATCACTTCGCGGACGGCACCCAGCAGGCGGCGGTCGAAAACGTCGTCATAGGCTGGATCTTTGGACACATAGCCAAGCCGCTGGCGAATTGAGACGACGTCGGGATGGCGTTCGCCCAATGCGATGCGTGGACCCGGCACAATTGCCGTCAAAACGGCGGGCGCAACCAGACCGCGTTCTCTTAAGTACGCTTGACGCAGATATTCGAATTGCTGATCGCGCGGATGATAGCTGCGCAGCACGGCTGCAGCATCGGCCGTCGAAGTAAATGCGTTGAGGACTTCGGCGGCATAAAAATTGCGGGGCGACTGGTCCAGCCACAAGCTCAACTTCGACGGATCGACCCGCCCGCCCCGCGCATGCCAAATGTATTTGGCGGTGGCAAGGGACAAAGCCACTTCGGCCCGGGCCAGGCTGGCTGTCGTGGTGCCGGTCAAGTCAGGAAGCTGGAATTGGTTATTATCGAGTCCGTACGTATAGGCCTTGCTGATTTCGTCTGCGATGGCCAGACCGTTAATAGTGGGTCCGTTATCGTCGACCCACATCGGCTTAGCATCGGCAACACGATAAAAGCCTTCGATTTCCGAAAGCCACGCCCGCACCATCCGGTCCTTTTCAACGTCCGTGCGAGAACGCGCCTCGGCGGCAATTGCAGTGATCAGTGAGCGGTCCGGGGCGGCCTCGGTAGCGTGCGCACCCGGGACGCTGACAAAAGGTAATAAGCCCAGGATTGCAGCCACCATAATGATGGCCACAGCAAAGCAGAAGCGACGCATTACAAGACTCCCCAACTCGAAAACGATCCGTCATCCCCGCGCTCAGCCTGAGGTCTCAAAGTGGCGCAAGAAGATCCCGCCGCCCTTGCACGACATGGGCCAACATGCCGAACCCGGAGTATAATACTCCGCATAGCGTCAGAACGGGAGCCCCCTATTTAGAGTAATAGTTTAGCCGGAATGCTAAAGCGCCAGATAACACTGGGAAATTAAAATTGTTAATCGCCCACACGAGCAGATCACGAGGCTAGCCAGGCCTTCTCAATGAGTCGGGTTAGAGCCGCGGATCCAGCCCCGTGAGCATCCAGCCCGAACCCTGGAAGGTCATATGTGCGGTTAAGTCCGGTTCGATGGCCGCCGCATCTTTGGCCAGCCGCACATAGATCCCGGCGGGACCATCGAGGCCAAACCCCTTCACATTACGCCACGTGAAGCCCGGCGCGGCGCCCGGTTCGCCTGCTGCAGATGGGGCCTGTTTAGTGGCTCCCGCCGCTTCCTTTTTACCGGCAAGTCCACCCAGCAAAGCGCCAGGATCAAAACCAGCCGCACTATCCGAGCCGCCGATGCCGCCACCAAGCCCACCCCCGGACTTTGCGACCTGCTCACCGATAATTTTATTGAGGATCTCTTTGATCGTCCCGCGTTCCGCGTGGACACGTATTAGCGCTTCGGGCGTTACCACGCGGGCCAAAGCCACTTCCACAATTTTTGGCATGATCTGT
This sequence comes from Hyphomicrobium sp., assembly GCA_040080075.1. Lineage (GTDB taxonomy): Bacteria > Pseudomonadota > Alphaproteobacteria > Rhizobiales > Hyphomicrobiaceae > JANNFX01. Next base: position 5,174 of record JBEBJD010000196.1, on the reverse strand, counting down.
GTCTTGAGAGCTGCAAATATTTTAGCGCCTCCCGGGCCCGCCTTTTCTGCCGCGGCATCGAGTGAACTCTCGACCTTGGCGACAATGGCCGGCCGCAACGACGATCTTACAGATTCAAAATCAATTCTTTGGCGCAATCCATCCGGGTCTTTGGCATCGAGCGCGCCTTTTATGGAGTAGCCTGAGTAGGCAGGCCACACGCCATAGAACAGCACTGCAGCCGATAGAATGATTGATAGCAATCGCTTCATGCCGCACCTCGTTATGGTCAACTGCCGGCTGTTTTAGCCGGTTAGTGGAACGGCGTCACGACAAGGCTTGCTATGAGCAAGAGAACTCACTTTTTGGTCTTACAGCCCGCCAATGCCGCCGCGCGCAACCTGAGCTGTTCTTTCCACTTTTCGGGACCGACCTTCATGCACCAGTCAATATGCCCCTTAAGGTCGGTGCTCCATTCCTGCCCGCTAAGCCCGCACTTTGCGGCCTCATTGCCCTTTTGCTGTTGAAGGGCAATCTTTCCGTATTGGTCGCAATTGTCGTCCGCCATCGCAGAGGGGGCAGCAGCAGCCATACCCAGAACAATACTACCCAAAAGCGGCATCCATAAGCGATAAGCAGGCATATTCTTGACCTCTGTTGCCCGGCCACATGACCGGCAATTGACCGTTCAGGCAGTGGCTCGGAACCCTTCGTGAACTTAAGCGCGACATTAGCCGCACCCAAATGAACCCTGCCTGAATGTTAGTCAGGCGCGGCGTTCACCTGCACACTATCGGGGAAAATTGACTTTTCCAGTGGCCAGATGGCCCGTCCGGCCCGTTAGGCCAGAGAATCGGGCTAGCTGCCTGTAGAAGCCCTGCATTTCCGGTCAACCACGGACCCCCACCCGCAATGCCTCCTGCCGCCCAGCGCAAAGTCCGGCCCTCCTTAGCGTCGCACAAGTCGACCATGGATCAAGCCCAGCATATCCTGGAAGAGGTGTTTGGCTATCAAAGCTTCCGCTTCCACCAGGCGGCGGTAATCGAGACGTTGCTTGCGGGCGGCGATGCCTTAGCCCTGATGCCGACCGGCGGGGGTAAGTCGCTTTGCTACCAGATACCGGCCATGGTGCGCTCTGGAACGGGTATTGTCGTCTCGCCATTGATTGCGCTCATGCAGGATCAGGTCGATGCACTTAAGGAGGCCGGCGTCGCGGCGGCCTTTTTGAACTCAAGCCTCAGCTTTCCCGAACAGCAGGCAGTCGAGCGGCAACTGGCGGCCGGCGGCCTTGACCTGCTCTATGTGGCGCCCGAGCGGCTCCTGCAGGAGCGCACGCTTGTTATGCTGGAGCGATGCGGAATTGCGCTGTTTGCCATCGACGAAGCCCATTGCGTGTCGCAGTGGGGGCATGACTTCCGCCCCGAGTACCGCCAGCTCCGAATTTTAGCCGATCGCTTCCCCAATGTGCCGCGCATCGCCCTGACCGCCACAGCGGACGAGCGCACACGCGAAGAAATCGTCACCGAATTGCGGCTTGAAAAAGCTCAGCGATTTGTCGCGAGCTTTGATCGCCCCAATATCCGCTACACCATCGCGGAGATGGGCTCGGTTGGTGCCCGCGAACGATTGTGGCAATTCATCACCAGTGAACACCCCGCTGATGCGGGCATCGTCTATTGCCTGTCGCGCAAGTCGGTCGATGAGACGGCGGCTTGGTTGAGTGCCAAGGGCCGCAAGGCACTGGCCTATCATGCAGGTTTAGAACCGCAGGTGCGCCGTGCCGCGCAAGAAGCGTTTCTCAACAAAGACGGCATCATCATCGTCGCGACAATCGCGTTTGGCATGGGCATCGATAAACCCGATGTACGCTTCGTCGCTCACCTCAATTTGCCCAAATCCATTGAGGCCTACTATCAGGAGACAGGCCGCGCTGGCCGCGATGGTGAGCCCGCCAATGCATGGCTCGCCTACGGTCTTCAAGATCTCATTCAGTTGCGCCAGTGGATCGCACAAGGCGATGGCTCCGAAGCCTTCAAACAGGTTCAGCGCCAAAAGCTCGATGCGCTCATCGGCCTGGCTGAAATGCCGGGCTGCCGCCGCCAGGCGCTGCTCGCCTATTTCGGCGAGCGCGGCGCGCAACCATGCGGTAACTGCGACAATTGCCTCAACCCTCCTGAAACAAGCGACGGAACGGTCACTGCACAAAAGGCGCTTTCTGCGATCTATCGCACCGGACAGCGCTTTGGCGTGACTTATTTAACAGATATCCTAATGGGAAAAGCCGACGAGCGCGCCATTCGTCTGAGCCACGACAAACTGACCGTATTCGGCGTTGGCAAAGAGACCGATGCTGCCATCTGGCGTTCTGTCTTCCGGCAATTGACGGCACAAGGCTATTTGACCGGCGACGAGGAGGGGCACGGCTCACTTCTATTGACCGATAAGGCCCGGCCGCTGCTACGTGGCGACGAAAAGTTCCTGCTGCGCATCGCCCCGCCATCTGATCGCAAGGGCAAAGCGCGGCGGGAGATGGGATCATCATCCAGCAAGGGTGGCGCCGCCAAGGTCAGTCAGCCCAACCAGGCGCTGTTCGAGGCACTCAGATCGCTGAGATCAAAACTTGCCACCGAAGGCAAGGTACCGCCCTACGTAATCTTTCATGATCGTACGCTCATCGAACTGGCTGAAAAGCGCCCTGCCACCGAAGAAGCGTTACACGGCATCACAGGACTGGGCGCCAGCAAGGTAAAACGCTACGGCACCGATCTGCTGGCAGCAATCAATGGCTTTAAAGCCAGCCCCCTGCTCAACAATCGCTTATCGGCAAGCGTCAACCAGACGTTGGCGCTCCATCTCAGAGGGTTTGATGCGGAGACAATTGCCGCTGAACGGGGCATTGAGACCGGCACGGTCTATGGCCATTTTGCCGAGGCCATAGAAGCGGGACTTGTGGAGGCACGCCAGGTCATAGGGCTTGACGATACCGAGGTTGAGGAAATACTTGCGGCCTTTGAATGTCTCAACACGCTGGAAACGGGAAAGCTCGGCCCGGCCCACGCCTCACTAGGCGGGCGCTACGACTTCGGTCTATTAAAGTGCCTGCTGGCCGAGCTGGCGTGACACTCGGATGAGGGCGCCATCGGGACCGCAGTCCAGTCCGCAAATAACAGAACGTGTGTGGGCGTTTGCCATATCCTCCCGCACAGCTCCAACCCGGAACAAATAATGGACATTCCCGTTTCGATTTCAGAGCCCGTTGTTCGCTTTGCCACCTTTGCTATCGTACTTTTCATTTTGGCTAGTCTCGAAGCGGTGATCCCAAAGCGGGCACTAAATTATTCCAAGTGGCGGCGATGGACGACGAACTTCAGCGTCGTTGCTACCGGCATTGCTACGGTCCGCGGACTTGCCCTGCTGGCAAATGCGACGGCCGTGCCATTGGTCGCGCTGGCCGCAGCTGAACTGGCCGGAGCCAATGGTTGGGGATTGTTTAATAGCGTAGACTGGCCGGATTGGTTCGAGTTGTGCTTTGCCATTGTCGTGCTCGACTTTGCGGTCTGGCTGCAACATGTCCTGTCACATAAAATACCGGTTCTATGGCGGCTGCATCAGGTGCACCACGCCGATGTTGACATCGACGTGACGACGGCACTGCGCTTCCATCCAATCGAAATAGGGCTGTCGATGCTCTATAAGGTCGTTTGGGTGCTGGCACTTGGACCAGCAGCACTGGCTGTGCTCGTGTTCGAAATCGTGCTGAACGCTTGCGCAATGTTCAGTCATTCGAACATCAACCTGCCCGCTAGACTCGATCGGCTGTTGCGTACAATTATTGTGACGCCTGATATGCACAGGGTGCATCATTCCGTGCTGCGCCACGAACACGATTCAAACTATGGGTTCAACCTATCAGTATGGGACCGCCTTTTTGGCACCTATACCGGCGAGCCCCGCGACGGACACATCGGCATGACCATCGGCCTGGCAGCCTTTCAGAGCGAGGCTCCGGCGCGGCTACTTTGGAGCCTCTGGCGGCCTTTCGCTTCAGCTGACGTTCAGGACCGTCTCAAAGAGACCGATTAACTATTCACTCAAAAGCACATCCTTGGCTTCGTTGATTTTCGAGGCCAGATAGTTTGAGCCGCCGCGATCGGGATGCATCTTTTTCATGAGTTCCCGATGCGCGGACCGGATATCGTCGGCGCTCGCACCTTGTTGCAGCCCGAGAATTTCGAACGCTTCGTCCGGCGACATGCGCCCGTCTGGACCGCTGGCCATCTCCCGTTCACCGCGCGCCATGTCTTCGCGCCACGTTGGATGGACGCGATCTAGATAAGCCTCGAGAATGCGCGCCGACTGCGGATCGACGAACCGGCAGTCGGCCCACAAGTGCGCCAACTCTACGGGCTTGAGACTTGCAATCGAGCGCCCCCGGAACATGCCTTTGAGAACGCGCCCGTCCATGGCGCCCGTGTCGTGATCAATCTGCATATCGAGGTGATCTGTCGTCACCTGCGACGTCTGCCGCGGCGACGCGGGGCCTGGCTGAGATCCGGGCCAACCTCCAAATCCCGATTGCCAGCCCAACAACCATGCACCCAATGCGCCAAACATGAGCGCAACACCCGTAAACCCGCGGACCAAGAACAGCGTTGCCACGGCCAGCGCAGCGGCACCGCCGAGGATCTTGAGACGCCGGGCGAGCGTTGCAGGATTGGCCCGCGTAAAGACATCAGAGCCCCACAGCGCCAGTATAAGTGCAGCAAGGCCAAGTAGCAGGTAGCCCATCAGTGCCTCATGAACCTCGCGGCAATTGGGTGAGCAGCATTCGCGCACCCGCCCCGCTCGAACCCTTGCTCAGGGCCAGCAGTGCCTTGTGCCCACCAGCGGCGTAAACAGCAACCGCTGTCAGCAGGTCTCTCAGTTGCTTAGCCGAGCCGGCATCGAAGCTGCAGGCCGCGCCGCGCGTCAGGCGCGCGATTTCTCTAAAGGCGGTTCCAGCCCTCGCATCGCGGCCTTCCTGAAACAGGAAAGCGGGCACGCCGAGCAGCGCCAGTTCGCCCGCGCGCGCGCAAATGCCGTCGATATTTTCTTCCATGGCATCGCCAACGTACACGAAGGCGTTGACCTTCTTTGCATGGCCCTCGTCGCGCGCTGCCGCCAGAACCCGGCCGAGCTGTGTCATGCCACCCTGG
>JBEBJD010000339.1:0-8103 GCA_040080075.1 Hyphomicrobium sp. | reverse complement strand
CATTCTCGGGTGCCACGTTCTCACACACCGGCATCACGTCTGGTTGCGCGTCCTGCCACAACGGCACGACGGCCACTGGCAAGAACCAGGGCCACGTGCAGACGACAGCCGCGTGCGAGACGTGCCACAGAAGCACGTCAACATTCTCGGGTGCCACGTTCTCACACACCGGCATCACGTCGGGCTGTGCATCCTGCCACAACGGCACAACAGCACCGGGCAAGAACCAGGGCCACGTGCAAACGTCAGCCGCTTGCGAGACCTGCCATAAGAGTACGGCGACGTTTTCTGGCGCCCGCTTCAGCCACACGGGCATCACGTCGGGCTGTGCGTCCTGCCACAACGGCACAACAGCACCCGGCAAGAACCAAGGCCACGTGCAAACGTCGGCCGCTTGCGAGACCTGCCACAAGAGCACAACTTCGTTTGCTGGTGCCTCGTTCTCACACACGGGGATCACGTCGGGCTGTGCATCCTGCCACAACGGCACAACAGCACCGGGCAAGAACCAGGGGCACTTGCCCTCAACTCAACCGTGCGAGACCTGCCACCGGGGAACGGCGACATTTTCTGGCGCCCAAATGAACCACACTGGAATCGTCAGTGGTTGCGCCAGTTGTCACAACGGCACAATCGCGGAGGGGAAGCCGAACGATCACCCGCGAACGTCGGCGGCTTGCGAGACTTGTCATAATTCGACCCGGAGCTGGGACTAATGATGCGACTGCACACTATTGCAAAGTTAGTTTTGGCAAGTGCTCTGCTCTGTGCCAGCGGGATCGTACCGGGTACCCACCTGAGGGCCGAGCCGGCCCTCGACCGTGTCTTGTCTGGTGTTCAGGTCTCGCACCAGAAGAACTGCACGGCCTTGAGTATTGGCTTCAATTTCCGCGTTCGCTATCTCAACCACTTTCCGGCACTGCGCGGTCAAGAACTGCGCATCATGTTGCGTCCGATCGACCTTGCGCAAGCCTCGGCCGAAGTGCTGTCGCGCCGCGAAGCTGTGCGGGCACCAGAGACGAAATTTGCACATATCCGGGCCATTGATTTCGAAGCGGGCGATGCGGCCGGCCCCTTCCTAAGTCTGCAGTTTGACGAGCCGGTGAACTATGAAGTGTCACAGGGAAAGGATTTCCAAAGCATCGTCGTTAAGCTCTTTGGCAAGAATGCTCCCAGCTCATGTCCCGCCCGGTTTGCCGCTCAGGGCGCAATAGGGTCTTGGTCGACGACCGTCACGGCAGCAGAACCGGGCGGTGTCAGCGGCGTGTCCGTGCGAAAGGGACATGCAGCAAATGGAACTGCGACCAATGACCAGAAGCAGCGTGCGGCTGCGCTGATGGACGAAGGGCGCGGCGCCTTGAAAAAAGGTGATCTGGGCAAAGCCATCGCAAAATTTTCAGAAATTCTAAAACTGCCCGAGACTGAAAGCAGTCCCGAGGCTCAGGAACTGTTGGGACTAGCGCGCCAACGCGGCAAGCAGCTTGCCCAGGCCCAAGCCGAATATGAGGATTATCTCGTAAGGTACCCGGCAGGCGAAGGGGCGGACCGGGTTCGCCAGAGGCTTGCCGGAGTGGCGACAGCTTCGGGGGGTGGTCAACAGACGGATCTGAAGACGCCCAAACTTGCGCGCGATAAGCCCGATGATGGAACGCAGAATTGGACCGTATCGGGCAGTGCGGCTCAATCCTATATACGTGATGACAGCTTCCGTACTTTGCGCGATCCAAGTCTGCCTGTTGATCCAAACGAGGATCTCGAAAAGCGTGAAACGCATCAGAACGAAATCCTCTCCAGCCTCGATGCTGTCGCCACGTGGCGCGGGAATGGCGTGAAATCCAAGTTGCGATTCTCGGGCACTGAAGAGCATGCCTTTGACAGTGATGAGGGGGAATTGATCGGCATCTCGGCGCTCTATCTCGACACGGCTGTGCGGGATTGGAATCTCGAAGGAGTAGTGGGGCGCCAAACGCGCAATACAGGTGGCGTGCTTGGCCGCTTTGATGGGGGTGTCTTCAGCTACACCGGTGTTCAGCCTATACGGATCAATGCCGTGGTTGGCTCGCCCGTGCAGCGCCGGCGCGACGAACCGTTCTTAGATGATAAGCTGTTCTATGGATTAAGTGTCGACATCGGCTCATTCTCCGGGTTCGATGCGACGTTGTTTGCCATCGAGCAGCGGGACCGTTCGATCCTCGACCGGCAGGCCATCGGCGCGGAATTGCGCTACCTGGACAGTGAGAAATCCGCATTCGCGACCGTCGACTACGATGTTCATTTCCAGGAATTGAATGCCGCCATCCTGACAGGCTCCTGGAAGCTTGCTGGCGATACCCTCGTGCATGGCACGTATGACTATCGCAAATCACCCTACCTCTCGACTTGGACGGCGCTGCAGGGCCAGACCAGTCATACGCTTTATGATTTGCTGAAAGAGAAGACGCTGGCCGAAGTAGAGGATCTGGCCGTTGACCGGACTGCCTCATTCACGTCAGCGTCGATTGGATTTTCCCGGCCATTGTCGGCGACGTATCAGGTGAGCGCCGACGCCACCGTGACCAACTTCACCGGCACGCCTGCATCGGGTGGAATTGCTGCGACGGCCGGCACTGGAAACGAGTATTTCTACTCGGCGCAAATCATCGGCAACAGTGTCTTGGCTTCCGACGACCTTCTGATTGCCGGACTGCGGTTCGCGGATCTCGACACCTCGAACTACTACGCAATTGATCTCAGCGCCCGCTATCCGGTGATGGACAGCTTGAAGGTCAGTCCGCATCTCTTGCTGGGCTACCGCACCGGAGATGCGACGAACCTGATTGAATACAGCATCATGCCGTCGGTCCTGTTCAACTATTATGTCCAGCGCGATCTCAGTTTGGAACTGGAAGTCGGCGCGCGCTGGACCGATTTGAACGAAAACTCCGTACAGGAAACGTCGACGGATCTGTTCTTCACGATTGGCTATCGCTACGACTTCTATGCCGACGGATCCATTCCCTCGCCGTCGCGCGTAGCCCCATATGGGGCGGGCGGACCTAAGTGAAGGGAGCGGGTGGGAGGATACCGGCAGTCACCAAGGTAAGGCCGGTGAAGGCTGTTGTGCCAAATATGCGCCAAGATTTTTTGAATTGCGCCGCTCGCGGCGCGGCAGTCTTGGTGGATCCCGTGCCCAACTAAGTCCCCCGCCACGCCGCTACTCACTCGGCGGCGGGAGCCCGTTTTGAGCCGGTGATCACGGTCCAATCCTTGGCCGCATCACGTGCGCTTTGTGCCTTGCCCGAACCGGTGCCATCGGTCGGGGGGGCTATGTTCTTGGGTCCCAGCCCCGCGCGACGCTGTTCGACCGAGCGGATCATCTGACGCACGCGCGGCTGAATTTCGGTGCGCCAGCGGGTGCCGTTGAATACACCGTAATGGCCGACTCCTGGCTGCATATAATAGAAATGCTCATCTGGTGGTACGTTGGTGCACAGGTCGTGTGCGGCTTGCGTCTGGCCAATGCCGCAAATGTCGTCGCGCTCACCCTCGACGGTAATGATTGCGGTCTTGCGAATGGCCGAGCAATCAACGCGCTCGCTTCGATGCATCATGCGGCCGTCAGGAAGTGCGTGGTCCTGGAAAACGGTCTTGACGGTCTGCAGATAGAACTCAGCCGTGAGATCCATCACGGCGAGATATTCGTCGTAGAAGTCCTGATGGGCTTTGACGCTGTCGCAGTCGCCCTTCACAAGATTATTGAACAGATCGTTATGCGCATTGACGTGGCGCTCAAGGTTCATGGTCATGAACCCGGTGAGCTGCATGAAGCCCGGATAAACCGGTCGCATGGCTCCCGCATGGGGGAACGGTACCAGTGCCAGCACGTTCGATTCAAACCACGACAAGGGTTTGCTCTGCGCCAATTTATTGACGGCGGTGGGGTTGCGGCGCGTATCGATCGGCCCGCCCATCATAGTGAGCGATGCAGGCTGTAATGGATCGTTGCGCGAGGCCATGATGGCGGTGGCAGCCAGTGCTGGTACGGCTGGCTGGCAAACGGCCATGATGTGGGTATTGGGACCCAGGTGATGCACAAATTCGATCAAGTAGTCGATGAAGTCGTCGAGATCGAAGCGGCCTTCTGTGAGCGGCACTTCGCGAGCATCGGCCCAATCGGTGACGTAAACCTCGTGCTCTTCGATCATCGATTGCACGGTACCGCGCAAAAGTGTTGCGTAATGGCCCGACATTGGGGCCACGATCAGCACCTTGGGGTCATTCCGCGGTTGCGTGTCCTTTAGGTCACGCTTGAAGTGGATTAGATTGCAGAATGGTTTTCTGAGCGTGATCTCTTCAGACACGGGCACGGTAATGCCAGCGGTGTGGACTTCGTTGATCCCGAAGGATGGTTTGCCGTAACGGCGTGTAACATTCTCAAAAAACTCACACGCGGCCGACATGGTGCGGCCCAACGGCGTCGCCGAAAATGGGTTAAATGGCGAATTTACGCTGTATTTTAGCGCTTCAGCACCCAGCCTCAGAGGCGAGAGAATGGCATGTGCCAGCTCATAGGCCTGATAGTTCATCCGTTCGCGTCCCTTTGTGTTGCACCCTGACAGATGCCTTTAGACTCGACATCCAATGTTATTTTGCACCGCACCACAATAGCAAGTGCAATCCGGCATCAAGGTCTACGGCAATGTGGCCACACCCACCCCACTGCCGCACCGCCACAAAGGCGATTTAGTGCGGCGGGGCGGCAGAAGTTTACCATGTGCAGAATGAGGTAACTCTACGGGACCGGCAAGGTACCTAGGGAACAGCAACGAAAATTGTGCTGCAGCCCGAACTGGCGGTATCAGCGGCCCTCACGCCACCAGGCGAGCGCCAGCAGCGCTAGGAGCGCCGACAGGGCCAGCAGTCCCGTAAACAGGGGCGTCAGCTTGACCCCCCGGGTAACAAAGGCTTCGCGATCCTTGAGTCCCATCCAGCCCGAGCCAGCAAGCCTGGTTGCGTTGGACATCAAGGTAATGCGCGGCAATTCGACGGCCGGCGCTTGTGCGGCACTTGCGCCATTGGTTGCGGCCTCGGCGGTCCAGAACACGCCGCCACCGGTGGCCTGAGTGATGGGTTCGAGCTTTTCTTGTGTGGCGGTGACTTCACTCATTTCCCGTGGATCTTGCGATCCGGCTTCGGCGATCGCAGTTAACGGCCCGGTCTGCGCTGCCGTTTCTGCCTTATAGAGACCGGGTAATTTCACGTCGAGGCTCGAGCGCCAGCGTCCTGGTCCTGCCGGGTCGAGCACAATCTGGCTCTTTTCGCCCTCCGGACTTATCAGGGTGACGGGCTCCACCTTGTCATCCATCGAATGGCGCTCAATAGTGATTTTGAGGCCCGAGGCAGTAGCGATAAGACGGTCCTCCTCCAGTTCCGGTTCTTTCATTAGCCAATGCGCGAGGCGGCGCAGCAAATCGGTGTGGGGCCCGCCGCCGTCATAGCCACGCGCCCACAGCCATGCCTGATCCGAGGTGAGTAGCGCCACCCGGCCCTTGCCTTTGCGGTCGAGAATAAGCAGCGGTTTGTCTTCGGCGCCTTGCATAACCGTGCGCCCCGAACTTCCCGTTGTGACTTCTGCCTGCCGGAACCAGCGGCCCCACGCTGGCGTGGCTTCAGGATGATTGACATCGACTCCTGGAAGCGCCGACGTCACCGGATGCTTGGCGCCGTCTGTGGTGATTTTCGCCCTGAACGGGCCTTCGATGACCCGGCCCGTTGGGGCAGCGGGCAAGGCGGGCCCCAGTGGCGTGCGAAATAGCGTGCGCTCGCCCGCGTAGTCGTCGCCACCCGCGACCAGCAGCGCACCGCCTGATTTGTCCACATAGCGCGTGATGTTGTCGTAGTAGAGAAGTTGCAAGATGCCGCGATGTTCGTAGCGGTCGAAAATGATCAGATCGAAATCTTTGATCTTGTCAGAGAACAATTCCTTGGTTGGGAACTGAATAAGCGAAAGCTCATTGATGCGGGTGCCATCCTGCTTTTCGGGCGGGCGCAGAATTGTAAAATGTACAAGATCGACGCCCGCGTCCGATTTCAACAGATTGCGCCAGGTGCGCTCGCCAGCGTGCGGCACGCCCGAGACCAGCAACACGCGCAGATTTTCGCGTACACCCTCCGCCGACAAGACGGCGCGATTGTTGGCAGGCGTCAGTTCGCCCGGCGCAGCGGGCATTTCAACTTCGAGAATGTTGGTGCCGCTGTGGGGGAAAGGCATCTCGATGGTAATCGGTTTGCCGATTTCGGCGACCCGGGTTTCCTCGGGGCTACCCTCCTTGCGGATTTTGAGCGTCGCCGTTTTTGAGGCTTCGGAACCCGAATTTGGCATCCGGCCCATTTCACGAACAACAAGTTCCATGTCGCGCGATTGGCCGACGATGCCGTAGCGCGGTGCTTTCAAGACTTCGATGCGGCGGTCAAATTCCCCTGGCCGTCCCGTAAGCAAAGCATGCACGGGGGCTGCAAAGCCAAGCGCTGCAGCTGTTGCGGGCACATCATGCACCTGGCCATCAGTAATAAAAATGACACCGGCCAGCCGGTCAGGTGGCGTATCGGCAAGGGCCTTGTTGAGCCCGTCGAACAACGCTGTACCATGCGCTGTATGTTCGCTTGGCTTACCAGCCGTCGTCCATTTGACGTCTAAATTCTTGATACCGGCGAGTCGCTTTTCGAGATCGGCCTTGATCGATGCCGATTGTTCAGGGCGCTTGGCCAAGGCCTGGCTAGTGCTTTCGTCCATCACGACGACGGCAACGTTGGACAGGCTTTCACGTTCTTCCTGACGCAACACTGGGTTGGTGAGGGCGCCAATCAGCGCCATTAGCGCCAGCGCGCGCAGGCCCGCACCGCGCGACCGCCGGTAGATCAGGAAGCCAATAAGAACGGCCGCGATTGCAGCCGCCGCCCAAAGCAAGGGGAGGGGTAACAGGGGCGCAAAATCAATCGACCAGTTCATGGCTTGGTCCTATTGCCCCAATCGTTCAAGCAGGGCTGGCACGTGCACCTGGTCGGCTTTGTAGTTGCCCGTCAATGCATGCATGACGATATTGACGCCGGTGCGAAATGCCATCTCGCGCTGTCGATCGCCGCCGGGCACGACCGGGTAAACAGGCTTTCCGCGATTGTCGAGAGCCCATGCGGCAGCAAAGTCGTTTGATGTCACCATGACCGAGGTGACGCCATCGGCGTGACGCGGCTTGCGGCTGTCGTCGTCGCTTTTGCTGCTGTCCTGGGCTTCGACCCAAAGTTGCCCGCCGTCCCATCGGCCAGGAAACGATCGCAACAAATAGAATGATTTGGTCAGAACGTGTCCTTCTGGAACGGGTTCGAGCCGTGGCAGGTCGAGCCGGCCGAGCAAGCGCTGTAACGCAGGGCCGGTTTCTCCCGCCATGGCCATGCCCGATGGCAGGCCCGTCTGATAATCCCGGGTGTCGAATATAATGAGCCCGCCTTGTTTCATGTAGGCGTCGATCTTGGCGAGCGCCGTTTCGGGCAATGGCTGCGGGTTCGTCAAGACCGGCCAATACAGAACCGGAAAGAATGCGATCTCATCTTGGGCAACATCAACGCCGATGGGTTCGCCGGGCTCTACGGAAGATCGGATTTCAAGCACGCGGCTCAAGCCCGACAGGCCCAGGCGGCTAACGTCATCGGTTTCTTTGTCGCCGGTCAGAACATAGCCAAGTGTAATCCGGCCGGTGGCAGCCTGTGCGTAGCTGGGAATTTCTGCCGGCGGTGGCGCAGGCGCCGCCTTATCCGCCGCCGCAGATGGCGCGCCGCTCGTCTGAGCATCAGAGGGCTCGCTGCCGGTTAGCAGTGCGGCAAAGATCAGCACCACAAGAGCCGCATTTGCAGCACCTGGCGAAGCGTTTTGCGACACTCCCGCCCGGCGCGCTTGCCGGCGCAATAATCCCCCGGATTGAAGCACCAGCACCGCAAGAATATCGGCAAAGATTAGGCCCAAGCTAACCGCCAGAAGCCACGGCTTAAGTGGCCAGCTGCTGCCCGCTTCATAGCTGCGCGATTGTGTGCGCGATGGCAACGGCGGCAGGGGCAATAGCGTCGTTTTCT